>CAXNJA010000005.1:0-49215 GCA_964202555.1 Mycobacterium sp.
TATCTCGGGCCCAACGACGTCCAGGGCAAGATGCCCACCCAGGATGGTCGCTCGGTCACCGTCACCGGCAAGGGCGGCGAAATCAAGGTCAACGATGTCCGGGTGACCTGCGCCTTCGCCACACGTGGTGCCTACATCTACATGATCGACGAGGTGCTGACGCCGCCGACGCCGGCCGCGGAGGCGGGAGAGTCCACGACCCCGACCACAACCCCGACCACGACGGCCAGCCCGACGACGACTGCAGCACCGACAACGACTGCAGCACCGACCACGACCGCCTCCCCGACGGCCAGCCCGACTACCACGGCACCGTCCCCGGCGGAGCAGTCCGCGACCCCGGCGACCACCCCGGCCGCCTCGGCGACGCCGACCACCACGAAGGCCGCGGCCTAACCCCCGTGCTTAACCGCTGGAAGGCGCCCTAGCGCGCCTTCCAGACCGGGGCTCGCTTCTGAGCGAACGCCATGGGGCCCTCCATGGCGTCCTCAGAACTGAACACTGCCCGCATTTCCCGGTTGGAGCGCTTCCAGGCGTCTGCTTCCCGGGTGATGGCGCCGTCGTCGACACCCGCCGCCACCCGCTTGCTGGCCTGGACGGCCAGCGGCGCGTTGACGGTGATCCGGTCGGCCAGAGCCAGCGCGGCATCCAGCACCGTGCCGTCCGGGACCACCTCGTTGATCAGACCCCAGCGGGCGGCGTCCTCGGCGCTGATCGGGTCGCCGGTGACCAGCAGTTGCATGGCCACCTTTCGGGGCAACTGATCGACGATGCGGAAGAGTCCGCCGGCCGCGGCGATCAGACCCCGCTTGACCTCCGGCAGCCCGAACTGGGCACTGGCTTGGGCCACCACGAGGTCGCTGGCCAGCGCCAGTTCGGTGCCCCCGCCCAGCGCGGTGCCGTTGACCGCCGCGATCACCGGCTTGTCGATGAAGTGCTGCACAAAGCCGGCGAAACCCCACTCCGAGTGTTCGGGGTGGAAGATGTTCTCCCCGCGGGAGATTGCCTTGAGGTCGGCACCGGCGCAGAACGACTTGTCGCCGGCACCGGTGATGACGACGGCCCAGATCTCCGAATCCTCCTGCGCCTGCTGCAGTGCATCACCGACGCCGATACTGACCGCCTGGTTGACCGCGTTGCGCGCTTCGGGCCGGTTGATCGTGACGATCAGGGTGTTACCCCGGCGCTCAGTGAGAGCGCCGGGAGGAGTCGGACCATCAGAGGGCGCCATCTTTAGAGCAGCTCGAGGATCGTCGCGTTGGCCTGACCGCCACCTTCACACATGGTCTGCAGGCCGTACCGAATGTTGTTGTCCCGCATGTGGTAGAGCATGGTGGTCATGATCCGGGCGCCGGAACCGCCGAGCGGGTGACCCAACGCGATCGCTCCGCCGTTGGGGTTGAGCTTCTTCTCATCAGCACCGATCTCCTTGAGCCAGGCCATCGGAACCGGGGCGAAGGCCTCGTTGACCTCGAATACGCCGATGTCGGACAGGCTCAGCCCGGAGCGCTTCAGCGCCTTCTGGGTTGCCGGGATCGGGGCCGACAGCATCATCACCGGGTCCGCGCCGGCCAGCACGGCGGTGTGCACCTTGGCAAGCGGCTTGAGTCCCAACGACTTCGCCTTCTCCGCCGACATGAACAGCAGCGCGCCGGAGCCGTCAGAGATCTGCGAGGAGTTGCCGGCATGGATCACGCCGTCCTCGGAGAACGCCGGCTTGAGTTGGGACATCTTCTCCAAGGTGGTGCCGCGGCGGATGCCCTCGTCCTTGAGGACCACGTTTCCGTCCTGGTCCTTGATGCCGACGATCTGATCGTCGAACGCACCGGAATCTTGTGCCGCGCCTGCTTTTTCGTGTGAGTCCAGCGAGAACTGGTCGAGCATGGTCCGGCTGAGCTCCCACTTCGTAGCCATCATCTCCGCGCCAATGCCCTGGTTGGGAGTGCGGTCGTAGCGGGACTTGAACCGGGCCGCGTACGGATTTCCGCCGCTGGCCAGCGAGGCGCCCATTGGGGTGCGTGACATCGACTCGACACCGCCGGCGATGACGGCGTCGTAGTGACCGGCCACCACACCGGCGGCGGCGAAGTGCACCGACTGCTGGCTGGATCCGCACTGCCGGTCGACCGTCACACCGGGGATGGTCTCCGGCCACCCGGCGGTCAGGACCGCAGTGCGGGCGATGTCGAGTGCCTGCTCGCCGGCCTGCATGACACAGCCCCAGATCACGTCATCGATGATTTCCGGGTCGATCCCGGCGCGCTCGGCCAGACCCGCCAGCACCTGCGCCGACAACTCCGCCGGATGAACACCGGACAGACCGCCGTTGCGCTTGCCGACCGGTGCCCGCACAGCCTCGACAATTACCGCTTCCGCCATCAACTTCTCCTTCAGGGATCTAGGGTTCCACCGACGATTCTCGCCCCAACCAACCGTTTGGTCAAAGGGGCCGCTACTACCGCTGCCGGTTCTCCACGTGAACCGGTACGTCGTCGTCCCAGGGCTGGCGCACGACCATGTCGGCGACCTTGACGTAGCCGCGCTCGAACTCCCCGGTGGCCGCGTCGACCAGCCGGTAGCGCTGGGTCTGCCGGTGGATGGGTTGCGCGTCGAGCACCACCACCCGCACCTCCCCCGGTTCGAAGTGGCAGCGCTGCTGCAGGGCGGCGATCAACTGCTCGTTGTGCAGATGCCCGTCGCCGAAATTCCAGCCCATCGCCATGCTGCAGATCCGCTCACCGTCGGTCACCGAGTACGCATCTTCGTTGCCGCCGTCGCTGCCGTAAGCCATCGCCCGGTGCGCCAGGGTGAACAGCGCCTTGCCATGGGTGTTGAAGCCGCGGAACGCGTAGCCCATGTAGATCGGGATCTGGGCGGCCTCCTTGCTGCCGTAGAACTTCTCCAACTGCGCGGCCGGCATATTGGCGATCGCCACGATCCCGTCGGCGATCTTGGCCTCCGCCGAGGGCTTGATGCACCACAGGGTGGTGTCCCAGTTTCCGGCGTAGTACCGCATGCCGGGCAGGAAGGAAATCTTGTGCGGCAACAGATTCCCGGCAATGACGATGCCGGCCATCACCGCGAACAGGATCACCGGCCAGGGGTTGGTCATATCGGCAAGTCCGATGTCGGCGTGCCCGACGAACAGCGCCAGGACGCAGAAGATCATGAAGACGTTCCACTCCAGCGGCACGCCCATCGGAATGGCCGACAGGATTCCGAGGTGGAAGGTGATCATCACCATCGCCGCGATCGCCGTCGGCCAGCCGCCGTGGGTGAACAACAGCACCAGCGGCACCAGCCCTTCAATGGCGGTGCTGACGTGCGCCACCGCCCGTGAGAGCCGGCCCGGACGCAGGTCGTCCGGGAAGTTCTCAAAGAAGGCCCGTTTGAGCGCACGGGGCCGCACCACCGGGCTGTTGGACATCATCGTGGAGATCACGAAGGGGAAATGTCTGGTGAGCTTTGAGGTGGCCGCTCCCATCCAGATCACCACGCAGGCCAACTTGGCGGCGATGATGACGTCGACCCCGCCGAACAGGAACGCCGCGACGAATGGGGCGTACACCTCGCCGCGGGCGGCCAGGAAGAGGGTCTTGTCGCGCAGGCCCGCCAGTCCCAGCAGCACCAGGACCGCCCAGGACTGCCAGGCCGGCAGCAGACCCACCTCGGTGCCCAGCGCGGGAATCGGGCCGGTGCCATCGGAGAACAGCGCGACGATCAGCACCACCAGCAGTGCGCCGTAGAGGGCGACGTCGATCTGGTCACGGTTATCGCCGTCGGTGAACGGAATGCGTTTCGGCCACGGTGGCAGTCGAATGGTGTTGGGCCGCAACCAGTACAGGATCGAACCCAGGGGTGGGTAGAAGCGGTTGTTCAGCGGACCGAAGCCGCAGCCGAGGCCGACCACTTCGAACAGGATGGTGAACAGGACGACCTTCTGGAAGACGATCGGCTCGGTCCACCACGATCCGATGTTGCTCCAGCCGTCGATGCCCTTGGTCGCCAGGGCGAACAGCGCGGCCGCCAGGATGTAGAGGCCGATCTTGACGACATAGAACAGGTGCAGCACCACCGGTGTGCCGAAGCCGACCTCGGCCCAGTGTTTGGCCATCGGCCGGATCTTCTCCGACCGGGTGCCCTTGCTCCACTCGGCGAAGTCGATGACGGGCACTTCCTGCTTGAGAAAACCCATCCCTCTTTCCTATCCCTTTCCCAGCCGCGAGCAGACGCAAAGTCGCACGTTTGGGGCTAAAAAAGTGCGACTTTGCGTCTGCTCGCGGAGAAGAGGGTCACGGGTGACGACCCAGGGCATGTGCCAACCGATCGCAATAGCCGTCGACATCGACGGCCGCCGAAGCGGCGTGCACACTGATCGCCACGGTGTCGCCGATGCCATGCACCCCGTGGGTCAGCCCCATCATCGGCGACAACGCTGGGAATCCCGCGGTCAGCACCACGCGGTGTCCGGAGAAGGACAGGTCGGCCGGACCGCGGTTAACACTGGAGACCACGGTGTGGCCGCTGACCCGTGCCGGGCGCACGCTCGGATCGAACCGGCCGGCGCCCCAGCGCAACAGCGGCGCAGGTACCGCCGCGAACGCCGCGTCGGAGGCGGCGACAGCCGGATGTGCAGCGCGCCGGCGTTGGTCTGCCAACTCAGCGGCGATCCGCTGGGCGCGAGCCCGGGTACCCAGCTGGGGATACAGGCCCACGCCGACGTTGCGGAAGTTGTTGTGCGCCCCGAGCACCGGCCCCGTCCCGGCAGCAGCCATCGGCACCTCGGCACCGAGTTGACTGATGTCCTCGCCGCGTTCGTCGAGGTAGCCGCCAAGCGCCTCGGCGATGGCCGCCAGCGCCCCGACGGTCACCGTCGGATGGGACAGCCGTTCGCGTTCGACCACCAGGGTTCGCAGGTACGCCGATCCACCACCGGCGTTGACGCTGGACACCGGTCGTGTCCCGAGAGGGGGCGGTAGGCGGCCGGTGTCGGTGTCTGCGACCAGGCGACGATGCGCGCGGGCTGCCGACAGCGCCCGCCACGGCAGCAGACCGCGATCGGGAGCCCGCACTGGCCGCAGATCGGTGGACCGGCCCAGCAGCACGGCCGCCAGATCCGCCGACCGGGTTCCGTCACCCAGGGCATGGGACATCTGCACCACCACCACCGCCCCGACTCCGGCGCCCGGAACACCGGTCACCTCGCCGAAAACGATTACTCGCCAGGGCATTTGGGCGGTATCCAACTGGGGCAGTGCCGACATCGCATCGAGGCAGGCTTGCCAGTCCCCGCCGTCATGCACCGCGAATTGCTCGGACTGGACCCCTCCCGGCTCCCAGCGGGGGTAGCGCCACCGGCGATCATCGACCACCCGCAGACTCAACTCAGGAGACCCCTCGGCCCGCCGGACAAGTTCTGCCACCCCACTCTCGGTCGCGGCGCCATCGAAGGCATACAGCAGAAACTGGTCGTTGGGCACCTTCGCCGACAGCCAGAGCAGGAGCGCATCCGCCGGGGCCATCTGCCTCATACCCGCCACGCTACGATCCGCCCAGGAAGCTCACGATCCGCCGGCCCACCTCGGCCGGCTGCTCGAGTTGCAGGAAGTGCCCGGCGTATTCGATGACGCCCACGTCGCTACCGGCCGGCAAGGTGGACCGGACATACGGGGTGAAATCGGCTGTCATGCAACCATCGTCGGCGCCGTGCAGATACAGCGTCGGCAGCCGCGGCGGTTCGGTCCACCAGCGGTGCAGTTCGGCGTAGCGGGCGGGCGGGAGGGAGTTGCGGATAGTCGCCCGGTAGGGGCCAAGTGCCGCGCGCCAGCGATCCGGGGCGCCGATCGCGGCGTCGACATGGCGCAAGTCCTCGGCGGCCCCGTAGCCGGGCGACCAGCGACGCCACAGCAGCGGCACGATCCACGCCCCGGAGCGCTCCGGGGCGAAGGGAAGCTGGAAATAGCTGATGTACCAGCTGCGCGCCAGCTGGGCCGGCAGCAGCCGCAGCAGGCCGGCGGACGGCTTGCGCAGAGTCGCCGCGGGGGGTACCGACATCACCACCGCTTTACGAAAGGGGCTGTCGGGCATCGCCGCCAGACCGGTCGCCGCCACTGCGCCCCAGTCGTGACCGATCACCACGTCGTCATCGGTGGGGTTGCTCGCTGCCCGCACCTGCAAGGCGTCATCCATCAACGCACCCATGTGATACGCCCGGTCGGCGGGCAACGACGACGGGACGTAGCCACGCATGAACGGCGCGATCACCCGGTAGCCGGCGTCCACCAGATGCGGCGCCAGGCGGCGGAACCCGTAGGCGGTATCGGGAAATCCATGCAGGCACAAAGCGATCGGGCCGTACTGCGGTCCCCAGGTCAGGGCGCGCAACTGCACCGTCGGCGCGCTGACGTCGATCCAGCGCGGCTCCGTCGTCCCCATCATCACAGCCTCCTAGATCGGGTCGAAGCCGGAGATCAGCCACCGACCGTCGACGTTGTTCAGGGTGACCCGCACGCTGGAATTGGTTTGGGTGGGGCGGCCTTCTTTGCCGACCGTGATGCTCTGGTCAACGTAGGCCAGCACGATGGCCTGCCCGGTGTCGGCCGAGACCACCCCGGCCGCCGGAACCGTCGCCGAGGCGGAGATGGCGTCCCGCTTGGCCTCGGGGATGACCACGGTCGTGAGCAACTGGGTGTAGTCGGCGAGGAATTTCCCGGTCAGCCGGTCCTGCGCGGCGGCAGGCAGGTCCTTGTCCACGGTGCCGGGCTGATAGCTGAAGAGGTCGGGGATCGACTCCCGCGCGGCCTGCAGCGCTTGCGCACCGGCGTGTTCGGCGCCGCGCCGTTGCGAGGCGTCCCACATCAGCCAGCCCACAGCGACCACCCCAAGCAGGGCGACCAGTGCCATGACCCGGGTGGGTACACCTGAAGCGCGCCTCACGCGATGAACTCCACGGCGGCGACCTTGAATCCGTCGCCGGTGCGGGTGACCGTCACCCGGGTACGCCAGGCTTGGGGTTGCTGCTCGGGGACCCCCCTGTTGGAGGTCATCACAGTCAGTGCCACCAGCACCCGACCCTCATCCCGGTCGGAGGATTCGATCGCGGACTCGCTCACGGTGCCCACCGACGTGGATTCCGCTCTGCGGGCGGCATCTTTGAATCCCTCCGCGCGCTGTTCGAAATCGTCACGAAAACCACCGGTCGAGGCCTCCAAAATGCGCTGCACATCCCGATCGGCCTGTTGATGATCGATGGTCGTCAGCGCAATCAACCCCGCGCGGGCGGCCGCCACCATCTGCTCCCGGACATCATCGGCGCGGCGGATGTGCAGGTCGCGCCACCCGGCGAGCACCAACAGAAGGACCAGGCCGACGACCAGTAGGCGCCACGATCGCCACAGCGGCGGCGCAGCAGGAGTGCTGACCTGGGCTGACGACTCACCGTCCTGCTGGTCGGCCTCCCCAGCTCCATGGTCGGCCTCGTGGGCCATGCGCGCTCCCCTGCGACCGGGCGGGTGGTAACCCCGCACAGGCCGCCAGGGTACCCAGGCCCACCGGTAACGTCCGATGCGCATCGGACGGAGAGGAGTCCGCCTTGGACCCACGGATGCAGACAGTGCGGTTTCGCGGCGATCAGGGGCTGGCCCTGGTGGGTGACGAATGGAATCGCGGCGGCGACTCGACGACGATCCTGATGTTGCACGGCGGCGGGCAGAACAGGTTCTCCTGGAAGAACACCGGCCAGATCCTGGCCGACACTGGCTTACACGTCCTTGCCCTGGACGCCCGCGGCCACGGGGACAGCGACCGCGCACCGGCCGGTCAGTACACCGTCCACACCCTGGCCGCCGATATCGCGGCGGTGCTCGGGCAGACCGGCGCGCCGGTGGTCATCGTCGGCGCCAGCATGGGCGGGCTCACCGGGATCCTGGCCGCGTTTCAGGCAGGGCCGCAGCAGGTTTGCGGACTCGTCCTCGTCGACGTCGTGCCCCGTTTCGAAGGCGAAGGCACCGCACGCATCCGGGATTTCATGACCCGCCATGTGCACGGGTTTGAGACCTTGGATCAGGCTGCCGACGCCATCGCCGCGTACCTGCCACACCGTCGACGACCACGCAACCTGGAGGGTTTAAAGAAGAACCTGCGGCATCGGCAGGGCCGGTGGCACTGGCATTGGGATCCTGCGTTCGTGACCTCGGCAGGCGACGATCCCTTTGTCGATGTCGAGGAACTCGAGCAGGCCGTCCAGCAACTGAGGATCCCGATTCTTCTGGTCCGCGGAAAGTTGTCCGACGTAGTCAGCCCCGACGGTGTCGAGGACTTCCTCGGCAAGGTTCCACACGCACGATTCGTCGAACTGTCCGACGCCGGACATACTGCTGCCGGCGATGACAACGACGCGTTCAGTGCGGCGGTGGTGGAGTTCGTCACCCAGATCTGAGCGGGCGCACCACTTCGCCAGAAACTCCAGACCGTGCAGCGCGCCGATTGCTAGGTGCAGCTATTGGACTCCACCCACCGGCCGTCCCAGCCCAGGCACGAGTAGACATTGGGCGTCCAATCTCCGGGGCCACGGTCCGGGCGCCCGGGGGTCAGGATCTCACCCACCACATCCGTCATATCCGCACAGGTATCAAAGCTGGCCACATTCCCCACCCCAACGCAGGTATCGGCGAGCGCCGGACCACTCAGCATCAGCGCGTGGGCGACAGCGGCACCACCGAGAGCGATGGCCGACACTCCAACACAAATCAGACTTCGCGGCGAGCGATTCATTTCACACTTCTCCGTAACTGCGACCTTGCGGGCACCAGACTGACAGTTTGCTGAGTATAGCGAGAGCCGCGAATCACACGTTGAACCGGAACTCGACCACGTCGCCGTCAGCCATCACGTAGTCCTTGCCCTCGATACGCACCTTGCCCGCCGCTTTGGCGGCCGCCATCGAACCGGCAGCCACCAGATCGTCGAACGACACCACTTCGGCTTTGATGAAACCCTTCTCGAAGTCGGTGTGGATCACCCCGGCGGCCTTGGGCGCGGTGTCGCCCTGGTGGATCACCCAGGCGCGGGCTTCCTTGGGCCCGGCGGTCAGATAGGTCTGCAGTTTGAGGGTGTGGAAGCCGGCCCGAGCCAGCGCATCGAGGCCGCGCTCATGCTGACCGATGGATTCGAGCAATTCCGCGGCGGACTCGTCGTCGAGTTCCTGAAGTTCCGCTTCGATCTTGGCGTCGAGGAACACCGCATCCGCCGGGGCCACCATGGCCCGCAACTCGGCGATCCTGGCCTCATCTCCCAGCACCGACTCATCGGCATTGAAGACGTAGAGGAAGGGCTTGATGGTCAACAGATTCAGTTCGCGAAGCAGGGCTGTATCCACTGTGGACCCCGCGGCGAAAAGTGTGGTGCCCACGTCAAGGACCGCCTGAGCAGCGACCGCCGCCTCGTGGACGGGTTTGCGTTCCTTATTGTTTCGCGCTTCCTTCTCCAGCCTGGGCAGCGCCTTCTCCAGGGTCTGCATGTCAGCCAGGATCAACTCGGTCTCGATCACCTCGATGTCCGAGCGGGGATCGACCTTGCCGTCGACGTGCACCACATCGTCGTCGGCGAAGACCCGGACCACCTGGCAGATGGCGTCGCATTCGCGGATGTTGGCCAGGAACTTGTTGCCCAGGCCAGCACCCTCGGAGGCGCCTTTGACGATTCCGGCTATGTCGACGAAGGTGACCGGCGCCGGCAGGGTGCGCTCGGAGGAGAACATCTCGGCCAGGTTGACCAGCCGTGGGTCCGGCAACGGGACGACACCCTCGTTGGGTTCGATGGTGGCGAACGGGTAGTTGGCCGCCAGCACGTTGTTACGGGTCAACGCGTTGAACAAGGTCGACTTTCCGACATTGGGCAGACCCACGATTCCCAGACTTAAGCTCACCGGCGCAAGTGTAGGAGGCCGGGAAATCCCGCCGTCAGCCTCAGCCACGCCAGCGCGCGATGCCGGGCCCCCGATGGGGTGAACCGGTACGGTCTAGGGGTGCCAAATCAGCGCGCGGTCGCAGCCGAGGAGCGCTCCGGAAACGCCACCGCCACAGGTGTGCCGTGGTGGGGCGCGCTCTCGATCGCGCTGACGGCCACCCTGCTCGGCATCGCGATCGAGGTCGGTTCCGGGCACCGGGAACTCGGCGGCATCTTCGCCGCCTGCTACGCGATCGGCTGCCTGGCTGCGGTGCTGGCAGTCCGTCGGTCCGGCATCTTCACCGCGGTCATCCAGCCGCCACTGCTGTTGTTCGTGGGCGTCCCGCTGGCCTACTACCTGATGCACGATTCGGCGTTCGGTGGATTGAAGGACATCCTCATCACCTGCGGCTATCCGCTGATCGAACGCTTTCCGCTGATGCTGTTCACCTCCGCGGCGGTGCTGCTGATCGGGTTGGTGCGCTGGTACCTGGTCATGTCGGCACCCAGTCGGCCGCACACCGCGCCCCGGGCCGATGCCCGCCGACCGGGGCTACTGGCCGCCCTGACCACCAAACTGGCTTCGGCGTTCGCCGGCAACGGCTCGGTGGACGAAGATCCCGGGGCCCGCCCCGCCCGTCCACGGCACGTGGTCAACCGCGGCGAGGCCACACGGCCGCCCCGACCGCCCCGGCCGCAGCAGCGCAAAACCCGAGGCGCCCGGCCGCCCCGGCCGCCTGCTGAAGAGTTCGCCCAGTTCGCCCCGGAGTTCCGCGAGGCACCATCACGGCGTCGACAGTCCACCCGCCGCCCGGGCCGCGACGACGAGTGGGCACCGGAGCCACGCCGCCGGTCCCGCGAACCCGGCGAGCCACGGCGCACACCCCCGCCACCGAGGCGTGAACGCCCCGAATACCGCGACCAGAATCCACGGCCGACGCGCGGCAGCCGGTTCGAGCCCTACGAGGTCGGTCGCGGCTACCAAACCCAGCAGCCGTACAGCCCGAATGCCCCGTACGAGCCGCGGCGCCGACCGCCCCCGGCCGGTGCGGGAGACGCCTACCACCCGGTTTCGCGGGTGCGCTACCGCGACTCCGGTCCGACTGACGACTCCTACGACGCCGACCGGGGCTCCCCACCCCGCGGTCGGCCCCGACGTTAGGACCGGGCCGGGCGAATCTCGCGGGGCAGGGCGAAGACCAGAGTCTCGTTAGCCGTGGTCACCGTCTGCACTGTGTCATAACCCAAGCCGGCGAGGCGCTCGAGCGCACCGCGGACCAGGATCTCCGGAACCGAAGCACCGGATGTCACCCCGACCGTCGTCACCCCGTCCAACCAGGACGTATCGATGTCCTCGGCATAGTCCACCAGATGCGCGGCGCCGGCGCCGGCGCCCAGCGCCACCTCCACCAACCGCACCGAGTTCGACGAGTTGCGCGAGCCGACCACGATGACCAGGTCGCACTCCGGCGCCATGGCCTTCACCGCTCCCTGCCGGTTCTGGGTGGCGTAACAGATGTCGTCGCTGGGCGGGTTCTGCAAGGTGGGGAATCGTTCCCGCAGTTGCGCGACGGTCTCCATGGTCTCGTCGACGCTCAGCGTGGTCTGCGACAGCCAGATCACCTTGCTGGGATCACGGACGGTGACTCTGTCGACCCCGTCGGGGCCGTCGACCAACTGGACGTGATCGGGTGCTTCGCCGGCAGTGCCGATCACCTCCTCGTGACCCTCGTGCCCGATCAGCAGGATGTCGTAGTCCTCGCGGGCGAACCGCTTGGCTTCGTTGTGCACCTTGGTCACCAGCGGACAGGTGGCATCGATCACCTGAAGGTTTCGTTCGGCGGCGTTCTGATGCACGGTAGGGGCCACGCCGTGCGCCGAGAACACGACGATGGAGCCCTCTGGCACCTGATCGGTTTCGTTGACGAAGATCGCCCCGCGTTGGGCCAGCGTCTCGACCACGTGACGGTTGTGCACGATCTCGTGGCGCACGTACACCGGTGCCCCGTGTTTCTCCAGCGCACGCTCGACGGTCTCGACGGCGCGGTCCACTCCGGCGCAGTAGCCCCGGGGCTCGGCGAGCAGAACCCGCTTTCCGTCGCGGTAGGCGGCGGAACCGGTGGCACCCGGAATCCCCATGTTCACGGTTGGCGGCATGGAATCAGGGTACGTTCTCCCCCGCGAACGCGGGCCAGCCGTACGCTGGTGCCCATGGCTACCGCACCTTACGGGATCCGGCTGCTGGTCGGCGCTGCCGTGACCGCGCTGGAGGAGACGCGCAAGCTGCCGTACGCCATCGTCATGTATCCGATGACGATGGCCAGCACCGTCGCGCAGATCGTGATGAAGCTCCAGCAGGATCTGGCCGGTCTGGCCATCAAGGGCGACGCCACCCTGGAGACCATCTTTCCGCCCAAGGACGAAAAGCCGGACTGGGCGACCTTCGACGAGGATCTGCCCGCCGAGCCGGAGCGACCGTCGGTCAACGGGGAACGCAAGACCGAGGGCCGCTTCGCGCTGTACTCGGTGACCGATGAGGTGGCCGGCCGCAGCGGCACGCGCTCCGGCAATCCCAAACCCGGTTCGGCCAAGAAGGTTGCCGGCAAGCCTGCCCCGGCGGCGGGTGCCACCCCGCCGCCGATCGCGGTGGAGTTGGACTACGAGTCGCTGACCCTGGCCCAGGTGCGGGCCCGGATCCAGTCGTTGAGCGTGGCTGACCTGCGGGCGCTGCTGGCCTATGAGGAGACGGCCAAGGCGCGGGCTCCGTACCAAACTCTGCTGGCCAACAGGATCACCCGCGCGACCGCCAAGTGAGCACTGCACCGGGCAGTTCGGCTGAGAACCCCTTCCCGGTCCGCGCGGTCGCGATCCGGGTCGCGAGCTGGATCGAGAAGCTCGGCATCGTCTGGGTGGAAGGTCAGCTGACCGAGATCCGGGGCCGTGGTGCGACGACCTACATGGTGCTGCGGGACCCGGCCGCGGATATGTCGGTGCGGGTGACGTGCAGCAGCGAATTGGTCCGCAACGCACCGGTCGCCCTGTCGGAGGGAACCCAGGTGGTGGTGTGCGGCAAGCCGCAGTTCGACCCGCGGCGCGGGTCGTTTTCGTTGCGGCTCAGCCAGATTCGGGCGGTCGGCCTCGGCGAGTTGCTGGCCCGCATCGAACGGTTGCGCAGGCTACTGGAGGCCGAGGGGCTGTTCGACCCGCGACTCAAACGTCCGTTGCCCTTCCTGCCCAACCAGGTCGGGCTGATCACCGGCCGGGGCGGGGCGGCCGAACACGACGTGACGACGGTGGCCGCCGGGCGCTGGCCGGCGGTGCGATTCGCCATCCGCAACACCGCTGTGCAGGGCGTCAACGCGGTGGGCCAGATCGTTGAGGCGCTGCGCGAACTCGACGCCAATCCCGATGTCGACGTCATCGTGATCGCCCGCGGCGGCGGCAGCGTTGAAGATCTGTTGCCGTTCTCCGACGAGACGCTGTGCCGCGCGATCGCAGCCTGCCGTACGCCGGTGGTCAGCGCAGTCGGGCACGAGCCGGACAACCCGCTGTGCGACCTGGTCGCCGACGTCCGCGCTGCCACCCCGACCGACGCCGCCAAGAAGGTGGTGCCCGACACCGCCGCCGAGTCTGCCCGGATCGCTGATCTACGGCACCGCAGCGCCCGCGCCCTGCGCAACTGGGTGGGCCGCGAGCAGCACACCCTGGCCGCGCTGCGCAGCCGGCCGGCACTGGCCGAGCCGATCCGGATGATCACCGACCGGATCGTCGAGACCGAGCGGGCCAGGGCGGCTGCGCGCCGCGACATCACCCGACTGGTGGTGGCCGAGTCAGAGCGGGTGGGCCACCTGGGAGCCCGATTGACCACGCTAGGGCCGGCGGCGACCCTGGCCCGGGGGTACGCGGTGGTGCAGGCGGTTGACGGATCGGCGGCCGTGCTGCGGTCGGTGGCGGATGCGCCGGCCGGAACGGCGCTGCGGATCAGGCTTTCCGACGGCGCGGTGGGCGCCGTCAGTACCGGGCGGGAGGATGGAGCCGGATGAGTGCGACACCGGTCAGCGAGCTGGGTTACGAGCAGTGCCGCGACGAACTGATCGAGGTGGTGCGGCTGCTGGAGCAGGGCGGCCTGGATCTCGATGCGTCGCTGACGTTGTGGGAACGCGGCGAGGCGCTGGCCCGGCGCTGCGAGGAACACCTGGCCGGGGCGCGGGAGCGGATCGAGGCTGCGTTGGCCGCCTCGGAATCCGGGGACGACTGATCAGTTGTGGCCGGGGAAGGCGTCGGTGCAGTCGGACATGCTGCGGTCAAACCGGCCTGCCATCGGCGGGAATGCCGCAGAGCTGATTGAGCCGCACGAGAGCGGTGTCGACCGCTGTGCCGATCTCCGGGGTGTAGGTGCGGTCGCTGAGGGTTTCGACCTGCTTTCGCCGGGCCGCCACATACTGCTGGGCAGCCGCGGCGACGTCGGCCGGTTCGGCGGAGATCTTGGGCTCGAAAAGGTCAAGCGCCTTGGAGACCGGGGCGTTCTGATTCTTGATAAGCGTGGCGATGTCCGGGGTCTTCCAGTTCCAGCCGTTGGGAAGCGCGGGTATCGAGCGCAGGGTCAGCCGCGTCTCCGCCCAGGCGGAGCATGTCCCGGGGCCGCCGTCGGCCGCGGTGTCCTTCTTCAGGATGACGGCACCCGCGATGAGGCCGGCCGCGATGACGATCGCCGCGCCGATGATGGCAGCAGGTAGCCACGGACGCGACGGCCGCGGCCGACCGATGGGCTGCGGCAATGGCGGCCCCATCGGGGGTGGCCACTGCAGATTCGGATCCATGGATTGCGATGGTAGACCGCCACCCGGGCAGGCACCGGGGTGCCGACCGACCGTGGGGCAAGATGATGCTGCAGACCAGCAAGGGTGCGCCGCCGGTGGGGGCGCACCGGGACGCCGATCGGGGACATCATGAGCACGAATAAGCGGATAGCCGTCGTCGTCGGCGGCGCATCCGGAATCGGTTGGGCTACCGCCAAAGCGCTTGCCGCCGAGGGATTCGGAGTGACGATCGCCGACCGCAACACCGAACTGGCCGCCCGGTGTGCAGCCGAACTCGGCGACCCGCACACCTGGGCGGCGGTCGAGGTGAGCGACGAGGACAGTGTGGCAGCACTGTTCGATCAGGTCGGCGATCTGGACGCAGTCGTCAACTGTGCCGGTTTCAGCGGCTTCGGGATGATCACCGACCTCGATGCCGAACAGTTCCGATCCGTGGTGGACGTGTGCCTGACCGGCGGCTTCCTGGTGATCAAGCATGCCGGCCGGCACCTGCGGGAAGGCGCTTCGGTGGTCTCTCTGACCTCCCTGAACGCCCGTCAGCCCGCGATCGGGATGAGCGCCTACTGCGCGGCCAAGGCGGGGTTGTCCATGCTCACCCAGGTCGCCGCCCTGGAACTCGGGCCCCGCGGCATCCGGGTCAACGCCGTGGCGCCCGGCTTTGTGCACACCCCGCTGACCGAGGGCGCCGCGGCCATTCCAGGCGTGGTCGAGGAGTACGTCGAGAACACCGCACTGGGCCGAGTCGGCACCCCCGAGGACGTCGCGGCGGCGGTGGCGTTCCTGTGCTCCCCGCAGTCGGCGTGGATGACCGGCGAGATCCTCGACCTCAACGGCGGCGCACACCTGAAGCGGTACCCCAACATTCACCAGCATCTGACCAAGCTCATGGGACAGTAGAGCGGTGAAAACCGAGTTCACGCTCACTCAGAAGCGGGCGCTGGCCATCATCACCGGCATAGCCCTGCTGTTCGGCGCCTACTTCCTGCGCCGCTACTTCATGCTGATCGTGATCGCCGCGATCGTGGCCTACCTGTTCGCACCGCTGTACAACCGGCTGAAGGAAAGGTTCAACGGCGGAGTAGCCACCGCGGCGACGGTGCTGGCCGCTCTAGCCACCGTCGTCATCCCCATTGCGACTGTCATCTCGATCGCGACGGTGCAGATCTCCCGGATGCTGATCGCGGCGGCGGACTGGGCCCGGACCGCCGACCTGAACGCCCTCGGCGAAAGGGCCATCGGAACAGTCAACGGACTGCTGGGAAAGTTGCCGTTCCAGACCCCGCAGATCTCCGTGGAGTCGCTGCGCGACAACCTCGGGACGCTGGCACAGACCATCGGCGAGTGGCTGCTGCGCACGCTGAGCGGTGTCGCCGGCGGCGCCATCGGCTTCATCACCTCGGCGATCATCTTCCTCTACGTGCTGATCTCGCTGCTGGTCAACAAGACTGAAGTGATCACCCTGATCCGCCGGCTGAACCCGCTGGGCGAGGAGGTCACCGACCTGTATCTGGCCAAGATGGGTGCAATGGTCAAGGGAACGGTGAAGGGCCAGTTCATCATTGCGGTGATTCAGGGCATCCTGGGCGCGGTGTCGATCTACATCGCCGGCTTCCACGACGCGTTCTTCATCTTCGCCATCCTGCTGACCGCATTGTCGGTGATCCCGCTCGGCAGCGGGATCATCACCATCCCGTTCGGAATCGGGCTGATGTTCTTCGGCAATATCGCCGGGGGCCTGTTCGTGGTGCTGTTCCACCTGTTCGCCATCACCAACATCGACAATTTCCTGCGGCCCATCCTGGTGCCCAAGCAAGCCCGACTGGACTCCGCTCTGATGCTGCTGTCGGTGTTCTCCGGGATCGCGATGTTCGGGTTCTTCGGCATCATCGTCGGCCCGGTGGTGATGATCGTGATCGTCACCACGATCTCGGTGTACCTGGCGGTATACAAGGGCGTCGAGATGGAGGAAGAACAGCAGGAGGAAGACGAGGACGACGACCACAAACTGTTCGGCAGGCGACACAAAGACAAAGCGGAGAAGGACAGCCTGCCGGAGTCGGTCATGCCCGATCCCGACGGGGCGGCGCCGGAGTCGGCCCCGGAATCCGCTAAGCCAAACGTTCTTTGAGGAACTCCACCACCCGCTTGCGTGCCTCGTAGGCGGGTTGCCCGTCGGCCTCACGAACTTCCAAAGTCAGCACCGAGTGCGCGGCCCGGCCGAACCCACCGGCGTTACCCGCAGCGGAGTCGATCTCGATGACCTCGAAGTTGTCGCCCAGGCGGTCTTTGAGCGTGGAGAACCGCTGCGCCGGCGCCATCGGGTCGCCGCTGAACCGAAGCCCCAGCGCGCACAGCCCGTCTTCGGCGGCCCGCTTCTCGATGACCTTCATCTCACCCTCGGAGAACCCGGGGTCCCGCTTGTGCGCCGCGGTCAGCGCGATCGGCACCGACGGCTGGCTCAGCACCGAGGCCAGCACGCTGTCGTCAACGGCGGCCGCAAGCGCGAAACCGCCGGTGAAGCACTGGCCGATCACCCCCACCCCCTTGCCGGGAGTCTTGGCGTTGAGGTCGCGGGCCAGCGCCCGCAGGAAGCGGGTCACCGGACGTTCCTTGTTCAGCGCGAACGCGGCGAATTCCTTGGCCACGCAACCCCGTACCAGCGTTCCTACCAAACCCAGCCCGCGGGCCGGGGCGCCGGGGGTGCCGAACAACGACGGGATCACCACGGTGAATCCGTTGTCCACCAGGTGGTTTCCCAGGGCAAGCACGCCGGGATGCACCCCCGGCATTTCCGGGATGAGCACAACACCGGGGCCGGAACCCTTGCGATAGACGTCGTAGCTGAAACCTTCCGCGGCGAACGGCTCACGGACCCAGCCGGACAGGTCGGCTTCGGGGGCTTTCATGGCGCTCCTATCGGGTCGGCGCCAGCGGCGGCTGGGTCTGGGTCGCCAGGGCCAGCGCTCGGAAGTCCTCGGGCTTGCCGGCGCCGGTGATCGCCAACTGGGCCTGCCCTCCTGCGCCGGTCAGCCGGGTGGTCCACACCGGTTCGGCGTCCTCGCCGCCCTGGTAGACGATCCAGGTCACCCCGCCGACATCCTCGGTGCCGGTGGGATACACCGCACTCTGGATCGAGCGCACCAGCGCGGTTTCGTCGGCGTTGCTCTGGGTGAGGCTGACGTACATCTTCGACGGTGCGATGTAGCCGACCCGGCTGCTCACCGCGTTGAGTTTGGCGCCGGTGGCCGGGTCGGTGCGACCGGCCTCGATGCCGCTGCGGGTTCCGGAGTTGGCCTGCCAGCCCTCCGGCAGCTTGGGCAGCCGGACCGGGTAGCCGACCGCGCCGGCGTCGGCCTGCAGTGCCGCGGCGGCGTCGTACGTGGGGGCCATACCGTCGGCGGGGCCGGTGGGGCGAAACGAGCACATCCCGACCAGCCCGGCCAACAACATGCAGGCCACCACCAACGGCGCCAGCGACCAGAACATGTCACGGCCGTCCTGCAGGACGCGTGGCTTGGGTGGCTTCGGTACCGGGAGGTCAAGGCCGGGGGCCGGCATCGCCTGATCGCCGGGATCGGGCTGGTGTCCGGTCGCATCGGGTTCAGGGCGGGTCACAACTGCCAGTATCCCAGGTCTGGACCTATCCAGTGGTTCTGGGACAATCTTGCCCATGCCTGAACCCCGCCGTCGCGAAGCCCCCGACCGCAACCTGGCCCTGGAACTGGTCCGGGTCACCGAGGCCGGGGCCATGGCCGCGGGACGCTGGGTGGGCCGCGGTGACAAGGAGGGCGGTGACGGCGCCGCCGTCGACGCCATGCGACAACTGGTGAACTCGGTCTCCATGCGCGGGGTCGTGGTGATCGGCGAGGGCGAGAAGGACAACGCGCCGATGCTCTACAACGGCGAGGAGGTCGGCAACGGCGACGGCCCGGACTGCGACTTCGCCGTCGACCCGATCGACGGGACCACGCTGATGGCCAAGGGCATGCCCAACGCCATCTCGGTGCTGGCCGTCGCCGAACGTGGCGCCATGTTCGACCCGTCAGCGGTGTTCTACATGAACAAGATCGCCGCAGGACCCGACGTCGCGGACTTCATCGACATCACCTCGCCGATCGCGGCCAACATCCAGCGCCTCGCCAAGGTCCGCAAGGCCTCGGTGTCCGACATCACCGTGTGCATCCTGGACCGGCCACGGCACGAGAAGCTGATGGCCGAAGTCCGTGGCGCGGGCGCGCGGATCCGGCTGATCTCCGACGGCGACGTGGCCGGCGCCATCTCGGCGTGCCGGCCGGAATCCGGCACCGATCTGCTGGTCGGGATCGGCGGCACACCGGAAGGGATCATCACCGCCGCGGCGATCCGCTGCATGGGCGGGGAGATCCAGGCCCAACTGGCGCCCAAGGACGACGAGGAACGCCAGAAGGCCATCGACCGTGGCCATGACCTTGATCGGGTGCTGCACACCACGGATCTGGTGTCCGGAGAGAACGTGTTCTTCTGCGCCACCGGCGTCACCGACGGCGACCTGCTCAAAGGTGTGCGCTTCTTCGGTGGTGGCTGCACCACGCAGTCCATCGTGATGCGCTCGAAGTCCGGCACCGTCCGCATGGTCGACGCCTACCATCGGCTGTCCAAGCTCAACGAATACTCCGCGGTCGACTTCACCGGGGACGCCGACGCCGCCTATCCACTTCCGTAAGAACCGCATTCCGTGCCAACCGACACTCCGCACAGTTCAACGCCGATTCAATCAACGCAGAGGGAGCACATGTCCAACGACGGCGAGTACCGCATCGAGCACGACACCATGGGTGAAGTCCGGGTGCCGATCAACGCCCTGTGGCGTGCACAGACACAGCGTGCCGTGGAGAATTTCCCGATCTCGTTCCGCGGTCTGGACCGCAACCAAATCCGGGCCATGGCGCTGCTGAAAGCGGCCTGCGCGCAGGTGAACAAGGATCTGGGCAAGCTTCCCGCGGATAAGGCCGACGCCATCATCGCCGCCGCCGGCGAGATCGCCGAGGGCGCGCATGATGACCACTTCCCGATCGACGTGTTCCAAACCGGCTCGGGCACAAGCTCGAACATGAATGCCAACGAGGTGATCGCCTCGATCTGCGCACGCAACGGTGTGACGGTCCATCCCAACGACGACGTGAACATGTCGCAGTCGTCGAACGACACCTTCCCGACTTCGACTCACATCGCGGCTACCGAAGCCGCTGTGCGCCAGCTCATTCCAGCGCTGGAGGTTCTGCACGAGTCGCTGGTGAACAAGGCCCGGCAGTGGCGGACCGTGGTTAAGTCCGGCCGCACCCACCTGATGGACGCCGTCCCGGTGACTCTCGGCCAGGAGTTCGGCGGCTACGCCCGCCAGGTCGAGGCCGGCATCGAACGGGTGCGGGCCTGCCTGCCCCGGTTAGGCGAGTTGGCCATCGGCGGCACCGCCGTCGGCACCGGACTCAACGCCCCGGACGGGTTCGGCGTGAAGGTGGTCGAGGTGCTGGTCGCCCAGACCCGCCTGGCCGAATTGACCACGGCCAAAGACTCTTTCGAGGCCCAGGCGGCCCGCGACGGCCTGGTCGAGGCCTCCGGTGCGCTTAAGACCATCGCGGTGTCGCTGACCAAGATCGCCAACGACATTCGCTGGATGGGTTCGGGCCCGCTGACCGGCCTGGGTGAACTTCACCTGCCCGATCTTCAGCCGGGCAGCTCCATCATGCCGGGCAAGGTCAACCCGGTGATCCCCGAGGCGGTCACCCAGGTGGCAGCCCAGGTGATCGGCAACGACGCCGCCATCACCGTGGGCGGGCTGTCGGGTGCCTTCGAACTCAATGTCTACATCCCGATGATGGCGCGCAACCTGCTGGAGTCGTTCACGCTGCTGGCCAATGTCTCGCGACTGTTCGCGCAGCGCTGCATCGACGGCCTGGTGGCCGACGAAGAGAGACTGCGGCGATTGGCCGAATCCTCGCCGTCGATCGTCACCCCGCTGAATTCCGCGATCGGCTACGAAGAGGCCGCCGCGGTTGCCAAGCAGGCACTCAAGGAGCACAAGACGATTCGGCAGACGGTGATCGACCGCGGGCTGATCGGCGAGAAGCTCTCCGAAGAGGAACTGGACAAGCGGCTCGACGTGCTGGCGATGGCCAAGGTGCGCGACGAGGGCTGAACGCCCAACGCTACGGCGTCGGCGCGGCCATGCGCGTCGAGGCCAACCGGCGAATTCCCGGCGCGATGGTCAGGCTGTGCAGCAGCAGGCTCAACGTGACCGTCACCACGACGACGGTGCTGATCAATTCGGTGTTCTCGATCTCGCCGCGATTGATCACCAGCAGGCCCAGCACCACGGTGCCGATCCCACGCGGGCCGAACCACCCGATGAACCATCGGTCGGACATCGGCAGGTCGGTACGCACCAGCGAAACCAGCACGGTGAGAATGCGAACCGCGAACAGCGCCAGGACGGCAAATAGTACGACCCGCCAGTCCGCGCGCAGCCAGCCGTCGATCACGGCGAACGCACCGAACATCGCGAACACCATGAGTTCCAGCAGTTGCGCGGCGGCATCGGAAACCTGGGTCGGAATCTCCTCGTCGGTGCGGCGCCGGGTGATCAGGGAGAACGCGAGCCCACCGGTGAAGGCCGCGACGAAACCACTGGCCTCGATCTGTTCACCGAGTTGGAAGCAGACGAAGGCCAGCGCCAGGGTGGCCAACTGCGCCCAGGTGTCGCTCATCCATTCGTGCCGCCGCGACCATGCCACCACCAGCCCGCCGATGAGTCCGACCGCAGCGCCGGCCAGCAGGGAGGCGAACTCGGTGCTGAGCATGAACCATGCCCAGTTCACGTCGCTGGAGTCGGTGTCCGCCGTGTGCTCGGATGCGAGCGCAAGTGCCGTCAGCAGGATTGCCAGGGCGAAGCCGTCGTAGAAGCCGCTCTCCACCGACAGGGCGTGCCGAACCCGCTCCGGTATCCGGCGATCCTCCAGCAGTGCCTCGATCAGGGCGGCCTCGGTGGGCGCCACGATCGCCGCCACACACACCGCTTCCCACCACGGCAGCACCGGAAGCAGAAGCGTCGCGGTGAGGGCGCCGAGTAGCACCGTCAGCGGGATACCGACGATGAGCAGTCGCAGCGTCACCGGACCGTGCACCCGGATGCGGTCCAGTCGCAGCTTGGCTGCCTGGTTGAACAGGATCACGGTGAGCGCCAGTTGCGCCAGGACCGTGTAGCCCTCCGTCCCCGCTCCGGCCTCCAGAACGCCTAATCCGAAGGGCCCCAGGCCCATTCCCAAAAGAAGGAAGATCAGTGCGGGCGCGATGAAAGAGCGGTTGACCCGTTCGGACACCACGGCGTAGCCGAGCACCAGCACGGCGAGGACGAGCGGGGTTGTGTAGTGCACGACGGAGGAGGCTAGACGCGCGGTGGTCTAGGGCAGCGCGCCGGGGCTGAATTCCTCCAGCATCTCGGTGACCAGTGCGGCGATCGGCGAGCGTTCACTGCGCATCAGGGTGATGTGTGCGAACAGCGGATGGCCTTTGAGTTTTTCGATCACCGCGGCCACCCCGTCATGCCGACCCACACGCAGGTTGTCGCGCTGGGCGACATCGTGGGTAAGCACCACCCGCGAGCCGGCCCCGAGCCGGGAGAGCACGGTGAGCAGAACGTTGCGTTCCAGGGACTGGGCCTCGTCGACGATGACGAACGAGTCGTGCAGCGATCGGCCGCGAATGTGGGTCAGCGGCAGTACCTCCAGCATGCCGCGGGACTGCACCTCCTCGAGCACCGCCGGGCTGGCCAGCCCCTCCAGGGTGTCGAAAACGGCTTGCGCCCAAGGGCCCATCTTGTCGCTCTCGCTACCGGGCAGGTAGCCCAACTCCTGGCCGCCGACGGCGTAGAGCGGGCGGAACACCACCACCTTGCGTTGGCTGCGCCGCTCCAGGACGGCCTCCAGGCCGGCGCACAGCGCAAGAGCGGACTTCCCGGTGCCGGCCTTGCCGCCCAGTGACACGATGCCGACCGACTCGTCGAGGAGCAGGTCCAGCGCGACGCGTTGTTCGGCGGACCGCCCGCGCAGGCCGAACACCTCCCGGTCGCCGCGGACCACCTGGATCCGCTTCTCGGCATTCACCCGGCCAAGTGCATGCGAGCTGCCCCCCAGCAGTCGGACGCCGGTGTGGCAGGGCAGATTCCGGGCATCGGCCAGGTCGATCTCGCCCTCGGCGAACAGCGTGTCGATCTCCTCGCTGGTGACATCCAGTTCGGTCATGCCGGTCCAGCCGGAGGTGACCACATCCTGGGCGTGGTACTCGTCGGCGGGCAGTCCGACCGCTCCGGCCTTGACCCGCAGCGGAATGTCCTTGCTGACCAACGTCACTCGCTTGCCCTCGGCAGCGAGGTTGGCCGCACACGCCAGGATCCGGGCGTCGTTGGTGCCGGTGCGGAAGCCGCTGGGCAGCACCGCGGGATCGGTGTGGTTGAGCTCGACGTGCAGTGTTCCGCCTTGTGTCCCAACGGGAATGGGACAGTCCAGCCGACCGTGTTCGAGGCGCAGATCGTCGAAGAGCCGCAGTGCCTGCCGGGCGAACCAGCCCAGTTCGTGGTGGTGGCGCTTGGCCTCCAACTCACTGATCACCACCAGTGGGACGACGACCTCATGCTCGGCGAACCGCGTACACGCCCAGGGATCGGACAGTAAGACTGAGGTGTCAAGCACGTACGTCCGGATGGGCGAGTGCGGATCGGTCACAGGCGCTCCCTCGGCTCGTGGCCGCGAACCGGAGGCTCGCTGGCCATCAAGGGCGACGCTACCCGTCTGGATAGCAGCGCACCGTGCAGGCGCGCCGGGTGTGTCAGGCGGCGATGCGCTTCTTCAGCAGCGGCTCGTCAGCCAGGCCCCAGCCGGTGATGGCGTCGAGCAGGACCGTGGCAGCGGCGTCCTCGTTGAAGACGCCGGTGTCGGCGATGCTGCGCAGCTTGGTCTCCCGGTATTCCAGGATGTCGCCGCCGACGACGGGAAGGACGATCGAACGACGCGCGATCGCGGCGATGGTCGAATCGCGATGGTGCTCCACGCAGTGCATGACCAGATTGTCGAAGAATTCGGCGTGGCGTTCCTCGTCGGCGGCGATGCGCCCGACGAGTCGCTTGAGGACGGGGTCGCCGACCTTGGCCTCGAGGTTACGGGTGAAGGCGGCGTGGGCACGCTCGTAGAGCGCCATGAACACCAGTGTCTCGATCTGGGTGTAACTGCTGGCGCGGTAGCCGCGCATGACGTGATTGACGCGGACCTGCTCGTCGGCAACCGGATCGAAGTTGCGAGTCACCACCAGGTACTCACGCAGGGCGATGGCGTGCAGGTTCTCCTCGGCGGTCCAGCGTCCGATCCAGCGGCCCCACTTGTCCTCCAGGATGAAGTGCTCAACCAGTTCGCGGTGGTAGCCGGCCAGATTGTCCTTGGTGATGAGCAGGACCTCGACGGCGTCCACGACCTCGGCGGGCAGGCTGACCTGTGAGGCGTCCCAGTCCTCGCCGCCGAGGAAGGCGAAGTCGCGGCCCTCGTCGAACGGGACGTAGTCGTGGGCGTACCACTCGTCGGCGGTCCGCAGGTGGCGGGACAGATTGTCGGCGACAACCGGCTCCAGCTCCAGGGTCAACGCGTTCGCGACAGGTTTCTGTGCCATGCGGTAACTGTAACCGAAGTTAACGGGTGTCAGAAAATGGCCACGCCCGCCCGCGAGCAGACGCAAAACGCCCCGAACTTCCGCGGTTACAGGGCCAGACCGGGGTAGAGCGGGTTGGCGTCGAGCAACTCAGCCCCTGCTGCGCGCACCCAGTCCGACGTCTGATCGACCAGCGTGTACTTGGCCTTGGAGACTCCGTTCGGCCCGGAATCAGCCGTGGTGTTGGACAGCACTTCCACCACCAGTTCGGCGACCCGGTCGAACTCCGCCGGACCGAAGCCGCGGGTGGTCAGCGCCGGGGTGCCGAACCGGATGCCGCTGGTGTACCAGGCGCCGTTGGGATCGGCCGGGATGGAGTTGCGGTTGGTGACGATGCCGGAGTCCAGCAGCGCCGACTCCGCCTGCCGGCCGGTCAGCCCGTAGCTCTGCACGTCCAGCAGCACGATGTGGTTGTCGGTGCCGCCGGTGACCAGCGTGGCCCCGCGGCGCATCAGGCCGTCGGCGAAGGCTTGGGCGTTATCGGCCACCCGCTGGGCGTAGGCCCGGAACGAAGGCTGGCGGGCCTCGGCGAAGGCCACCGCCTTGGCGGCCATCACATGCGACATCGGACCGCCGAGCACCATCGGGCAGCCTTTGTCGACCGCGTCGGAGTACTCGGCGGTGGCCAGCACCAGACCGCCGCGCGGGCCGCGCAACGACTTGTGCGTTGTGGTGGTGACGACGTGGGCGTGCGGCACCGGGTCCTCGTCGCCGGTGAACACCTTCCCGGCGACCAGTCCGGAGAAGTGCGCCATGTCGACCATGAAGGTGGCGCCCACGTCATCGGCGATCTCGCGCATCTTGGCGAAGTTGACCCGCCGCGGGTAGGCCGAATAGCCGGCCACCAGGATCAGCGGCTTGAACTCGCGGGCCGCCGCCGCGATGGCGTCATAGTCGAGCAGGCCGGTCTGCGGGTTGGTGCCATAGCTGCGCTGCTGGAACATCTTTCCTGAGATGTTGGGCCGAAAGCCGTGGGTGAGGTGGCCGCCGGCGTCCAGCGACATCCCCATCAGACGCTGGCTGCCCAGCTTGGCGCGCAACCGTTCCCACTCCGACTCGGACAGGTCGTTGACTCCTCTGACGCCCACCTCGCTCAGCGCGGGCGCCTCGACACGGGTGGCAAGGATGGCCCAGAACGCGACGAGGTTGGCGTCGATACCGGAGTGCGGCTGGACATAGGCGTAGGGGGCGCCGAACAGTTCGCGGGCGTGCTCGGCGGCGATCGACTCGACCTCGTCGACGTTCTGGCAGCCGGCGTAGAAGCGGTGCCCGATGGTGCCTTCGGCGTACTTGTCCGACAACCAGGTGCCCATGGTGAGCAGCACGGCAGGGGAGGCGTAATTCTCACTGGCGATGAGCTTCAGGGAGCTGCGCTGGTCGTCCAGTTCCTTACGGGTGGCCGCGGCGATCCGCGGCTCCACCGACTCGATAACCGTCAGCGCCGCCCGGTAGGCCTCGCTGGCGGTCGCGGCATAGTCGGCACCCGGGGCGGTTGCGGCAGACAAGATTGCATCGGTCGTCATGGTCAAAGCGTAATGGGCGCAGACCGCCCGGCGTCGAGCCCCTGCGTTCGGCGCTAGGCGGGTGAGTTGCAGGCGCCCTCCGCCCGCAACGCCGCGGGGATCAGCGGCTCGTCGAGCAGGCGGCCAAATCGCTCTGTGAGGCTGACTCCGGCCGGCCGGTCGTCCAGCCAGGCACGCAGCAGCCGATAGCCCTCGACGTAGGTGCTGGTGTAGGCCCGCCACAGCGGCGAGCACAGAAACTTCAGCATCTGGCGGGCTCGGGTGTCGTCCACCAGCAACCAGCGCTGCAGATAGGCCACCACCTCGTCGACGTCACGGTGCTGGTCGTGCAGCATCAGCGCGGCGTCCTGGCGAACCCCGGCCAGCCCTGCCCGCGCCTCGGCCAGCGCCTCGGCGCGCTCCCCGTCGAAGCGCAAGCCGAGGTCGGAATAGATCTCCTGCGCCCAGCGTCCCCATCCCGGGCCCACCGCCGCGTGCAGAGCCAGGTCCGCCAAACCCTCGGCCATCAGACACTGCGGGGTGTTCACCAGGAAAATGGTGTGCTCGTGCTGGCCCTCGCCGGCGACCAGTCCGGCTTCTTTGCGGCAATGCTCGGTGTGGTGACCCGGGTAGGACTCGTGGGCGATCAGGGCAGGCAGGTGTGCCATCTGTTGCTTGAGGTCGGCGTTGACAGCCACCCGGGAGCGGTAATCACCCTCGTAGTAGTTGAAGCCCGACCACGGTTTGTCGGTGACCACCTCGTAGCTGACGGTCTCCCGATCGGGCAGCGGGAAGGTAGCCCGGACGATGTCGCGCAGCGCGCTGGAGAACGCGTTGATGGCCTCCGCCAACCGCTCCGGGGGCAGTTCGCCGGTCCGTCGGTCGGCGTCGATCCGCTCGGCCAGTGGGCCGGTGCCGCCGAGGACCTCGTCGATGCGGGCGTGCGCGGCGCGGTAGCGCTCCGGGTCTCCCACGCCGATCTCGACGTCGAAGTAGTCCCGAACCTCCTCGACGAATCCCACGTCGTGGCCGGCGAACTTTCGGGCCGCGCAGTGCAGCGCCCGCAGGTGGGCGGCGACGAACTCGGCCCGCTGTTCGGTGAACCCGGCCGATCGGGGTACCGCCGGCACCTCGGAGAGCAGCCGTTGGGCCTGTGCGGCCAGGTCAGCGGGGTCCGGCGTCGGCTCGTCGGCCACCTGGCGGCGCAGCCGCCGGTCGCCGGTGAAGGAATCGACGTACCCTTCCTCGATGCGGTCGAACCGCAAGCCGAGCAACAGGTATTCGCGAATGAGGCGGTCCGGATCCATGCCGATATCCATGCCCATCACGCTAACTGCAAGACTTATGCCATGGCCCGGCTGAGTGAACCCAGCCCCTACGTGGAGTTCGACCGCAGTGACTGGCGCGGATTGCGCATGTCGACCCCGCTCAAGCTCACCGAAGAGGAACTGGTGGGGCTGCGGGGTCTCGGTGAGCAGGTCGACCTGCTCGAGGTCGAAGAGGTCTACCTGCCGCTGGCCCGGCTGATCCATCTTCAGGTCGCCGCACGGCAGGGATTGTTTGCCGCCACCGACGAATTCCTCGGGGAGCCGCGGCAGAACCCGGACCGGCCGGTGCCGTTCATCATCGGTGTCGCCGGGAGTGTGGCGGTGGGCAAGTCGACGACCGCGCGCGTGTTGCAGGCCTGGCTGTCCCGCTGGGAGGACCATCCGCGGGTGGATCTGGTCACCACCGACGGATTTCTGTACCCGAATGTGGAGTTGACCCGCCGAAACTTGATGCACCGCAAGGGCTTCCCGGAAAGTTATGACCGCCGGGCATTGATGCGCTTTGTCACCTCGGTCAAGTCCGGCGCCGACCAGGTGTGCGCGCCGGTCTACTCCCATCTGATCTACGACATCGTCCATGGCGACAAGCACGTCGTCACCCATCCGGACATCCTGATCGTGGAGGGCCTCAACGTTTTACAAACCGGGCCGCGCCTGATGGTCTCGGATCTATTCGACTTCTCGGTCTATGTCGACGCCCGCATCGAGGACATCGAGAAGTGGTACATCGAACGGTTCCTGGCGATGCGGGCCGGCGCCTTCGCCGACCCGGCTTCGCATTTTCACCACTACTCCGGTCTCACCGACGACCAGGCTGTCGCCGCGGCCCGCGACATCTGGCGAACCATCAACCGGCCCAACCTGATCGAGAACATTCTGCCGACCCGCCCGCGTGCTACTGCGGTGTTGCGCAAGGACGCCAACCACTCGATCAACCGCTTACGGCTGCGAAAAATCTGACGGACCGCCTTGCTCGCGGGGGGCGAGAGTCAGGCTCCGAACCTGCGATGCCGGCGGCTGTAATCGCGCAACGCGCGCAGGAAATCCACCCGGCGGAAGTCCGGCCAGTGCGCCTCGGTGAACCACATCTCCGAATAGGCGCTCTGCCACAACAGAAACCCGCTCAACCGCTGCTCCCCCGAGGTCCGGATGACCAGGTCCGGATCTGGCTGACCGTAGGTGTACAGGTTCTCCGAGATGCCCTCGATGGTGACCGCCTCGATCATCTGCTCAGGCGTGGCGCCGTTGGCCACCTGCTTGCCCAGCAGCGAGCGGACGGAGTCGACGATCTCCTGCCGTCCGCCGTAGCCGACGGCGACGTTGACGTGGAAACAACCGGTGGGCGCGTGCGAGGTGGCGGTGTCGACCGCGTCGCGTACCCGCCGCGCGGGCCCCTCACCGAGCAGGCCCAGATCTCCCACCGTCCGCACGCTCCAGTGGTTGGACGGCGCGCAGATCTCCTCGACGACATCGGTGATGATTTCGATCAGCGCGCCCAACTCTTCGGGATCGCGCTGCAGGTTCTCCGTCGAGAGCAGGTAGACCGTGGCCATCTCGATGCCCTCGAGCGCGCACCAGCGCAGCATCTCGGCGATCTTGGCCGCACCCATCCGGTAGCCGTAGCTCACGTCACAGTAACCAGCGTCACGCGCCCAGCGCCGGTTACCGTCGCACAGCACAGCGATATGGCGTGGAAGTGCGGCTTTAGACTTAGCGAGCTCCTGCCGCAGCCGCATCTCGTAGAGCCGGTAGGCCGGCCCCTTGAGTCGCGGGGGAATGATCTCCACGACCGACAAGACTACTGTGACCCAGGGGAGAAAAAGTGCTCTCTTCGCGTCCGTCAGAGAGGTGGACATGACCGCAGGAGCCGACGTCACCGGACCGCGGCCGACCAGTCGCGCCGACGGGGAGCCGGAGGACTTCCCCGAGGCAGTCGTCGACAGCATCAGCCAGTTCCTGCAAAAACCGCGCGCCCGAGGTTGGATCCACGTCTACTCGGCGGCCGTTGCAGCCATCGCCGGTACGGCCCTGGTGTCGGTGTCCTGGTCACTGCAGGGCACCCGCGCCGGGCTCGCCACCCTGATCTACACGCTGACCATCGTGGCGATGTTCGCCGTCAGCGGCGCCTACCACCGGGTGAACTGGACTTCAACGACCGCGCACACCTGGATGAAGCGGTTGGACCACTCGATGATCTTCGTGTTCATCGCCGGCAGTTACACCCCGTTCGCCCTGCTGGCCCTACCCGAACGGGACGGCTGGACGCTGTTCTGGATCGTCTGGGGCGGCGCTCTGGCCGGCGTGCTGCTCAAAATGTGCTGGCCGTCGGCCCCGCGCTGGATAGGGGTTCCGCTCTACATGCTGCTGGGCTGGGTGGCGGTCTGGTTCGTCGGCCCGATCATGCATGGCGCCGGAGTGCCCGCGCTGGTGCTGCTCATCGTCGGCGGAGTGCTCTACAGCATCGGCGGCGTGCTGTACGCGCTGAAGTGGCCCAACCCGTGGCCGGCGACCTTCGGCCACCACGAGTTCTTTCACGCCTGCACGGCGGTCGCGGCGATCTGCCACTACATCGCCATGTGGTTCGCGGTGTTCTGGTAGACGCCCTCGGGCGCTGCGCCTACAGCGGCGTCACGTTCGCCGGCGACCAGTAAGCCTTCATCGAGGCGATCTTGCCGTCGGAGTTGAACACCATCACGTCGATCGGCTCGATGCGTATCCGGCCGCCGTCGGGCCCCACCGTGATCACGAACAGGAACGCCGCCTCGTGGCCGGCCACCCGCAGGGTGATGAGTTCGGTTTGGCGGGGCAGACTTTCGATGTTCTTGTAGAAGCCGTGGATGGCCTGACGGCCGATGTGGACCTCGCCGCCGACCGGATCCTCGACGGTGGCGTCGTCGGCGAACAGGTCCGCGATCTCCTCAGCGGTACCGCCACCGACGAGTTCCAGGTAGCGGTTGACGACGGATTCGATGTGTTCGGCAGTGGGCGTGGGCATGAAAACCGACGCTACACGCGCACCCCGAGGGCCTCGGCGAGTTCTGCTTCCCCGGTAACCGGAAGGTCGCACACCCGGCCGCGGCAGACGTAGGCGGCGTCGGCGCCGCCGATCCGGTCCCGGCCCTCCAACAGCGGCATGGAGTCCACCGCGCCACCGACGACGATCGTCCCGCCCGGGGCCATCCGGCGGGCGGCCGCCAGCAGGTCGGAATCCGGGTCCCCGGTGGCGACCGCGATCTGCAACGGGCCGCGCACCGCGGCTTCGGCCACAGCCAACCAGTGGCCGCCCGAACGCGGCGCCCGAGCCAGCAGGGCAGTGTGCGCCAGCAGGGTCTGCGCGGCCGCCTCGGCGTAGTGCGGCGCCCGGTCGGCGTCGACCAGATGTGCGGCGCTCACCAGCGCCTCGGCGATCGACGACGCCCCCGATGGGGTGGCCCCGTCCATCGGGTCGGCGGGACGAACCATCAGCGCTTCGGCATCGTCGGCGGTGTCGAACCAGTGCCCGGGCCGGTCGAGGTCGGCGAAGTGCCGCAGCGCCAGGTCGATCAACACCGTGGTGTTCTCACGCCAACGCTGTTCACCGGTCAGCTGGTAGAGCGCGGCCAGGCCGGTGGCCAGCATTGCGTGGTCCTCGAGAATCGCCGCACTCTCCCCCACCCGGCCACCGAGACTGGCGCGGCGCAGCCGCCCGTCAACCAGGTGCAAGGAGACGACGGCCTCGGCGCACCGCACCGCGGCGTCGAGCAACTGGGAATCCTGCAGCGCCACAGCGGCTTCGGCCAAAGCGGTGATCGCCAGTCCGTTCCAGGCGGTGACGATCTTGTCGTCGCGACCCGGTTGCGGCCGGCCCCGCCGGGCATCGAGCAGCGCAGCCCGCACCTGCCCGAACCGTTCGGCGTCCCCGGGCAGCGGGTCGTACTCGGCAGGCAACTGCAGCACCGAGGCGCCGTACTCGAACGTGCCGTGCTCGGTGACTCCGAAAACCCTTGCCGCCCAGGCACCGTCGGCCACACCGAGAACCGCGCTCAACTCGGCCGGCGTCCAGACGTACGTCGAGCCCTCCACCCCAGCGGCGTCGGCGTCCAGCGAAGAGGTGAACATCCCGTCCTGCGCCAGGTCGTCGATGAGGAACCGGGCTGTCTCGGCAGCCACCCGTCCGGCCAGTGGGTCGGCGGTGCGCCGGAACCAGTGCGCATAAACCCGCAGCAACAATGCGTTGTCGTAGAGCATTTTCTCGAAGTGCGGCACCACCCAGTCGGCGTCGACGCTGTAGCGGGCGAAGCCCCCGGCGAGTTGGTCGTAGATACCGCCGCGGGCCATCGCGGCGCAGGTGCGCCGGACGGTGCCCAGCGGCACCGGGGACCCGGTGCGCTCGTGGCTGCGCAGCATCGCCTCCAGCAGTGCCGACGGTGGGAACTTAGGCGCGCCGCCGAAGCCACCCCGGACGGTGTCCTCGTCGCGAAGGATCGCCGCGACGGCGTGATCGCACAGTTCGGTGGTCACCTCGGGTCCACCCCCGGGCAGCCCCGAGGCCATCCGGCGAAGCTCCCCGGCGATGTGATCACTGGCTTGCTCGACGTCGTCGCGTTGCTCGCGCCAGGTGCGACCCACCGCTGCCAGCAACTGCAGGAATTGCGGCTTGGGAAAGTAGGTGCCGCAGAAGAACGGCCGCCCATCAGGGGTGAGGAAGCAGGTCATCGGCCAGCCGCCCTGTCCGGTCATGGCGACGGTGGCATTCATGTAGACCGCGTCGAGGTCGGGGCGCTCCTCGCGGTCGACCTTGATGCAGACGTACTGGTTCATCGCCGCGGCGACGGTGTCATCCTCGAACGACTCGTGTGCCATTACATGACACCAGTGGCAGGCGGCATAGCCCACCGACAGCAGGATCGGCACGTCGCGGCGCGCGGCCTCGGCGAGCGCCTCGGGGCCCCACTGCTTCCAGTGCACCGGGTTGTCGGCGTGCTGGCGCAGGTAGGGGCTGGTCGAGCCAGCCAGTTCGTTACCCGCGGGACTCACGTGGGGACTCCCCGGGATCTGGTACCCGCGTCGCTTCGCTCGGCTCGGCCCCAGTGGTCCCGGTCATCGCGGCGCCGTCCGACACCGCCGTGCCGCTCCCGGGAGCCTCCGCAACGGCGTCGAAGCTTGCAGGCACCCGCTTGATGTGGCGGTTCATCGACCACACCAGCATGAAGACGCCAATGAGCAGCAACAGAACCACCAGCAGGCCGACCGGACTGGCCTTGCCGAAATCCGGCCCGGTGTTGGCCGGCTCCGCTAACAGGGTGATCAGCACGTCGCTTACTGGCACAGCGCTCACTCGTATCGCTCGATTCCGGTGAATAGGTCGTCTTCCGGCAGTACGGCGGGCACCCGCGAGCGGGCCAACTCGAACTCCTCGGTGGGCCAGAGCCGTCGTTGCCACTCTAACGGGGTGGCAAAGAAGAACCCGTCCGGATCGATTTGGGTGGCGTGCGCCTTGAGCGCTTCGTCACGCCGGCGGAAATACGGCGCGCAGTGGACCCGGGTGGTGACCCGCTTGGCGAACACATCCTCGTCGGGATCCCAACTCTCCAGCCAGCGGGCGAAGGGCCCCTCCTGCCCGTTCCTGGCGAACTCGTCCTGCAGCAGTTGCATGCGCTGACGCAGGAACCCGTGGGTGTAGTACAGCTTGCGGACCGCCCACGGCGGGCCGTCCTTCGGGTGCAGCGCCGGGTCGGCGGCGGCCTCGAAGGCTGCCACCGAAACCTGATGGCAGCGGATGTGATCCGGGTGCGGGTAGCCACCGTTCTCGTCGTAGGTCGTCATGACGTGCGGCCGGAACTCCCGGATCAGCCGGACCAACCGCGCTACCGACTCCTCCAACGGAACCAGAGCGAAGCAGCCCTCCGGCAGGGGCGGCGGCGGATCCCCCTCCGGCAGACCGGAATCGACGAAGCCCAGCCAGTGGTGTTCGACGCCGAGGATCTCGGCGGCCTTGGCCATTTCATCGCGGCGGACGTCAGCGATCCGGCCGTGCACCTCTGGGAGGTCCATGGCCGGGTTGAGGATGTCACCCCGTTCGCCACCGGTCAGAGTGACCACCAACACGCGGTCGCCTTCATCGACATACCGCGCCAGGGTGGCGGCGCCCTTGCTGGACTCGTCGTCCGGGTGGGCGTGAACCGCCATCAAACGCCGTTCGGTCACGTGTCCCATAGTCCCATCCGTGGTGGGGGTACCCGCAACGGAGGCTGCCGATGGAAGGCACACTGCTCCCATGACCGCCACGCCGACCGGCCGGACCCCTCCGCCGTCGCGGTACGGGCGGGCGCCGATGTCCTCGGTGACCCGGCGCCGAGTCGTCATCGCGCTGGGAACGCTGACGGTCCTACTGGGACTGGGTGTGGCAGCCGGCCTCTACCAGCGCTACGAGGAGGTCGCCGTCACCGGGGAGATGGTGGCCTATGACGTACTCGACGAGCAGACCGCGTCGGTCACGATCAGCGTGACTCGACAGGATCCGGCGATGCCGGTGGTGTGCGTCGTGCGCGCCCGGGCCCGCGACGGCGCCGAAAGTGGTCGTCGGGAGGTCCTGGTGGGACCGTCCACCGAGCGCACCGTGCAGTTCACCACCACGGTCAAGACCTACAAACGGCCTTACGTCGGGGATATCTACGGATGCGGAACCACCGTGCCCCCGTACCTGACAGCGCCCGCGCAGTAGCACACCGCCCGGCAAAAAACCGTCAAGGCCGGTCCACCCGCCGGTGCTACACTTTCCCTGGTACACGGCTTCCCGCTGGGAGCCGTGTATTGCTTCATTAGCGGGTCGGCTTGCGCTCGGAGGTGGCACGCACGCGGGACCGACCGCACCTGCCGCCAGCGATCACACACCGCACCCCGCAACGACGCGGAAGACACGACCGAGGAGCGCGACGAGATGACCGACAACCAGGTGGTCTGGCTGACGCAGGAGTCCCACGACCGACTCAAGGCCGAACTGGACCAGCTGATCGCGAACCGTCCGATCATCGCCGCCGAAATCAACGACCGGCGCGAAGAAGGCGACCTCCGGGAGAACGGCGGCTACCACGCTGCCCGTGAGCAGCAGGGCCAGGAAGAGGCCCGAATCCGCCAGTTGCAGGAGTTGCTCAACACCGCCAAGGTCGGCGAGGCGCCCAAGCAGTCCGGCGTTGCGCTGCCCGGTTCGGTGGTGAAGGTCTACTACGACGCCGACGAGTCCGACAGCGAGACCTTCCTGATCGCCACCCGCCAGGAGATCATCAGCGACGGCAAACTTGAGGTCTACTCACCGAACTCACCGTTGGGGTCGGCCCTGCTCAACGCCAAGGTCGGAGAGACCCGCACCTACACCGTCCCCAACGGCAGCACGGTGAAGGTCACTCTGGTCAGCGCTGAGCCGTACCACTCGTAGTCAGCTCCCCTGGTGCGGACCGGCCGCACTACAGTCTGGGCTTATGGCGCGCATCGCCGAAGACTTGCTGCTGCTGTTGCTCGATAACCCCGAGGCACAGCCCAGGCTTGAGCGTTCCCGACTCGGCCGTGTCCTGGCCGGTGCCCTCATCCTGGATCTGGCGCAGGACTGCCGGGTGCGCCCGACCCAACCGGAGGACCCGGTGCCGGCCGGGCGGTTGATCGCGCTCGCCGGGCCGGTCCCGACGGATCCGACGGTGCGGCCGGCCCTGGCTCTGCTCCAGCAGCAACCGCTGACCGCCGAATCGGCCATCGGCGCGCTGCGCAAGCATGCCGAGGATGACGTCCTCGACCAGTTGCTGCGCACCGGGCAGATCCATCAGGTCGCGCTGACCGAACATCGGTTGCGCCGCAACCACTATCGCTGGCCGGTGAAGAACAGGTCCCGAGTAGCGATCACCCGCGCGGAGTTGCTCGGCGTGCTTTTTGAGAATCGGCGACCGACGCCGGTCATCGCCACGGTGATCAGCCTGCTGCACGCGATAGGCGGAATGGATGCAGTGCTCGACCTCAACGAAGCCGGTGCCCAGGCCGTTGCCGTCCGCGCCAATGACATCGCCAATGGGGCCTGGGTGGACAGTTCCGATACCGCTGGAGTCAATGTGGAACTGACCGCCGCTGAGGTACTGCCGGCGCTGTGCTGACGCTCAGGTGCGCAACGTCCGACCGTACTCATCCTTCACCGATCCGGTGAAGATCAGAAGAGCGTCGAGCACGCCCCAGATGGCCGCGCCGAGCAGGAACGGCAGCCCCGCGAAACCGATGATCGTGGCAAGGATGCCGAAGAGGCCGACGCACAGTTGCAGGATCCCGATAGCGGTCGAGCCGAGGTAGAACCGACCCGCCCCGAAGCAGCCGAAAAACAGTTGGAGAAGCCCGGCCACCACACCGGATTTGTCGGACATCGTGTCTCTCGGTCGGCCGGGAAACGGCGGTGTCGACATCCGGCCAGCGTAGTCGTCGAACCTGGCGCTCAGCCCAACGCCTGCCGCAGGTCGGCCAGCAGGTCGATCGAGTCTTCAATGCCCACCGATAGCCGCACCAGGTCCTCGGGCACCTCCAGTTGCGAACCGGCGGTCGAGGCGTGCGTCATGGCGCCGGGATGCTCAATCAGCGACTCAACGCCACCAAGGGACTCGGCGAGAATGAAAATCTCTGTCCGCGAACAGAATTCTCGCGCGGCCTCCAGGCCGCCCTTCATCCGCACCGACACCATGCCGCCAAATCCGCGCATCTGCCGGGCCGCCACGGCATGACCGGGATGGTCGGGCAGACCTGGGTAGAGCACGCTGCTGACCGCCGGGTGGCCGAGGAGGAATGACGCAACCAGGGCTGCGTTGTCGCAGTGCCGGTGCATCCGTAGCTCCAGCGTCTTGAGTCCGCGCATCGTCAGGTAGGCGTCGAACGGCCCGGGGACCGCCCCGGCGCCGTTCTGCAGGAATGCGAAGGCGGCGTCGAGTTCTTCACTATTGGTAACCAGTGCGCCGCCCACGACATCGGAGTGCCCGCCGATGTACTTGGTAGTGGAATGCAGAACGATATCGGCGCCGAGCGTAAGCGGCTGCTGCAGCGCCGGCGAGGCAAAGGTGTTGTCCACCAAGACCTTCAGGCCCGCACCATGACCGATCTCGGCGATCGCCGCGATATCAGCGATCGACAGCAGCGGATTGGTCGGCGTCTCAACCCAGATCATCCTGGTTCGTTCGGTGATCGCGGCCCGCACGGCGTCCAAGTCGGCCAGGTGCACCGCGGTGTGCTCGACGCCCCACTGCCGAAACACCTTGTCGATCAAACGGAATGTCCCGCCGTAGGCGTCGTCGGGGATGACGATGTGGTCCCCGGGACGCAGTACCGCACGCAGTGCGCAGTCGGTTGCCGCCATCCCGGAACTGAACGCCCTGCCGAAGCGACCCTCCTCGACGGCGGCCAGGACTGTCTCCAGCGCGGCCCGCGTCGGGTTGCCGGTGCGGGCGTACTCGAAGCCGCCGCGCAGTCCACCCACACCGTCCTGAGCGAAGGTGCTGCTGGCGTAGATCGGGGCGTTGACCGCACCGGTCGCCGGGTCCGGGCGGAAGCCGGCGTGGATCGCCCTGGTGGCGAAACCCAGCCGATCGTGCTGCTGCTCCATCACACGGTCGCCGGGGCGACCATCCCGCCGCTCAGTTTGCGGTAGGCGTAGACGATGAGCAGCAGGGCAATCGGCGCTGTCGCCAGCAGACCGACGAGGCACACCAGCGCGCCGGCGAACAGCAACGCTTGACTGACCAGCCAGACCAGCAGCGAGTCACCGAAATGCGCGCGGGCGATACCGATGCTGGTCTTGATGCCGTTGATCGGCGACAGTCCGCGATCGACGATGGAGACGGTGGTGAACATGGTGAAGACCGACACCGCCGCGCCGATGACGAAGCCGATCAACGGGCCGATGTAGGGCACCTGCTGCAGCGGAAACGTGACGAGCGAGGACACGATTCCGATGAGCAGTGATGCCAACAACACCGAAACGATGTTGCGGGGCCGGAAGAAGGAGCCGACGGAAACCGGCCGTCCGTCGGCGATTTCGAGCAGACCGCTGTAGTAGGCCGACGCGATGGCCCCCGACAGCAGGAAGAACACGACCCAGCCGGCCATGAGGACTGCGAGGGTGGCCCCGGTGATCTCAGTGCCGGTGACGCTCTGGCCATCGTCGGAGATAGCGAAGAACTCCGGTGAGACGCTGTTGAGCAGTGCCGCGAACACACCTGCCACCACCGCGAAGATGAGTCCCCAGAAAAGTGACGCGAGGATCAGCGGGGCTGCGTTCTTGGTGAACTTGTTCCACGCCCACGACAAACCCTCGCCGATGGTGGAGGTAGGCCGTCCGTAGCCGGGGGGCGGCGGCGCGTATCCCCCCTCGGCCGACGGCGGGGGCGGGTAGGCACCCGGGGGCGGGTAGGCACCGGCAGGCGGGTAGGCACCCGGCGGCGGGGGGTAGGCACCGGGCGGGGGGTAGCCGCCGGGCGGGGGGTAGCTACCCTGCCCCGCCGGATAACCCCATCCGGGCGGAGGAGGCGGAGCGCCGAAACCGCCCTGCGGCGGTTGGGGAACAGCGCCGCCCGGATACTGCGGATACTGCGGGGGCGGGTAGCCCGCGGGCGGCGGGTACTCACCGGGATTGGGGGGCTGCGGCGGGGTGGTCATGGTCTCCAGCTCATCTCGGAATCAGCATTCACAGAAGCCCCAACCTTATCGCGTCAGCGCCGTCGCGGCCCTTCGGAGAGGTACCCGAGCAGGTCGTGGCGGGTGATCACGCCGACCGGTTTGCCGCCCTCGACCACCATCACCGCGTCCGCGTCACGCAGCACTTTCTCTGCCGCACTCAGCTGCTCCCCGGCCCCGATCAGCGGCAGCGGAGGGCTCATGTGCTCGGCGACTGCGTCGGCCAGGTGGGCCCGCCCTTCGAACACCGCTGAGAGCAACTCCCGTTCGGACACGCTGCCGGCCACCTCGCCGGCCATCACCGGCGGTTCGGCGCCGACCACCGGCATCTGCGAAACCCCGTACTCGCGCAGGATTCCGATGGCGTCGCGCACCGTCTCGGAGGGATGGGTGTGCACCAGATCCGGCAGCGCCCCGGACTTGCCACGCAGCACATCCCCGACGGTGGGCTCCGGCCGCGAACCGTCCAACGGGGTGCGCAGAAACCCGTACGACGACATCCAGGCGTCGTTGAAGATCTTCGACATGTAGCCCCTGCCACCGTCGGGCAACAGCACGACCACCAATGCCTCCGGCCCGGCCTCCTCGGCGACCTGCAGCGCCGCCACCATCGCCATACCGCAGGAACCGCCCACCAGCAGGCCCTCCTCCCGGGCCAGCCTGCGGGTCATGTCGAAGGAGTCGGCGTCGGAGACCCCGATGATGCGGTCCGCCACCGACGGGTCATAGGCGGACGGCCAGAAGTCCTCTCCGACCCCCTCCACCAGGTAGGGCCTACCGGTGCCTCCGGAATACACCGACCCCTCGGGGTCGGCGCCGATCACCTGGACCTTGCCGCCGGACATCTCCTTGAGGTAGCGGCCGGCGCCGGTGATGGTTCCGCCGGTGCCCACCCCGGCAACGAAGTGGGTCACTTTGCCGTCGGTGTCGGCCCAGATCTCGGGCCCGGTGGTCTCGTAGTGGCTGGCCGGGCCGTTCGGGTTTGAGTATTGGTCGGGTTTCCAGGCGCCGTCGATCTCCTCGACCAGCCGATTGGACACGCTGTAGTAGCTGTCCGGGTGGTCCGGCGCAACGGCGGTGGGGCAGACGACGACCTCGGCGCCGTAGGCCCGCAGAACGTTCTGCTTGTCCTCACTCACCTTGTCCGGGCAGACGAACACACACTTGTAGCCGCGTTGTTGGGCGACCAGCGCCAGTCCGACGCCGGTGTTGCCCGAGGTGGGCTCGACAATGGTGCCGCCGGGAATGAGCTGTCCGCTGGCTTCGGCGGCGTCGATCATCTTGACCGCGATGCGGTCCTTGGCACTGCCACCCGGGTTGAGGTACTCGATCTTGGCCGCGACCAGCCCCGCCCCCTCGGGCACCACCGAATTCAGTTGCACCAGGGGGGTGTTGCCGATCAGTTCACTGACGTGCCGGGCAATGCGCATAGGTCCATAGTCGCAGAACCGACTCGCCGGTGGCGCTCCGCCCGATTGTCAGCCAGTGGCGCAGCCAGTGGGAGTTACGCCAGATCGTCAGCCTGTCGCTTCCCGGATGTACTCCCCGATCTGGCGCAGCGAGCGGGTGGCCTCGGGAACGAGCGGGGCTGCCATCTGGAAATCGTGGATCTGCCCCGGCCACACCCGGACCTCGGTGGGTACCCCCGCGGCGGCCAGCCGCCGGGCGGCCAGCCGGGCGTCATGCAGCAGCACCTCAGAGCCGGAAACATGAATGAGGGTCTGGGGAAATCCCGGCTCGATGTGGTCCAACGGCTCGTAGACGTCCTCGGGCTTGCCGTCGACGACATTGCGGGCCGCCGCGCGAGCGACCAGGGCCACCAACGCGTCGAAAGCCTTGGGCGGGAACATCGCATCGGTGTGAATGTTGGGGTGCTTGAGCTTGGGGTCCTTCTCCAGTTGCAGCAGCGGCGAAATCGCCACCATCGCGGCCGGGGTCTCGCCCTCGGCCTGCAGCCGCTGCGCGAGAGCCATGGCCAGGTAGCCGCCTGCCGAATCCCCGGCGAGGACGATCTGATCGGGTTCATACCCCCGCAGTCGCAGCCACTGATAACCGTCGTAGCAGTCGTCAATGGCCATACCGATGGTGTGCTTGGGAATCAGCCGGTAGTTGACCACCAGAACCGGCGAATCGGCGTACTTCGACAACGCGATCGCAACTCGGCTGTGCGAATTGACCCCACACGTCAGGAACGCGCCGCCGTGTAGATAGAGCACCACCCGGCGGCGGCCGTCGGCGGGCAGGACACCGGGTGCCCGGACAAGCTGGGCCGAGGCGTTGGGTAGGCCGACGGTGGCGCGCACCGTTCCCGGCACCGGCAGGACAGACCGGGCGACGAAGTCCACCAGACCGAACGGCCAGGGCAGATGCGGAACGTGGCTGAGCACGGCCAGCGCGGGCCACATGGTGAGCTTGGCGCCCAGCGATACCAGCCGCGCCGGGACGCTGGGACCGTCCTCGAACACCTCGACCGGTACGCCGTCGCTCAGCGGCAACCGTCGTGCTGCGCGACGGGCGCCGGCCAGCGGAACTACCTTGCTGGGTGCGGTCATGGTCACACTCCTACATCGTTGTAGTGATGCGCCGAGGGGCCACTACCCTCGACTACCTCGGACCCCGGACTAAAGCTTGACAGTAGTGACCCCGGCCACAACCACAGTTTGCGATTCTTGCCGTATCCGATACGGGTCTGTAACCGCAAAGTGCTCTTGACCTCTGGTTTCCCACCTAGCGCGCACCTAAACTAACCGCGTGGGAATGTGGCTCGGGTCCGCTCGAACGCTGACCGTCGCCGGCGTTCTGGCCTCCACCGGAGGCGCCGTCGTCGGTGCCCGCAGCCTGCTGACCGGGCAGGCTGAGCAAGCCCGCAGCCTCATCCCCAAGGCAATGGACGTCCCTCCCCGCGCCGACGGCATCTACGCACCCGGTGGCGAGGCGGTTCGGCCGTGGGAACGAGGTCGACCCTTCGACATGCACCTGATGGTCTTCGGCGACTCCACTGCCACCGGCTACGGCTGCCGCCACGCCGACGAGGTTCCCGGCGTGCTGATTGCCCGCGGACTCGCTGAGCAGTCCGGCAACGTGGTGCGGTTGTCGACCAAGGCCATCGTGGGCGCGACGTCGAGGGGGCTGGCCAGTCAGGTGGACGCCATGCTGGTCGCGGGCCCGCCGCCGGACGCTGCGTTGATCATGATCGGCGCCAACGACGTGACCACCCTCAACGGCATCGGGCCTTCTGCGCGCCGGCTCGGCGCGGCGGTGCGCCGACTGCGCGCAGGCGGAACCGCCGTCGTGGTCGGCACCTGCCCGGACTTCGGCGTGATCACCGCCATTCCGCAGCCGCTGCGGTGGACGGCCCGGTCGGCGGGTATTCGGCTGGCCCGCGCGCAAGCCGCGGAGGTCGCGGCCGCCGGGGGTGTGCCGGTCCCGTTCGCCGATCTGCTCACGCCGCATTTCCTCACCGAGCCCGAACGGCTGTTCGCCGAGGACCACTTCCACCCGTCGGCCGCGGGCTACGCGCTGGCCGCAAAGCAGCTGCTGCCGGCGCTGTGCCAAGCCCTCGGCGAAGCTCCTCCGGAGTCACAACCGTGGCCCCAGGCGGTCCATCCGGCAACTCGGCTCGCCCGGCTGACCAGATTGCTGGGGCGGCGGACAACCGGGGTTCCGGCCGCTGTGGTTTTGCCTGCGGACTAAGTTCTGGGGTAACCCCGCCGATCAGGAGTCCGTCATGCCCGAAGCCGTCATCGTCTCCACCGCCCGCTCCCCGATCGGCCGCGCCGGTAAAGGCTCGCTGGTCGGCATGCGCCCCGACGACCTGGCTACGCAGATGGTGCGCGCCGCCCTGGACAAGGTGCCCGCGCTGAACCCCCGCGACATCGACGACCTGATGCTGGGCTGTGGCCAGCCCGGCGGTGAGGCCGGCTTCAACATCGCCCGAGTGGTGGCCGTCGAACTGGGCTATGACTTCCTGCCCGGCGTCACCGTCAACAGGTACTGCTCGTCGTCGCTGCAGACCACCCGGATGGCATTCCACGCCATCAAGGCCGGTGAGGGGCAGGCCTTCATCTCGGCGGGCGTCGAAACGGTGTCACGCTTCCCGCACGGCACCTCCGACGGCTGGCCGGACTCCCATAACCCGCTGTTCGCCGAGGCCGAGGCGCGCACCGCCGCGACCGCGGGCGGGGCGCCATCCTGGCACGACCCGCGCGAGGACGGCCGGTTGCCCGACGTCTACATCGCAATGGGCCAGACCGCCGAGAACGTCTCGCTGTACACCGGCATCAGCCGGGAGGACCAGGACCGCTGGGGCGTGCGCAGCCAGAACCGCGCCGAGGACGCCATCAACAGCGGCTTCTTCGAACGCGAGATCACGCCGGTGACGCTGCCCGACGGCACCGTCGTCTCCACCGACGACGGCCCCCGGGCGGGCACCTCCTACGAGAAGATCAGCCAGCTCAAGCCGGTGTTCCGTCCGGACGGCACCGTCACCGCCGGGAACGCTTGTCCGCTCAATGACGGGGCGGCCGCGGTCGTGATCATGTCCGATGCCAAGGCCAAGGAACTGGGCCTGACGCCGCTGGCCCGGATCGTGGCCACCGGCGTCTCGGGGCTCTCGCCGGAGATCATGGGCCTGGGCCCGATCGAGGCCGTCAAGAAAGCCCTGGGCTACGCCAAGATGTCGGTCTCCGACATCGACCTGTTCGAGATCAACGAGGCCTTCGCGGTGCAGGTGCTCGGCTCGGCGCGGGCACTGGGCATCGACGAGGACAAGCTCAATGTTTCCGGCGGGGCGATCGCGTTGGGCCACCCGTTCGGAATGACCGGTGCCCGGATCACCACCACCCTGCTGAACAACCTGGCGACGCATGACAAGACCTTCGGCGTCGAGACCATGTGCGTCGGTGGCGGGCAGGGCATGGCCATGATCGTCGAGCGGCTCAGCTAGGGGCGCTTGCAAGCCGCATCGACTCTGCGTCCAGATCGCCCATCTCGTCGATTTCGCGATCTCAGCGCAGAGTCGATCGGGTTGATCCAGGCCCGACGCACTCTGGCGTGGATTTCCTCGCGCGGGGTTCCCGACGCAACCCGGATGACGATCCAGCCCAGTGCGGCGAGTTCCTCGAGACGCTTGATGTCCTTGGCGAACTGGCGGCGGTCGGTGCGGTGGTGGTCACCGTCGTACTCGACGGCGATCTTGAGGTCCTCCCAGCCCATATCCAGGAAGTAGGTCCGGCTGCCTCCCCGCACCCGAATCTGAGTCTGCGGCTTGGGAAAGCCCGCCTCGATGATGAGCAGCCTCAGCCAGGTTTCCTTCGGGGATTCCGCAGCGGCGTCATACAAGCCCAGCACTCGCGGAATTTGGCGAATCCCACGAACTCCGCGATGGCGGGCAGCGATGTCCAGCACGTCGGCGCAGTCGAAGGACGCCGCTGCACCGAGGGCGTCCAGCCTCGCCACGGCGCCCCACAGCAGAGGGCGGCGCGCCAGGTCGAAGGCGGTGCGCGCCAGGGACGTGACCGGGATGCGGCCCAGCACGACCGTCTCCCCCGTTGCAAGACCGAACGCCGAGGTGACGATGCCCGCAGGGGTCCGAGCGTTCGTCCAGGCCAATTCGACCGGCTCGATGTCGTCAACCCATTTGGCTCCGTACAACCGTGCCGCGGCGAGTCCTGCAACAACGCCCTGCCGCCCGGACCACAACCACGCCCCCTCAACGCGGTGGCCGAATGTCGGCGTGAGGTGCGCCGCCAGATAGACGCCCGGAAAGAGCGCAGCATATTTCGACCGAAGCTCGTGCTTGCGTACTAGGCCGCGATTAAGAACCTCCGCCCCGATGAATGGCCCACTCAGCACCGCGCCATCATCAGGGTTGACCCCCTCATCGAGTCTGCGCTCAGATCGACACTTGTGGAGAAACTGCGATCTGGGCGCAGAGTCGATGGGTAGCAACGAAAAAGCCCCGCCGAAGCGGGGCTTTCTCGTCGTGCGCTGCGGTCATTCGCTCCGGAAGTAGCTGAGCAGCCGCAGGATCTCGATGTAGAGCCACACCAGCGTCACGGTCAGGCCGAGGGCAACGCCCCAGGCGGCCTTCTCCGGAGCGCCGGCCCGGATCATCTGATCGGCCGAGTCGAAGTCCATCAGGAAGCTGAACGCCGCCAAGCCGATGCAGACCAGCGAGAAGATGATCGCCAGCGGGCCGCCGGAGCGCAGGCCCATGCCCTCGCCGCCGCCGACACCGAACAGGCCGAGCAGGAAGTTGCCGAGCATCAGTACCAGCACGCCGATCATGCCGGCGACCAGGAAGCGGGTGAACTTCGGCGTCACCCGGATTGCCCCGGTCTTGTAGACCACCAGCATCCCGAAGAACACCCCGATAGTGCCGAGTACGGCCTGGGTGATCAGGGCACCGGCATTACCGTCGGCGACGACGACATTGCCGAACACCCACGAGATGGCACCGAGGAACAAGCCCTCCAGCGCCGCGTAGCTGAGCACGATCGCCGGGTTGTCCTGCTTGCGTCCGAACGTGGCGATCAGCACCAGAGCCAGGCCGCCGAGCGAGCCGACCAGGGTGAACGGCATGGCCAAGCCGGGGTTGCTGCCGACGAAGAAGTAGGAGATCACCGCCACCACCGAGAGCACACCGAGGGTGATGCCGGTCTTGGTGACGACGTCGTCGATGGTCAGTTGCCGCGAGACACCGGTCTGCGGCGGGTAGGGGGCGTAGGGCTGTGACTGATGGCCCATCTGCTGAGCACCGGCGATACCGGTGCCGAATTGCGCGTACCCGCCCTGTTGCTGTTGGGGCAACGAGCGGAATACCGGGTTGCTGCTTTGCCGCACCGCGGGATCCTCCCAGTAAGACGAATGAACACTGCGTCAACGAACGAACTGCCCGACCGGTTCCCGCAGGAGCCTTCCGGATTTCGCCGTCGTAGGTCCACCTTACCTGCCATCCCAGTATTCGCCACCGGCTTGCGCCTGGTAGAACTCCGACGGTGAGCGCAGACACCGACGACGTCCTGGTTCGCGTCGAGCGTGGGGTTGGATTCCTGACGCTGAATCGGCCGCAGGCGATCAATTCGCTGAACCACTCCATGGTGGCCGCGATCGACGCGGCCCTGGCTGCCTGGGCCGACGATGACGTCGTGCGGTCGGTGGTTCTGCGCGGTGCCGGGGAGCGCGGGTTGTGCGCAGGCGGCGACGTCGTCGCGATCTATCACAGCGCCAGGGCCGACGGCGCCGAGTCGCGGCAGTTCTGGTTCGACGAGTACCGCCTCAACGCCCGCATCGGCCGCTACCCCAAGCCCTATATCGCGCTCATGGACGGCATCGTGATGGGCGGCGGGGTCGGGGTGAGCGCCCACGGCAACGTCCGAGTGGTCACCGACCGGTCCAAGATCGCCATGCCCGAGGTCGGGATCGGCTTTATCCCGGATGTGGGCGGAACCTATTTGCTGTCCCGGGCCCCGGGGCGCCTGGGCCTGCACGCCGCCTTGACCGGTGCGCCGTTCGGCGGCGCCGACGCCATCGCACTCGGCTTCGCCGACCATTACGTCCCGCACACCGACCTGGAACCGTTCACCGCCATGCTCGAGGCCGAGGGGCCGGAAGCCGCCGTCGGCGCCTTCGCCGAGGAGCCGCCGGCCAGCCCACTCGCCGCGCAACGGGATTGGATCGACCAGTGCTACGCCGGCGAGACCATCGCCGACATCGTCGCCGCGCTCCGCAGCCACGGCGAGGGTCCGGCCAACGACGCCGCCAACCTCATCGCCACCCGCTCGCCCATCGCGCTGGCCGTGACCCTGGCCTCGGTGCGCCGGGCCGCCGCCTTGACCGGCCTGGAGGATGTGCTGGTGCAGGAGTACCGGGTCTCCTGCGCATCTCTTCGTTCCCACGACCTCGTCGAGGGCATCCGCGCACAGCTGGTCGACAAGGACCGCAACCCCCAGTGGTCGCCTGCGTCGATCGAGGCGGTCACCGACGACGATGTGGCGGGCTATTTCGTTCCGGCGGATCCGGATCTGACGTTCGAAGGAGATGTGCTGTGAGTTACGAGACCATTCTGGTGAGCCGCACCGACCGGGTCGGCACCATCACGCTCAACCGCCCGCAGGCGCTCAACGCCCTCAACAGCCAGGTGATGCGTGAAGTCACCAGCGCTGCAGCCGAATTCGACGACGACGCCGGCATCGGCGCGATCATCATCACCGGCGCCGGGGAGAAGGCCTTCGCCGCCGGCGCAGATATCAAAGAGATGGCGTCGCTGTCGTTCTCAGAGGTCTTCGAGTCCGACTTCTTCGCCGCGTGGGGCAAGCTCGCCGCGGTGCGCACCCCACTGGTCGCCGCGGTCGCCGGGTACGCGCTGGGTGGCGGGTGCGAACTGGCGATGATGTGCGACGTACTGATCGCCGCGGACACCGCCAAGTTCGGCCAGCCAGAGATCAAGCTGGGCGTGCTGCCGGGCATGGGCGGCTCGCAGCGGCTGACCCGCGCGATCGGCAAGGCCAAGGCGATGGACCTGATCCTGACCGGCCGCACCATCGACGCCGCCGAAGCCGAACGCAGTGGTCTGGTCTCCCGGGTGGTGCCTGCCGACACGTTGCTCGACGAGGCCAATGCGGTGGCCTCCACCATTTCGCAGATGTCGCGGTCGGCGGCGCGGATGGCCAAAGAAGCGGTGAATCGGTCGTTCGAATCCTCCCTGACCGAGGGTCTGCTCTACGAGCGGCGACTGTTCCACTCCGCGTTCGCCACTGACGACCAGACCGAAGGCATGGCGGCCTTCACCGAGAAACGAGCACCCAACTTCACCCACCGCTAGGGTTGCACGTCGTGACAGCAACCGACGTCGAACCCGCATCCGCGAAAACCGGGGAAACCAAACGGGACTGGTGGCAGCGCCGATACACCTTCACCGGCACGGCCCTCGGCATGCTGTTCCTCTGGCTCTCCCTGAGCCCGTCCCTGCTGCCGCGTGGCCCGCTGTTTCAGGGCATCGTCAGTGGCGCGGCCGGCGCGATCGGCTACGGCCTCGGGGTGTTCGGCGTCTGGTTGGTGCGATTCATGAAGTCGCGGTCGAGTAGTCCGCCCGCGCCGCGCTGGGCATGGCTGGTGCTGGTGGTACTCGGTGCGCTGGGCGTGGTGCTGGGAATCGTGTACTTCCGTTACTGGCAGGACCACGTCCGCGACCTGATGGGGGTGCCGCGGCTGCGTTGGTTTGACTACCTGCAGGCGGGCGCGATCGGGTTGGTGCTGCTGTTCCTCTTCGTGGAGATCGGTCAGCTGATCGGCAGATTCGGCCGATTCCTGGCCCGCCAGCTCAGTCGTGTTGCACCGCCGCGTGTTTCGTTCGTCATCGTGGTGGTACTGCTGCTGTCGTTGAGCGTGTCGCTCCTCAACGGCGTGGTGGTGCGCGGCGGTATGAGTCTGCTGAACAAGACCTTCTCCGGGGTGAACGACGAGATGGACCCGAATCATCCGGCCCCCACCACGCCATTGCGCTCCGGAGGTCCCGGCTCGCTGGTGTCCTGGGAATCGTTGGGCCATCAGGGTCGCATCTTCATGCGCGGTGGACCCACCGTCGCGCAACTGACGGAGTTCAACGGCGCGCCGGCCACCGAGCCGATCCGCGCCTACGCCGGCCTTAACTCCGCCAAGGGAATTCGGGCGATCGCCGAGTTGGCCGCCCGCGAATTGGAGCGCACCGGCGGCCTCAAACGGAAGGTGATCGCGGTGGCCACGACCACCGGCACCGGCTGGATCAATGCCGCTGAGGCCGACTCGCTGGAGTACATGTACAACGGCGACACCGCCATCTTCAGCATGCAGTATTCGTTCCTTCCGAGTTGGCTGTCGTTTCTGGTGGACAAGGAGAACGCCCGCCAGGCCGGCCAGTCGTTGTTCGAGGCGGTCGATGCACGGGTGCGCGCCCTGCCGGAAGCTCAACGTCCGAAGATCGTGGTGTTCGGCGAGAGCCTCGGCTCGTTCGGCGGAGAGGCACCGTTCCTGAGCCCCAACAACATCATCGCCCGCACCGACGGCGCGCTGTTCTCGGGCCCGACGTTCAACAACACCATGCGCGACGCCATCACCGAAAACCGCGACCCGGGTTCGCCGGAGTGGCTGCCGATCTACGACGAGGGTGCGCACGTGCGCTTCGCCGCCAGGCCGGACAACCTGGGCCGGCCGGAGGCGCCGTGGGGCACCCCGCGGATCGCCTATCTGCAGCACGCCTCTGACCCGATCGCCTGGTGGACCCCCGATCTGCTGTTCGCCGAACCGGATTGGCTTCGTGAGCCGCGCGGCTACGACGTCTCCGGCGACATGAACTGGATACCGGTGGTGACGTTCCTTCAGGTGGCGGCCGATATGGCGGTGGCCGTCAACGTGCCCGACGGCCACGGGCACCGCTACGTCAAGGACGTCGTCAACGCCTGGGCGGCGGTGCTGCGGCCGCCCGGTTGGACGCCGGAGAAGACCGAACGGCTGCGCGGCCGGGTCACCCAGGACTACGCGCAGTAGATTGATCCGCATGCTGAGCACACGACATCGGGTCCAGTTGGGCGCTATCCTGGTCGGCGGCGCTGCGGTTCTGCTGACAGGCTGCGCCTCCGGCGCCGAGAAGGTCGACAAGGCCGAAGTGACCCCCGGGAAAGCCGAGCAGGGCGCGCCGTCGGCGCAACCGCCCGCCGCCGCGCCCGACAACGCCGCCATCGGAGTGTCCCCCGGCGGGGTGACCACCCGCGTCGACGAGCCGGCTCAGTCCACCGAGGAGCAGTACGCGCAGTCATGCCTGGCCACCAAAGCGTGGATGGACGCCAAGGGCGGAGATCCCCAGGAGCTGATCGAGCCCTATCTCAAGGACTTACAGGCTTCCAAGGATGCCGGTCCGTCCACGTTCAACAAGACCTGGGCCGACCTGCGCCCCGCCCAGCAGTCCGCGGTGATCATCGCGGTGCAGGCCGCCGCTGACGGCGGCTGCTGACACCAGGGCTGATACGTGGCGAAACGGGTAGCTCTGGCCCTCGGTAGCGGTGGTGCACGCGGTTACGCCCACATCGGGGTGATCAAGGAACTCAACGACCGCGGCTACGAGGTGGTCGGTATCGCCGGATCCTCAATGGGAGCCTTGGTGGGGGGACTGTTCGCCGCCGGGTCTCTCGATGAGTTCACCGAGTGGGCCACCACCCTGACCGGTACCGCCATGCTCCGCCTGCT
>CAXNJA010000006.1:0-47230 GCA_964202555.1 Mycobacterium sp.
CAACTGTTCATCGTCGTCGGGGGCGTCACCGGACTCATCCCGCTGACCGGCCTGACCACCCCGTGGATGTCCTACGGCGGGTCCTCGCTGCTCGCCAACTACGTCCTGCTGGCCATCCTGGTGCTGCTGTCGCACGCCGCCCGCCGGCCGCTGCACACCAGCCAGCACACGCCCATCGCCGCGGCCCGCACCGAAGTGTTCGGGCGCTCATGAACACCTCACTGCGGCGCGTTGCGATGATGGTGATGGGTATGGTCGTGCTGCTGCTGATCAACGCGACGATCACCCAGGTGTTCCGGGCCGACGCGTTGCGTGCCGATCCCCGCAATCAGCGGGTGCTGCTCGACGAGTACTCCCGCCAACGCGGACAGATCGCCGCCGGCGGGCAGATCATGGCCTATTCGGTGGCCACCGACGGCCGCTACCGCTACCTGCGGGTGTATCCCGATGCGGCGGCGTACGCACCGGTGACCGGTTTTTACTCACTGCGCTTCTCCAGCACCGGCTTGGAACGGGCCGAGGACACCGTCCTCAACGGCTCCGACGAGCGGCTGTTCGGCAAGCGGCTGGCCGACTTCTTCACCGGCCGCGACCCGCGCGGCGGCAACGTCGACACCACACTGGTCCCGCGGGTTCAGCGCGCCGCCTGGCAGGCCATCCAGCAGGGCTGCGGCGGGCCGTGCAAAGGTTCGGTGGTAGCTCTGGAACCTTCCACCGGGAAGATCCTGGCGATGGTGTCCTCGCCGTCCTACGACCCCAACCAGCTGGCGACGCACGACACCGAGCAGCAGGGCCAGGCCTGGCAGCAGCTGCGTGACGATCCATCCTCACCGCTGACCAACCGCGCGATCTCCGAGCGTTACCCACCCGGATCCACCTTCAAGGTGATCACCACCGCCGCCGCGCTGCAGGCGGGGATTTCCGAGAACGAGCAGTTCACCGCTGCCCCGCGGATCCCGTTGCCCAACAGCACCGCCACCCTGGAGAACTACGGCGGCACCCCGTGCGGCAACGCGCCCACGGCCCCGCTGCGGGAGGCCTTCGAGCGGTCCTGCAACACCGCCTTCGTCGAGCTCGGAATCCGCCTCGGCGGTGACGCTCTGCGCAACACGGCCGATGCGTTCGGCTTCGACAGCGCACCGGCACCGATTCCGCTGCAGGTCGCCGAGTCCACCGTGGGGTCGATGAGCGACGCCGCCGCCGTCGGCATGTCCAGCATGGGACAGAAGGACGTCGCGGTGACCCCGCTGCAGAACGCGATGGTGGCGGCCGCGATCGCCAACGACGGTGTGCTGATGCAGCCGTATCTCGTCGACCGCCTCGAGGGTCCGGACCTCGCCGAGATCAGCATCACCGCACCCGCCGAACTGCGGCGAGCCGTTTCGCCGCAGGTCGCGGCTAAACTTTCGGATTTGATGGTCGCCGCCGAAAAGTTCACCCAGCAGGACGGGGCGATCCCAGGCGTGCAGATCGCCTCCAAGACCGGCACCGCCGAACACGGCACTGATCCGCGCAACACCCCGCCGCACGCGTGGTACATCGCCTTCGCGCCGGCGGAGAGTCCGCGGGTCGCGGTGGCCGTACTGGTCGAAAACGGCGGAGACCGACTAGCGGCGACGGGCGGCGCGCTGGCCGCCCCGATCGGTCGGGCCACCATGGCCGCTGCGCTGCAGGGGGCGCAATGAGCCCGCGCAGCCGAGCGAAGCGAGGCAAGCAGTGAGCCCCCGCGTCGGTGTCACGCTGTCCGGGCGCTACCGGCTGCAGCGGCTCATCGCCACCGGCGGCATGGGCCAGGTCTGGGAGGCCGTGGACAGCCGACTCGGCCGCCGGGTCGCCATCAAGGTTCTCAAGCAGGAGTACTCCTCAGACCCCGAATTCATCGAGCGGTTCCGGGCCGAGGCCCGCACCGTCGCCATGCTGAACCACCCCGGCATCGCCGCCGTGCACGACTACGGCGAGACCGACATGGACGGTGAGGGCCGTACCGCCTATCTGGTGATGGAACTGGTCAACGGCGAACCGCTGAACTCGGTGATCAAACGCACCGGACGGCTGTCGCTGCGGCACGCCCTGGACATGCTGGAGCAGACCGGACGGGCGCTGCAGGTGGCGCACGCCGCCGGCCTGGTGCACCGCGACGTCAAACCCGGCAACATTCTGATCACCCCGACCGGTCAGGTGAAGCTGACCGACTTCGGCATCGCCAAGGCCGTCGACGCCGCGCCGGTCACCCAGACCGGCATGGTGATGGGGACCGCCCAGTACATCGCCCCCGAGCAGGCACTCGGCCAGGACGCCACCGCCGCCAGCGACGTCTACGCGTTGGGAGTCGTTGGCTACGAATCGGTTTCGGGTAAGCGGCCGTTCACCGGCGACGGTGCGTTGACGGTCGCGATGAAGCACATCAAGGAACAGCCCGCGCCGCTGCCACCGGACCTGCCGCCCAACGTCCGTGAACTCATCGAGATCACCCTGGTGAAGAACCCCGGTATGCGCTACCGCAACGGGGGCCAATTCGCCGACGCGGTGGCCGCAGTGCGCTCGGGACGCCGGCCGCCGCGGCCGAACTCGGCCCCCACCATCAAGGCCACCCCGGCGGCGATCCCCAGCGCCAAGCGCCCCCCTGCCGCCGTCGAGGCCGCCCGGGCGGCCGCTGCGGCCCGCCCGCGCCCGACCTCCGCTCACCGGCCTCCGCCACCGGCCCGACGGGCGTTCAGTTCCGGGCAGCGCGCGCTGCTGTGGGCGGCCGGGGTGCTGGGCGCACTGGCGATCATCAGCGCGATCCTGATCGTGATGGCCGATCGGGAACGGCGCTCCAACCCCCCGCCCGAGCAGACCATCACCGACACCGTGACCCCGGACGCCCCGGCTACGCCGGCAGAACCGTCGGGATGGACCGAGCGCATTCCCGGACCGGACGCGCTGCCGACCACTGGGCCCACCACTGGGCCCACCAGGCTGCGCGCCACGCTGGTGCTGACCGATCCCACGGCGCAGACCGCCGCCCAGCCCAACGGGACGGCATTATGACCACACCCCATCACCTGTCCGACCGCTACGAACTGGGGGAGATCCTCGGCTTCGGCGGTATGTCCGAGGTGCACCTGGCCCGGGACCTTCGGCTACATCGCGATGTCGCGGTCAAGGTGCTGCGGGCCGACCTGGCCCGCGACCCGAGTTTCTATCTGCGGTTCCGCCGCGAGGCGCAGAACGCCGCCGCGCTGAACCACCCCGCCATCGTCGCGGTCTACGACACCGGCGAGGCCGCCACGCCGCGCGGCCCACTGCCGTACATCGTGATGGAGTACGTCGACGGGGTGACGCTGCGCGACATCGTGCACAACGACGGCCCGATGCCGCCGCGCCGCGCCCTGGAGGTCATCGCCGACGCCTGCCAGGCGCTGAACTTCAGCCATCAGCACGGCATCATCCACCGCGACGTCAAGCCGGCCAACATCATGATCTCCCGGGCCGGCGCGGTGAAGGTGATGGACTTCGGCATCGCCCGGGCGCTGGCCGACAGCGGCAACCCCGTCACCCAGACCGCAGCCGTGATCGGCACCGCCCAGTACCTCTCACCCGAGCAGGCCCGCGGCGAACAGGTCGACGCCCGCTCCGATGTCTACTCGCTGGGCTGCGTGCTCTACGAGATGCTCACCGGGGAGCCTCCGTTCATCGGCGACACCCCGGTCGCGGTGGCCTACCAGCATGTCCGGGAGGACCCACTGCCGCCCTCGCAGAAGCTGCAGGGCATTTCCCCGGAACTTGATGCAGTGGTGCTCAAGGCGCTCGCCAAGAACCCCGACAACCGCTACCAGACCGCCGCGGAGATGCGTGCCGACCTGGTCCGGGTGCACAGCGGCGACAAGCCCGAGGCGCCCAAAGTCCTCACCCACGCCGACCGCACCCAGATGCTGACCTCCACCCGGGCCGGTGGGCGCACCGACGGTGCGGCAGCACCGATGGTGTACGACTACCGCGAGAACCGCCGCGGCGGGGTGGGGCGCTGGTTGGTGGCGCTGGCGATCCTGTCGATCCTGACAGTGGTGGTGACGCTGGCGATCAATCTCTCCGGCGGCGGCACGCCGCGCGCGGTGCAGGTGCCCGATGTGCGGGGCAAAGTCTCCGCCGACGCGATCGCCGAACTGCAGAACAAGGGCTTCAAGATCCGCACCCAATCGAAGCCCGACAGCGTCGTGCCGCCGGATCACGTCATCAGCACCGATCCGACGGGCAATGCCTCGATCAAAGCCGGCGATGAGGTGGCGATCGACGTCTCCACCGGGCCCGAGCAGCGCGAGATCCCCGACGTCTCGGCGCTGAGCTACGCCGAAGCCGTCAAGAAACTGACCGCCGCCGGATTCGGCAAGTTCAAACAGACCCAGGCGACCTCCACCGCCTCGCAGCGCGAGAAAGTGCTCAACACCGTGCCGCCGGCCAACACCACCACAGCCATCACCAGTGAGATCACCGTCGTCGTCGGGACCGGCCCGGTGACCCGTTCGGTGCCTAACGTCGTCGGCCAAAGCACCGAACAGGCCACCAAGAACCTCAATACGGTCGGATTCACCACGGTGCTGACCGCTCCGGTGGACAGCATCGAACCGGCCGGGCAAGTGCTGGCCATGGACCCGCCGTCGGGCAACGACACCGAACTGGACACCCCGATCACGCTGAAGGTCTCCAAGGGCAACCAGTTCGTCATGCCGAACCTGGTCGGCCAGTTCTGGACCGACGCCGAACCGAACCTGCGCGCGCTGGGTTGGACCGGCGTTCTGGTCAAGGGTCCCGACATGCCCAACAGCGGACAGCGGACCAACGCGGTGGTGACTCAGAATCCGCCGGCGGGCACCGGGGTGAACTTCACCGGTCCGGTCACACTGGCGTTCGCGTCGTAGCGGCGGCGGTGGCGTGCCGCACGGTGTCGGCCACCTCGTTCTCCAACCGGCGCACCAAATTCTCATCCGGGGCCTGCCCGCAGTAGCCCAACCAGTTGGCCAGCATCCGGTGCCCACCCTCGGTGAGGATGGACTCGGGATGGAACTGCACCCCGTGGATCGGCAGGTCGACGTGGCGGACCGCCATGATGATCCCGCCATCGCCCCGGGCAGTTCGGGCGGTGATCTCCAGTTCGGCCGGCAAAGTCTGCGGCAAGATGGTCAGGGAGTGGTAGCGGGTCGCGGTGAACGGATCCGGGAGCCCATGCAGGACACCGGCATTGGTGTGGAATACCGAACTGGTCTTGCCGTGCAGAAGCTCCGGTGCGCGGTCCACCGTCGCGCCGAACGCCACCCCGATGGCCTGGTGGCCCAGACACACCCCGAGCAACGGGGTGCCGGCGGCCGCACAGGCCTGCACCAATGCAATTGAGGCCCCGGCCCGTTCCGGGGTACCCGGGCCCGGGCTGAGCAGGACGCCGTCGAAGTGCTCGGCGGCCGCTGCGATCTCGGCCGGTCCGGCGACGCGGGGGTCGTCATTGCGCCAGACCTCGGCCTCGACACCCAACTGGCCCAGGTACTGAACCAGGTTGAACACGAAGCTGTCGTAGTTATCGAGGACCAAGACGCGCACGCCTGACAGGCTACCGGGCGCGGCGGTGCGGCCCCGTGGCCCAGCGGACGCCGGACCGGGCGCTGCGTTAATCTCATAGAAATCGGCTCACCGGCGCCGACGGCCGTCTGGAAGGTAGCAATGCCCAAGTCCAAGGTTCGGAAAAAGAACGACTTCACCGCCAACGCGGTCAGCCGTACCCCGGTGAAGGTCAAGGCCGGTCCGTCCAGCATGTGGTTCGTCGTGCTGTTCATCAGCCTGATGCTGTTCGGTCTGATCTGGCTGCTGGTCTTCCAACTGGCGGCCTCCGGGCTGGACACCCCCGATGCGCTGATCTGGATGTCGGACCTCGGACCGTGGAATTACGCGATCGGTTTCGGCTTCATGATCGCCGGCCTGCTGCTGACCATGCGGTGGCGGTGACGGCAATCACACGCGTGTGATTAATCCCCACTGTGGATAGCACCTGTGGATAAACCGTCCCAATGGGGGCCGCGCCCGGTGGCGATCGGCCTCGTCACTGTGGCTGGTTTGCTGATGTCGGCCGGCTTCCTGGCCGCCGGCGATGCGCCGGGGCGCTTCCTCAGCGGTGTCGCGGCAGTCGGCCTGCTGGTATTCGCCGCCGGGTCCTGGCGTGCCCGTCCCCGGTTGGCCATCACCCCGGACGGCTTGGTGTACCGGGGCTGGTTGAGCACCCGCACCCTGCGCCGCGAGGACATTGACCTCATTCGGATCACCGAATTCCGCCGCTGGGGTCGAACCGTGCGACTGCTCGAGATCGACCTCACGAAGACCGAGTCCGACGATGACCAGTTACTGGTGCTCAGCCGTTGGGATGTCGGCGGGGACCCCCTGGAGGTGCTCGACGCGCTGACCGCCGCCGGCTACGCCCGGGGCCGCTGACGCCCTACGAGATGGTGATCGACTCAATCACCACGTCGTCGGTCGGCCGATCGTTACGGTCGACGGCGGTCGTGGCGATCGCGTCGACCACCTGCTGTGACTCCGGGTCGAGGACCTCGCCGAAAATGGTGTGCTTGCGGGTCAGGTGCGGCGTCGGGCCGACGGTGATGAAGAACTGCGAGCCGTTGGTGCCCGGACCGGCGTTGGCCATTGCGAGCAGGTAGGGCCGGTCGAACTGCAGCTCGGGATGGAACTCATCGCCGAACTTGTAGCCCGGGCCGCCGCGGCCGGTGCCGGTGGGATCTCCGCCCTGAATCATGAACCCGCCGATGACCCGGTGAAAGATCGCCCCGTCGTAGAACGGGCCGTCCGCCGAACCGGTGGCGTTCTGCGTCGAGTAATCCTTGGTGCCCTGGGCCAGGCCAACGAAGTTGGCGACGGTCTTGGGTGCGTGGTTTCCAAACAGGGCGATCTTGATGTCGCCGCGGTTGGTGTGCAGGGTCGCGGTTGCGGTCTGAATTGCGCTTGTGCTCACGGGTTCACAGTGTGCCATTGCCGGTGTGGCGGCCCTCGAACCGGGCCACCCCGCGCCGCTGGGGGCGGCGCCCGGGCCGAACAGGTGTGGAGCCTAGGAGATTCGAACTCCTGACATCTGCCTTGCAAAGGCAGCGCTCTACCAACTGAGCTAAGGCCCCGTAGCGCTGCCCTGGTCGAGGGTGTGCCACACCTCCGGGCGGCGCCGACCGGCGATCAGCCAAGTCACGCCGACCGCCGCTGCCAGCAGCGCCAGCTTGGTGGGTTTTCCCCGTGTCAACCAGGACATCGTGGGCCTAGGAGGACTCGAACCTCCGACCTCTTCGTTATCAGCGAAGCGCTCTAACCACCTGAGCTATAGGCCCGCACGCGCGCGACGAAGGTTACCGCAATCACGGCGGCGTACCCAAAACGGGCTTGGCTGGTCGCCGAGCCAGTTGTACTGCTAGTCCAGATCGGCCAGCGTGACCTCGACGCCGCCCACGATGTCGGTGCTGAGGTTGTAGATGTAGGCCCCGACCGTGGCCATCGCCGTCAGCAGCACGATATTCACCAAGCCGATCAGCGCGGCACCGCCGAAAATCGACGCCGCCGACACCAGGTCCGCGCCGCCGCCGCCACTGCCGGTGGTGAGCAGATCGCCGACGTTGCTGTTCAACTTGCTCCACACACCCATGGCGCCGAGCACCAGGTAGAGGAAGGCCACCGCGATCATCCACACGAAGAACAGCGCCACGTTGAGCAGCAGCGACACCTTCAGAGCACTCCAGGGGTCGATGCGGCGGACCTGCATGCTGGCCCGCACCGGTCCGCGGGGCCGTCCGGTCGTGTCGGTGCGCATCGTCGGCACGGTTGGCTGGCCGGCGCGCACGGGCGGGCCGGGCGGCGCGGCGGGCAGGGGGGGCTCGGCACCCGCCTGGCGATGCTGCGGGGGTCTGGGTACCGGCCCGGACAGATCGGGCAACTCACTGGGGATGGGCTCGACCAGGTTGACGACGTCGGTGCGTTGGACCGCCGAGGCCGGCGCGGGCACCGAGGGGGCTGCCGTCCCCGTCACCCACCGCGTTGCCGGTATCGACGTGGTCCGCTGGGTTGCCTCGGGGCGGGGCCGGGCGCTGTTCTGCCAGGGCGGGACGTCCGTCGTGACGTCTCCGTTGGCCGGGCGCTCTCCCGCCCGGGGCTGACCCGGCTCGTTCGGTGAACCCACCGCTACTCCTTAACTACGTCTCATGCCAAACGCCCGCTAGTCCTCCGCTTCGGAGGTCTCCGAGGTCTCCTCGTCGGCGACGTCCTGCTCCTCGGCGTTGCGGGCAATAGCTAACAGTGTGTCGCCCTCGCCCAGGTTCATCAAGCGAACGCCCTTGGTTTGGCGCCCGGCCTTGCGGACCTGCCGGGCCGCGGTACGGATCACACCGCCGCCGGAGGTGATCGCGTACAACTCGCTGTCCTCGTCGACCACCACAGCGCCCACCAGACTGCCACGGCGGGCGTCGTACTGGATCGTCAGGATGCCCTTTCCGCCTCGGCCCTGGGCGGTGTACTCCTCGATCGCGGTCCGCTTGGAGTAGCCGCCGGCGGTTGCCACCAGAAGGAAGGTGCCCTCCCGGACCACGTTGAGGCTGAGCAACTGATCGTCGGCATTGAATCGCATGCCCTGCACACCGGAGGTGGCCCGGCCCATCGGCCGCAGCGCCTCGTCGGTGGCCGAGAACCGGATCGACTGACCCTTGGCGCTGACCAGCAGCAGATCCTCCTGCGCTGAGCACAGCACCGCGCCGACGAGTTCGTCGCCGTCACGCAGGTTGACCGCGACGATGCCGCCGGACCGGTTGGAGTCGAAATCGCTGAGCTTGGACTTCTTCACCAGCCCATTACGGGTGGCGAGCACCAGGTAGGGCGCGTCCTCGTAGCTCTTGATCTGGATGACCTGCGCGATGCGCTCCTCGGGCTGGAAGGCCAGCAGGTTGGCGACGTGCTGACCACGCGCGGTGCGCAGCGCCTCGGGCAGTTCGTAGGCCTTGGCCCGGTACACCCGGCCCTGGGTGGTGAAGAACAGGATCCAGTCGTGGGTGGAGCACACGAAGAAGTGCCGCACGATGTCGTCCTGCTTGAGCCCGGCGCCCTGCACGCCCTTGCCGCCGCGTTTCTGGCTGCGGTAGAGGTCGGTCTTGGTGCGCTTGGCGTAGCCGGTCTCGGTGATCGTGACGACGACGTCCTCGCGGGCGATCAGGTCCTCGTCGGAAACCTCGCCCTCGGCGCCGACGATCCGGGTGCGCCGGTCGTCACCGTGCTTTTCGACGATCTCGCGGAGTTCATCGCGCACGATCGCCCGCTGGCGCTCCGGCTTGGCAAGGATGTCCTCGAGGTCGGCGATCTCGGTCTCGATCTCGGCCAGTTGGTCGACGATCTTCTGACGTTCCAGAGCGGCCAGCCGGCGCAGCTGCATGTCGAGGATGGCCTGGGCCTGGATGTCGTCGACGTCAAGCAGCTCGATCAGGCCGGCCCGAGCGATGTCGACCGTCTGCGACCGCCGGATCAGGGCGATCACCGCGTCGAGGGCGTCGAGTGCCTTGACCAGACCGCGCAGGATGTGGGCACGCTCGTTGGCCTTGCGCAGCCGGAAGGTGGTCCGCCGAATGATCACGTCGAGTTGGTGCTCGACGTAGTAACGGATCATCTGGTCCAGCCGCAGGGTGCGCGGAACCCCGTCGACGATCGAGAGCATGTTGCAGCCGAAGCTGGTCTGCAACTGGGTGTGCTTGTAGAGGTTGTTCAGCACGACCTTGGCCACGGCGTCGCGTTTGATCTCCACCACGATGCGCAGACCGACTCGGTCGCTGGACTGGTCCTCGATGTTGGAGATGCCGGCGAGCCTGCCCTCGCGCACCTGATCGGCGATCGAGGTGATGAAGTTGTCGTGGTTCACCTGATACGGCAACTCTGTGATGACGATGCCGGTTCGTCCGCGGGCGTCCTCTTCGATCTCCACGACTCCACGCATCCGGACCGAACCGCGGCCGGTGGTGTAGGCGTCGATGACACCGGAGGTCCCGACGATCAGACCGGAGGTGGGGAAGTCCGGCCCCTTGATCCGCTCGATCATCGCCGCCAGCGTGGTTTCCTCATCGGCCTCGTGGTTCTCCAGGCACCAGTAGACGGCGTCGGCGAGTTCCCGGAGGTTGTGCGGCGGGATGTTGGTGGCCATGCCGACGGCGATACCGCCCGAGCCGTTGGCCAGCAGGTTGGGGAACCGGCTCGGCAGAACCGTCGGCTCCTGCACTCGGCCGTCGTAGTTCGGGATGAAATCGACTGTCTCCTCGTCGATTTCGCGCAGCATGTCCATGGCCAGCGGGGTGAGGCGTGCTTCGGTGTTGTGGCTGACGAACCCGTTGGTGATGAACGAATGGTCGTCGGTGTCCACTCGCAGGCTGTAAACCGGCTGCACCCCGGCATCGTTGACCGAAGCCACCTCAGCGAAGTAGAACCGGCCATCGGTCAGTTCGGAGGCGATCGCTCGCACGTCGGGGTCGGCGATGCGGCCGAGGATCTCCTGCCCGTCACGGCGCCACCTTTGAACGCCACCGATGTTGTTCTTCTGGAGCCACTCTTTGTCGACCCAACGGCCACCGCCATGTCGGCGAATGAATTCCGCGAGGCCGGGAACGCGGTCGGAATCCGAACCGCCGGGCTTGCTCGGCATAGCCCCGAGCACCGCGCGCAGCTTCTCCTGCTTCGCACCTCCGAAGCCGACCTGGGCGGCGAACAGTTCAGCCTGGGCGCGGTTGGTGATGACGACCTTGTACTCGCCGGTGGCGTGCCGGTATCTGCGGGAGACCACCCCGAACTCCAGCAGCATCTGCTGCACATCGGTTGCCAGCCGGACGCTGCGCGTGGAATACGAGACCTGGATGGTGTGCCGCGGCAACGCTGAGCAGGAGCCGTCGCCCTCGAAAAGTGCCTGCAGGAAAGCCCGTTTCACCGCTGTGGGCGAATTCCAAATGCAGTCGGGGATGAACTTGTCGGCTGACCTCAGGCCGGTCAGCTCAGCGAGGGGGCTCTTTGCGAGGGCGTGGAGATTATGAACGTCGAGTTCGAGCAGTCGCGAACCGGAGGCGATGGTCCGCTCGGAGACATAGCGCTTGCCGCCGACTACGGCGTCATAGGCCGCCACCACCGCCTGGAAATAGTCGCGGTCAAGATTGTTGAATCCCGCGCGGTTCTGCGAGACGAATCCTTCACTGATGAAGGCGCCGAGCAACAGGCCGGTGAGGGTTTCCTTCCAGTCCGCGCAGCCGAATTCCATCGGCTGCGATCGTTGGAGGGCCACACGGTCGCCCGGCCGGATCTCCTCGACGAGCTTCCACAACAGCGTTGGAACGCCGCCGACGTCGACCAGGCAGAGCAGCGGATGATTCGGGGTACCCGTGACCGAGAAGCCCTCGGTGGTAGTCACCTCGTAGGTCTGATGCTGCCCGGAGTGGAACAGCCGATCGGCGGTCACCGGATTCCCATGCCGGTCAAGCACCTTTAGGTCGACCACGGTGTCGCTGTTCGGCTTGGTGTGGGCGACGTCGGCGATGCGAACCGTCTGGCCCAGCGGCAACCGCACCAGCGCGTCTCCGGTGACGCAGTAGCGCATAGCCGCCGGCGGGTCGTTGCCCGGCGAACCGAAGTTGCCCTGCCCGTCGACCAGCGGATAGCGCAGCGACCACGGCTGGGCCATCCGGACCAGAGTGTCGTAGATCGAGGAGTCGCCGTGCGGGTGGTAGTTACCCATCGTCTCGGCGACCGAACGGGCCGACTTGGCGTGGCTGCGGTCCGGACGGAACCCGGAGTCGTACATCGCGTAGAGCACGCGGCGGTGCACCGGCTTGAGACCGTCGCGCACCTCCGGCAACGCGCGCCCGACGATCACGCTCATGGCATAGTCGATGTAGCTGTTCTGCATCTCCTGCTGAATGTCGACCGGTTCGGTCCGGTCCCCGGCGGTACCGTCGGGTGGCAGGGTGGTGTCAGTCATCTGATCCTCTATCCGGGCGTACGAAGGCTGAGTAGCTAGACATCGCGGCTAAACGTCAAGAAAGCGAACGTCTTTGGCGTTGCGGGTGATGAAGCTGCGGCGGGCCTCGACGTCGTCGCCCATCAGGATGGAGAACAACTCGTCGGCGGCGGCCGCATCGTCGAGGGTGATCTGGCGGAGCAGCCGGGCCGCGGGGTCCATGGTGGTCTCCCACAACTCCTTGGCGTCCATCTCGCCGAGGCCCTTGTAACGCTGGATGCCGTCGTCCTTGTTGATCTTCTTACCCGCCATCAGTCCCGCCTCCAGCACCGCATCACGCTCGCGTTCGGTATAGACGAACTCGTGTTCAACTCGCTGCCATTTCAGCTTGTACAGCGGCGGCTGTGCCAGGTAGACGTGCCCGCTCTCGATCAGCGGCTTCATGAACCGGAACAGCAGTGTCAACAACAGCGTCGTGATGTGCTGGCCGTCGATGTCGGCGTCGGCCATCAGGACGATCTTGTGATACCGCAGCTTGGCGAGGTCGAACTCGTCGTGGATGCCGGTGCCCAACGCGGTGATGATCGCCTGGACTTCGGTGTTCTTCAACACGCGGTCGATGCGCGCCTTCTCGACGTTGATGATCTTGCCGCGCAACGGCAGGATCGCCTGGAACATCGAGTCGCGGCCGCTCTTGGCCGAGCCGCCGGCCGAGTCGCCCTCCACCACATAGAGTTCGCACTGCTTGGGATCGGTGGAACGGCAGTCGGCCAGCTTGCCGGGCAGGCCCCCGATGTCAGTGGCGCTCTTGCGGCGCACCAACTCGCGTGCCTTGCGGGCGGCCATCCGCGCCTGGGCCGATGAAACCGCTTTGTTCAGAATGGTTTTGGCGTCCGAGGGGTTCGACTCGAACCAGTGCGTCAACTGCTCGTTGCAGATCTTCTGCACGAACGACTTGACCTCGGTGTTGCCCAGCTTGGTCTTGGTCTGGCCCTCGAACTGCGGCTGAGCCACCTTGACCGAAACCACTGCGGCCAGGCCTTCACGGATATCGTCGCCGGTGAGGTTCGGGTCTTTCTCCTTGAGGATTTTCTTGTCCTTGGCGTACTTGTTGACCACGGTGGTCAGCGCCGCCCGGAAACCCTCCTCGTGGGTACCGCCCTCGTGGGTGTTGATGGTGTTGGCGAAGGTGAACACCGACTCCGAATAGCCGGCGTTCCACTGCATCGCGACCTCGACCTCGTGGCCTTCGCCCTTACCGGAGAAGTCCACGATGCTGGTGGTAATCGACTGCTTGGTGCGGTTGATGTGCTTGACGAAATCGACCAGGCCGCCCGGGTAGTGGAACGTGCGGTGCATGACCTTCTTGGCCGGCTTGGACTTCGCGGCAGCGATCTCCTCGGCGGACTTCGGTGCTTCGGCGGTATCGCTGACGACCTCGTCGACCACTTCTTCGGGCGTCACCCGTTCGTCGGTCAGATTGATGGTCAGGCCCTTGTTGAGGAAGGCCATCTCCCGCATGCGCTGCTCGACGGTGTCGAAGTCGTAATCGGTGGTCTCGAAGATATTCGGATCGGCCCAGAATCGAATCGTGGTGCCGGTCTTGGTGCTCTTCTCGCCCTGCCTGATGCTGCCCGGAACGGAGTTGTCGTAGGTCTGAAACCACTCATAGCCGTCCCGGCAGATGTCGGCCTCAAGCCGGGTCGAGAGCGCATTGACCACCGAGACGCCGACGCCGTGCAGACCGCCGGACACCTGGTAGGCACCCTCCTCGAACTTGCCGCCAGCGTGGAGCACGGTCATGACCACGTCGACGGTCGGAACTCCGGACTCGTGCATGGCCACCGGAATCCCTCGGCCGTTGTCGCGTACCTCGACACTGCCGTCGTCCAGCAAGCGAACGTCGACCTGGTCGGCGAAACCGGCCATCGCCTCGTCGACGGCGTTGTCCACCACTTCCCAGACCAGATGGTGCAGTCCGCGTCGGCCGGTGGAGCCGATGTACATGCCGGGGCGTTTACGAACCGCCTCCAGACCCTCGAGAATCTTGATGGAGCCTGCACCGTAGGTCTCTTGCTCTGGTTTCTTCGGGGCAGCCACGATCGAACCGGTCTCCTCGGGATGGATCAGCAGGCGGGCGGCCGGACGGCCGCGCGGGATAACTTCGCCCAGTCTACCGGGAAAGTAGGACAGCACCGATTCTGCGGCGGCGTTTCTACACAGCTAATTGCGCCGTGCGGCGCAGATTTCAGATCAGGCCGCGTCCGCACGGCTGACGTGGCCATCCATCACGTCCTCGCGCCGCTGAGACCACTGTGATAAGGGGGGCGGAGGGTCGACGGAGGAGCCGCCTCGGATATACCCTCGAGGGTATGAGGAAATCATCTCGCGTCTTGGTCCTCACCGTCTGCGCCGCGGGCCTCGTGTTGCCCGCCGCATTGGCAGGTTGCTCATCGGGGTCGACGGCCACGGCATCAGAGTCTGTGGCGGTGGCGGTGGCCGGGCCCCAACGGGTGGGGGTGGCCGAATTCGCATCCGTGATCACCCGGCCCGGGATCGAACTCATCGACGTACGGACGCCGGCGGAATTCGAGTCGGGCCACATCGCCGGGGCGGTGAACATCCCCGTCCAGTCGGCTGATTTCGCCGAGCGGATCGCCCGGCTCGATCCGGCTGGCGAGTACGCGGTCTACTGCCGCAGCGGTAACCGGTCCCAACCGGCGGTGGCTGCCATGAAGGAGGCCGGGATCAGCACCGTCTACGAGTTGGCCAGCGGGACCAACGGGTGGGCCGCAGACGGTCAACCGCTGGTTCGCTAGCTGTCATCCGTAGGTGTCGCGGGGACCACGCCCGGAGATGTGCCGGGGCCCCTTGCGCCACGACGGTGCGGTCGGCCCGGTGATTTTCAGCGACGTGACCACGCCGTCGCCGACCGCGGCGGCGATCTTGGCCAGCAATTGCGCCTGCACCATGCGCAACTGGGTGGCCCAGGCGGTGGACTCGGCGGTGACGGCCAGGACGCCGTCGCGCAGAACGGTGGGGGCGGCGTGCCCGGCGATCTGCTCCCCGACTATTGCCGGCCACTCAGCGAAAACCCTGCCCTCGGCCACCCGCGGACTCCATCCCCGGGTCTTGGCCAGTTCGTGAGCGACGCCGCCGAGGGGCTGCGGATCGCGGGCGTCCGGTCCCGGCCCGGACCACCGCCGCCGCCCGCGACCCGCACCACTGCCGCGAGGGGCGGCCGGCTTCCGGCGGCCCTGCCCGACTTCCTTGCCCTGTCCCCGGGCGGCGGCGCGGGCCTCCTCCAGCGCCCGGCGTACCAGATCCATACCGGCCAGCCCGGCTAGATGCTCCGGGGGAGCCGGGAATTCCGGGTCGTCCCCGGCACTCGGTCCTGCGGTGGAATCCGGGTCGTTCACGGCAGCACCACCGCCGACGCGCGGCCGCTGTCCTCGTCCTTCAGGGTCACACCGATCCGGGCGGCGTCCCACTCGGCGGGGATGTCCTCCCCGACGGCGGCGGTAACCAGTACCTGTTCGGCGCCGGCCGCGACACTCGCCAGTGCACTGCGCCGGGCGGTGTCGAGTTCGGCGAACACATCGTCGAGGATGAGGACCGGTTCGCTTCCCTCGGCCCGCAACAGTTCGTAGGCGGCTAACCGCAACGCCAGGGCAAAGGACCAGGATTCACCGTGGCTGGCAAAACCCTTCGCGGGCTGCTCGCCCAACCGCAGTTCCAGGTCGTCGCGGTGCGGGCCGACCAGACACATGCCCCGCTCCAACTCGGCGTCACGCCGTCGGGCCAGCGCGGCCAACAGCGCCGTCTGCAGGTAGTCGATGTCCTCGGCGTCGTAGTCGACGCTGGCGCGGTAGGCGATCGCAGCGGGGCGGGACGACGGTGCGAGCACCTGGTAGGCCTTCTCCACTTCCGGGCTGAGTTGGTTGACCAGATTTATCCGGGCGGCCATCAGTTGGGCTCCGTGTGCGGCCAGGTGTCCGTCCCAGACATCGAGAGTTTCCAGTACACCGGGATCCGACCGCAGCCGTGAGCTGGCGGCCGACTTCAGCAGGGCCGTACGTTGTCGCAGCACCTTGTCGTAGTCCGCGCGCACCCCGGCGATGGTTGGCCGGCGCAGTGTCGCCAGTTCGTCGAGATAGCGTCGGCGCTCACCGGGGTCGCCACGGACCAGCGCAAGATCCTCCGGCGCAAACAGAACGGCGCGGACCGCCCCGAGAACTTCACGGGTGCTGCGCACCGGTGTCCGGTTCAGCCGGGCTTTGTTGGCGCGGCCGGCGGCGATCTCAATGTCGACTGCCAGCTCGCGTCCCTCGTTGACGACGATCGCCGATACCACCGCCCGATCAGCACCGGCCCGGATCAATGGGGCATCGGTGGCTACCCGATGCGACCCTAAAGTCGCGCAATACCACAGTGCCTCAACGAGATTGGTTTTTCCGAACCCGTTCGATCCGACGAAGACGGTTCGGCCCGGCGCCAATTCCAGGTCCAGGTGAGCCCAGGATCGAAAGTCGCGCAGCGCCAGATGACGGACATACATGGGTTAACCGGACAGCGGAACCCGTTTGACCGCATGACCACCGAACTGGTTGCGCAACGCTGACACCGCCTTCATCGTCGGTGACTGCTCCTGTCGCGAAGCGAACCGGGCGAACAGCGATGCTGCGATAACGGGGGTGGGCACGCGGTGGTGAATGGCTTCCTCCACCGTCCATCGACCCTCGCCGGAGTCCTCGGTGTAGTCGGAGATGTCGACCAGGTCCGGATCCTCTTTGAGCGCTTTGGCCAGCAACTGCTGCAGCCATGACCGCACCACCGTGCCGTTGGTCCAGGCTTGAATCACGGCCTGGGTGTCGGTGATCAACGGTTCGGCGTTGAGCAGTTCATAACCCTCGGCGTAGGCGTGCATCAACCCGTATTCGATCCCGTTGTGCACCATCTTCGCGTAATGACCGGCGCCGACCGGGCCGGCATGGACGAATCCGTCTGCCACATCACCGGTCGGGCGCAACGCATCGAAAACGGGCATCAGCCGGGCAATGTCGGCGTCACTGCCACCGACCATCAGGCCATAGCCCTCGGTGAGACCCCAGATTCCGCCGGACACACCGGCGTCGACGAATCCGATTCCGCGCGCCCCGAGCAACTCCGCGTGCCGGCCGTCCTCGGTGTACCGGGAGTTCCCACCGTCGACCACCAGATCACCGGCGCTGAGTACCTCCGCCAGGGAAGCGATCGTGTCGTGGGTTATCGGACCCGACGGAACCATCACCCACACCACCCGCGGCCCACTCAGGGCCTGTGACAACCCTTCCAAGCTGGGCACATCGGAGACCTCGGGCCTGGGGTCGTACCCGATCACCTCATGGCCGCCCTCGCGCAGACGTTGGCGCATGTTGAAACCCATTTTGCCCAGACCGACCAGACCCAGTTGCATGTCGCGCCGCTTTCTCGTGAGATGTCAGCCCGGGAGCCGGACTGGCATGAGCAGGTAGACGTAGTCGGTGTCGATCGCGGGGAACGGTCCCGGACCACTGGGGACCTGCTCGGGGGCCGGCCGCAGCACCGCGGGCTTACTCGAGGTGGTGAAACCGAAGGTCACTCGATCGGTGTGCAAAGAACTCAGACCGTCGGTCAGGTAAGTGGGGTTGAACGCGATGGTGAGTGGCTCACCGGCGAAGTCGACCGACAGATCCTCCTCAGCCAGGCCGACACCGTCAGCGCCGGCTGACAGTCGCACCGCATCCGGGCTGAATTCCATCCGCACCTGCGCCCCGCGGTCGGCGACCAGCGCCACACGTTTGATTGCCTCGGAGAGTTCGGTAACACCGACGGTCGCCACCGCGGTGTGCTCCGACGGCAGCAACTGCCGGTACTTCGGGAACTCGGTGTCCAACAACCGGGTGGTACTGCGCCGGCCTGCGCTACGCAGTCCCAGCAGACGTTCTTCGCCCACCGAGGCCCCGGTACCCAGGGCAAGGTGAACGTCACTGCCGGGCGCCACCGACTTCGCCGCTTCGGCGAGGGTTTTGGCCGGCACCAGAATTGCGGCGTCAACATCCGGTGATGTCGTTGCCCACGTGAGTTCCCGCACCGCCAACCGGAATCGGTCGGTGGCCGCGAGCACAACTTTATCGCCGGAGATTTCCACCCGGATACCGGTCAACATCGGCAGGGTGTCATCGCGACCGGCGGCCACCGCGACCTGGCCGACAGCCTCGGTGAACAGGTCCGCAGCCACCACACCGGTCTCCTCGGGCAGCGCAGGTAGCGACGGATAGTCCTCCACCGGCATCGCCGGTAGCGAGAATTTCGCGCTGCCGCAGTTCAGCAGCATCCGCGACCCGTCGACACTGACGTCAACCGGCTTGGCCGGCAATGCGCGAGTAATGTCCGACAAGAGCCTCCCGGAAACCAGAACCGTTCCTGGCGAAGCGATTTCGGCAGGAACTTGAACTTCAGCAGAGACGTCGAAGTCGAAAGCCGCGATGGTCAGACCATCATCGGTGCCGGTGATCAGCACCCCGGACAACACCGGGTTCGACGGCGGCCGACTCGGCAGGCTGCGGGCGACCCAGGCAACAGCGTCGGCGAAATCTTCTCGAACCAGGCGAAACTTCAGGTCGGAGCCAACCGTCGTGGTCGCCACGTTCATCGAATCCCTTCATAGCCCCGGACAGCAGGACGCCGAGACACACCGGCGGTCAGATCACCAACCTAGAGCGTCCGCGGTGATCTTGAAAGCTATTCGGTGGGGGTGACAAATCGGGTGTCCGGACCGCTGCACCGGGACTTTCCCCAAGGATCTTCTTCTGAGAAGAAACCTTTGAATACTTCTCAATAACAGTAATAGGGCCTGTGGACGGTGTGGATGGAGGTGCGAAGTACCTGCTCGTAGCCCGTCGGACGGTTGTGGATCGACTGTGGATAACAGCGGGGCGGTGGGTGACTGGTTGTGGAGCATTCGGCATTGTGCACGGCCTTCCCCCGGCCGGCCGCTGCCGTTCCCCAGTTTGTCCACACGCTGCACACACCCGCGGGCTGTGACTGCTGATAAGTAGGGGTGCAGAAGTTTTTCGACCGGAATGGTGTTCCGGCCCCTCAATTGTCACCGTCTGTCAGCGCTTGGAGCGCTGCCGGATTCTGGTGGTGAGTTCTTTGACGTGATCGAAGACCTCACGGCGCGAGGCCATCTCGCCGAGGATTTTCCTCTGGGCGTACATGACGGTGGTGTGATCGCGGCCGAATGCCTGACCGATCTTGGGCAGTGACAGGTCGGTGAGCTCGCGGCACAGATACATGGCGATCTGCCGGGAGTGGGCCAGGGTGCGGGTTTTCCCGGGGCCACGTAACTCCTCGACGGTGGTGTCGAAGTATTCGGCGGTGGCCGCCATGATCATGGCCGCGCTGATCTGGGTGGTGCTGGCGTCAGCGATCAGGTCGCGTAGCACGATTTCGGCAAGAGCGACGTCGATCGGCGATTTGTTGAGCGAGGCGAAGGCAGTAACCCGAATCAGCGCGCCTTCGAGTTCGCGGATATTGCGTTCAATGCTGCTGGCGATCAATTCCAGTACGTCATCGGGCACCGCCAAACGATCCATCTGTGCCTTTTTGCGCAAGATGGCGATCCGGGTCTCCAATTCGGGGGGCTGGACGTCGGTGATCAGGCCCCACTCGAACCGCGTCCGAAGTCTGTCCTCCAGCGTGGCCAACTGTTTGGGCGGGCGATCTGAGGAGATGACGATCTGCTTGTTGGCGTTGTGCAGTGTGTTGAAGGTATGGAAGAACTCCTCCTGGATGCCTTCCTTGCCCTCGATGAACTGGATGTCGTCTACCAGCAGGATGTCGATGTCCCGGTAGCTGCGCTTGAACGCTACTTTGCGATCGTCACGCAGTGAGTTGATGAAATCGTTGGTGAATTCCTCGGTCGACACGTATTTCACCCGAACGCCGGGGAAAAGCCGCTGGGCGTAGTTGCCGGCGGCATGGAGTAGATGGGTTTTACCCAGACCGGACTCCCCCCAGATGAACAGCGGGTTGTAGGCCCGGGCCGGCGCCTCGGCGATCGCCAGAGCGGCGGCGTGGGCGAAACGGTTGGAGGCCCCGATGATGAAGGTTTCGAAGGTGTATCGCCGGTTGAGGCTGGTGCCCGTCGGTTCCTCAGGCTGGCTGCTGCGCGGGCGGTCGATGAAATAGTTCGGCCAGTTTTCCTGGTCAGCAGACCCCGCGCCGGGGGTTTGCTCGGCGTTGTCGGACTCGAACTCCGTCAGCGGGATGTCGTGATCCAGCGAATCGCCTGGGTGGTATCCATCTGAGGGCTCGATCCGCACGCCCAGTTCCACTCGTTGCCCGAGGCGCCGGCTCAGAGCGTCGATGATCGGGCCCCGCAGATGGCGTTCGATCTCGTTCTGGACGAATGGGCTCGGAACCGACAGCAGAGCAAAGCCCTCGGCGATGGTCAGTGGGCGCACCAATTTGAGCCAGGCCCGCTGTTGCGGGGTGAGCGCGAGGGTTCCCTGGTCAGACCAGTCACTGTCGCCGTTGAGTTCGGCAACCACCAGGTTCCATACCGAGGTGAAATCAGAGCCGGGATCGTCAGTCACAGCAGATCCCCCTCATCGGCGGCAGGCCACGAGGTCCGGAAGCGCCTGAAAAGCTGTCCACAAGGTTATTCACAGCTGTGTACAGGTCTGGAGAGAGCGTCTTGGTTTCGCAGCATATGGGTACTAGGTGTTCTTACGGTGTGTTCTTACGGCACGCGGGAACGGGCAAATCCCCGGTCACGCTTGACCGCACTGGCAGAAGTTAACAGGTTTCGACCATTGTGCCAACACCTGGAGCGGGATTTATCCACAAGACGGGCTGGAGCTGAACAGCGCGGTTTGACCTGCGGAAGTGACCTCAGTACCCTCATCAAGGTCGCCCAACCACGGGCGGCACGGCAGCGGCCGGATACGGGACCGCGCCGGTTCGCAGGCAACTTAGCAACGGGCGCAGCTGCCGTGGAACGCGAGTTTCCGCGGTGACCGTCGCCGGAGATGTGACGAGGAGAGATAGCCGTGGCCAAGGGTAAGCGCACCTTCCAGCCAAACAATCGGCGCCGGGCCAGGGTCCACGGATTCCGGTTGCGGATGCGTACCCGCGCGGGTCGTGCCATCGTGACTGGCCGGCGCCGCAAGGGCCGCCGCTCGCTGACTGCCTGACCGACCGGTCGGCTCACCAGTGCTCCCGGCTCGTAACCGGATGACACGGTCTGCAGAGTTCACCCACACCGTTAGGTACGGAGTGCGCGCACCGCAGCCCGATCTCGTAGTACACGCCTACCGCGCGCTGTCCGGTTCGCAGCCGCATATCGGCTTGATCGTGTCGAAATCCGTTGGGGGATCGGTGCAACGGCATCGCGTCGCGCGGAAGTTGCGCCACGTGGCACGCACCGTCATCGCCGATCTCGACCCGGCCGACCGCATTGTCGTCAGGGCGTTGCCGAGCAGTGGCGTGGCGCGATCAGCCCGGCTTCAGCATCAACTGCACTGCGGTGTCCGGCGCGCACACGTACTCATGGAACGTCACCGGTGATCGATCGCGGCGCGGGTCCCGGCCGGATTGCGCGCATCGTGATTGCCGTCATCCAGGGATATCGGCACATGGTTTCGCCGTTGCGGCTCCCGTCGTGCCGGTTCATGCCCACCTGCAGCCAGTACGCGGTGGAGGCTCTCACCGAGTACGGACTGGTTCGGGGAGCCTGGTTGAGCGTAGTTCGATTGGTTAAGTGCGGTCCTTGGCACCGCGGTGGATGGGATCCGATACCCGAACGGTCTTGCGAGGCCGAACAGGGGAAGGTCAGGAGCGCACATGTTTAATTGGTTCAGCCTCGACTACGTCTACTACCCGGTCTCCGGGATCATGTGGCTGTGGTACAAGCTGTTTGGTTCCGTCCTGGGTCCCAACAACTTCTTCACCTGGGCGCTGTCGGTGATGTTCCTGGTGTTCACCCTGCGAGCCGTGCTCTACAAGCCGTTCGTGAAGCAAATCCGGACCACCCGCAAAATGCAGGAGTTGCAGCCCCAGATCAAGGCCGTGCAGAAGAAGTACGGCAAGGACCGCCAGCGGATGGCGCTGGAGATCCAGAAGCTGCAGAAGGAACACGACTTCAACCCGATCCTCGGCTGTCTGCCGATGCTGGCCCAGGTACCGGTGTTCCTCGGCCTGTATCACGTGCTGATGTCGTTCAACCGGACCCAGTCCGGTTTCGGCCGGCTGGGTCTATCGGTTGAGGAGAACCGCCGGCTGCCCAACTACTTCTTCAGCGCGACCGATGTCGGCCACTTCCTGGACGCCAACCTTTTCCGCGCTCCAATCGGTGCAGCGATCACCCAGCAGCACGGCATAGCGGCCTTCACCGAGTTCAGCCGCCCGGCGGTGGCGGCGGTGTCTATCCCGCTGATGATCCTGGCCGGCATCGCGACGTACTTCAACAGCCGGGCGTCCATCTCGCGACAGAGTCCGGAGGCGGCAGCCAACCCGCAGACCGCGATCATGAACAAGCTGGCGCTCTACGTCTTCCCGCTGGGAGTCGTTGTGGGCGGGCCGTTCCTGCCGATCGCCATCATCATCTACTGGGTGTCCAACAACATCTGGACGTTCGCCCAGCAGCACCTCGTGTTCGGCAAGATCGAACGTGAGGAGGAGGCCGCTAAGGAGGAGGCGCTGGCCCGCCGCGCCGCCAACGCCCCCGCGCCGGGAGCCAAGCCGGTCAAGAACCGCAAGGCAACTGTCGCCGACGTGGCCGCTGCCGAACTCGACGGGGAGACCGCGACGGAAACCACAGGCGGGGGAGCAACTCCCGCTCAGAACCAGAGCAACGGCAACGGCAGTGGCGCAGGGGCAATCCCCCGGGCGCCACGGCCCGGCGCGCGCCCAGCCGGGCGCCCCAAGAAACGCAAACGATGACCGGGCTAGCGACCGGACAAGGAGAAACCATGACCGAGATCGAGACGCACGACGAGGCCCAGCACGACGAGGCCCAGCACGACGCAACCCAGCACGACGCAACCCAGGACAGCACCGTGGTGGGCGATGAGGACACGGCCGCACCGAAGCGCAAGGGCACCGACCTTGAGGAGCGCTTGGTCGCCGAGGGCGAGATCGCCGGCGACTATCTGGAGGAATTACTCGACCTGCTGGACTTCGACGGCGACATCGACCTCGACGTCGAAGGTGACCGCGCGATCGTCAGCATTGATGGCGGTAGTGATCTGAACAAGTTGGTCGGGCGGCGCGGCGAGGTGCTCGACGCGTTGCAGGAGCTCACCAGGCTGGCCGTGCTTCAGAAGAGTGGCGAGCGAAGCCGGCTGATGCTTGACATCGGCGGGTGGCGGCGGCGCCGGCGCGACGAACTGTCGGCGCTGGGGGAGAAGGTCGCCCACCGGGTGCTGGAGAGCGGGCAACGCGAGGAGTTGGCGCCCATGACACCGTTCGAGCGCAAGATCGTGCACGACGCCGTCGCGGGCGTCAGCGGCGTCCACAGCGAGAGCGAAGGCGTGGAACCGTCACGGCGCGTCGTGGTGCTCAAGGACTGAAGTTACATCGATGTAGTTCGGGCGCGGCGAGAGGATGTTTCACGTGAAACATGCCGCGCCCGACGCGCCGGATCCGGCCACCCAAGTATTCGGCGCGCGCCTGGACTTGGCCCGCGAGTACGCGGATCTGCTCAGCGGCCCCGGTGTGGAACGCGGCATGCTCGGGCCCCGCGAAGTGGATCGAATCTGGGACCGGCACCTCTTGAACTGCGCGGCGGTGGCCGAATTGATCGAGCCGGGAGCCAGGGTCGTCGATGTCGGCAGCGGCGCGGGGTTGCCCGGAATACCGTTGGCGATCGCCCGCCCTGATTTGGCCGTCACCCTGGTCGAGCCGATGCTGCGGCGAACCGAATTTCTGACCGAGGTCGTCGCCACCCTGGGTCTCACCATGACCGTGGTGCGCGGCAGGGCCGAGGACGCCGCGGTGCGCGCGGCGGTCTCGGATGCCGACGTGGTGGTGTCGCGCGCGGTTGCCGACTTGGAAAAGCTCGCCCGATGGAGTCTGCCGTTGTTGCGCGCGGGGGGTCGCATGCTGGCACTGAAGGGGGAGCGGGCCGAGGCGGAGGTCGCCGAACGAGGGCCGGCGATGGTTCGGTTAGGTGCGCGGGGTGTCGAGGTGGTGAGATGTGGATCGGGCTACCTGAGCCCACCCGCCACCGTCGTGGCGGCGGTGCGGGGGGACACAGTGTCGTCCACCCAGAAGGCGTCGACCCAGAAGGCGTCGACCCAGACGAAGGCCCGACGACGTTCCGACGCACCGGAGAGGAGAAAGCCATGACGCAGCCGCCGTTCGGCGAGGGCGCCGTTTCACGTGAAACATGGCCCGACGGACCCGACGCCGATACCCCGATTGGGGCTGCCGCGAAGCGCGCGATGCAGGTATTGCACACCACCGCGGGCCAACTACCCAAGCCCAGCCGGCGCCGGATCTTCACCGTCGCCAACCAGAAGGGCGGGGTCGGTAAGACCACCACCGCGGTCAACCTGGCGGCGGCGATGGCGGTTCAGGGCCTCAAGACGTTGGTGATCGATCTCGACCCCCAGGGCAACGCCAGCACCGCGCTGGGCATCGCCGATCGCCAATCGGGCACGCCGTCCTCCTATGAGGTGCTGCTCGGCGATATCCCGGTCCGAGATGCGATCCGGCAGAGCCCCCACAGCGACCGGCTGTTCTGCGTGCCGGCCACCATCGACCTCGCCGGCGCGGAGATCGAACTCGTCAGCATGGTGGCCCGGGAGAACCGGCTCCGTAATGCGCTTGCCGGTCTTGATGGATTGGACTTCGACTTCGTGTTTATCGACTGCCCGCCGTCACTGGGCCTGCTGACCCTCAACGCCTTGGTGGCCGCACCGGAGGTGTTGATCCCGATCCAGTGCGAGTACTACGCCCTCGAGGGTGTCTCGCAGTTGATGAAGAACATCGAGATGGTCAAGGCCCACCTCAATCCGCAGTTGAATGTGACCACCGTGCTGCTGACCATGTATGACGGCCGGACCAAGCTGGCCGACCAGGTCGCCACGGAGGTTCGCCGCTACTTCGGCGACAAGGTGCTGCACACCGTCATCCCACGCAGCGTTAAGGTCTCCGAAGCGCCCGGCTACAGCATGACCATCATCGACTACGATCCTGGATCGCGGGGGGCGATGAGTTATCTCGATGCCGGCCGCGAACTCGCCACCCGCCAGTAACTGGAGAACGCACATGACGCAACCTTCACGGCGCCGGGGCGGCCTCGGCCGCGGACTGGCATCACTCATCCCCACTGGGCCTGGCGACGGCGGGCCCCGACTGGGCGACGCGGCGGCCGACGTCGTGATCGGTGGCGGCGTGCCCACCGCGCAGGTGGCCCCCGGTATCGGGGCGGTGTACCGCGAGATCGACCCGACCCACATCGAGCCGAACCCGCGTCAACCCCGGCAGGTCTTCGACGAGGAGGCGCTGGCCGAGTTGGTGCACTCCATCCGCGAGTTCGGCCTGATGCAGCCGATCGTGGTCCGCGAGGTGGGCAGCAGCCGGTACCAACTGGTGATGGGGGAGCGGCGGTGGCGCGCGGCGCAGCAGGCCGGACTGGCCGCCATCCCGGCGATCGTCCGGGAGACCGCTGACGACGACTTGCTTCGCGACGCACTGCTGGAGAACATCCACCGCGCCCAGCTGAACCCGTTGGAAGAGGCGGCCGCCTATCAGCAGTTGCTCGACGAGTTCGGTGTCACGCACGAGGAACTGGCCGGCCGGATCGGCCGGTCCCGGCCGGTGATCAGCAATATGATCCGCCTGCTCCGATTGCCGATCCCGGTGCAGCGCCGGGTCGCCGCGGGGGTGCTGTCGGCCGGCCACGCCCGGGCACTCCTGGCGCTGGACGCCGGGGCCGGCGCCCAGGAGGAACTCGCCGCGCGGATCGTTGCGGAAGGGTTGTCGGTGCGGGCCACCGAGGAGGCGGTGACCCTGGCCAACCGGGCGGGGGAGAAGCCGGCGGCACCCAAGCGCCGTAAACCGATTCAGATGCCCGGTCTGCAGGACGTGGCCGAACGGTTGTCGAGCACCTACGACACCCGGGTCACGGTGAGCCTGGGCAAGCGCAAGGGCAAGATTGTCGTCGAGTTCGGCTCGGTGGACGATTTGCAGCGAATCGTCGAATTGATGAACTCTTCAACGCCGCGGTAACGCAGCCCACCACACCAGCCCGTTACGTCACTGTGACGTTACTGTGGCGCCGCCGTGTCCGGGATTCGGGTGATCGCCAGGGGGTCTCGGAATCATCAAGTGCGGCAATCGATTTCATTCGGTGGGAGGAAACCCAGCACCAGCCGTACCAGTAATACTGGCCGCTGGTCGTCGGCTCTCCTATCCTGAGACTGCCGGGCGGGTCCGCACGGCGGGAAACCCGGGGAGTCCGGGAGAAGACCGGGAGATCTGGTGTCCGTTCGAATCAGGCCGCTGCGGCTTGAGGGGTTCGAGCAGTTGCCCAAGCACGCCCGCCGATGCGTCTTCTGGGAGGTGGACCCACAGACCCTCGACGGCGAGGATTATCTGCCCGACCCCGAGTTCGAGAAGGAGGCGTGGCTGTCGATGGTCATGCTGGAGTGGGGGTCTTGCGGACAGGTCGCCACCCCGGCGACCGGCGATGCCGACGATCACGATGAACCGTGCCTGGGCTATGTGCTGTACGCACCCCCGCGTGCAGTGCCGCGCGCGCAACGGTTTCCCACCGGTCCGGTCAGTGCTGACGCCGTGCTGCTGACGTCGATGGGGGTGGAACCCGGTCAGCCGGACGGTCTCAACTCCCTGCTGATCGGGCAGGTCGTCAGTGAACTGGTCCGGCGCGGGGTGCGGGCGCTGGAAGCGTTCGGCCGGACCGCCGAGGCCGCCGAATTGCACGACGCCGCGGGCCGAGCCGGCGGCGTCGATCCCGATCTGGCCCCGGCCATTCACGCCCTGGGCGATTGCTCCTTCGACCTGTGCATGATCGACGCCGATTTCCTGCTGCAGGCCGGCTTCACCGTTGTCTCCCCGCACCGGTATTTCCCCCGGCTGCGGTTGGAACTCGACAAGGGCCTGGGCTGGAAAGCGGAGGTCGAGGCGGCGCTGGAGCGGCTACTGGAGAGCACCCGGCTGGAGAGTGCGCAGCCGGTGGGGTCGTCGGGCTAGCGCCCTCAGACCGCCGGCCGGCCGTGATCCACGGACTGTTCGTGGGCCAGCAGCTCGGCGAAAGTGAAGGTGCCCGTCGGGCGGTCGTTTTTGCCCAGCAGGTACAGGCGCTTCACGGCGGCGAGAATGCCTTCGGCGATCGCGTCGCGGGCTTCTCGGGTCGCCAGCATGGCGCTGTCATGGGTGCTGGTGATGTAGCCGACGTCCACCTGGACCGTCGGCATGCGGGTCAGCCGCAACAGGTCCCAGGTACGCCCGTGTGTGCGGCAATCGCGTAACCCGGTGCGCGCCACCAACTCTCGTTGAACGAAGCCTGCGAGGTTACGCCCGATCGTGGACACCGAACCGTGCGGGCTGCCGAAGTAAAAGCAGGCGACGCCGTTAGCCGACGGTCTTGCCTGCCGCTCGAAACGGAGGCTGATCATCAGGTCGGCCCCGACGGTGTTGGCGGTGGCGGCCCGTTCGGCATCGGCCGGGCTGTGGTTGACCGGCCGGGACAGGAAGGTCTCCATGCCGATGGCCGTCATCCGGCCCTCCAGTCGGCTGGCCAGGTCCCAGAGGATCTCGGCTTCGTTGATCGGACCCTGCGCCCCGTTGACGATCAGGCCGTGGTCGGCGCCGCCGCGGCCCGGGTCGATGATGATCCGCTTGCCCGACAGCCGGGGACCGGACAGCCGGACATGTTCTTCCTCGCGGATGGCGTGCAGCGAGCCGCCCGTTACCCGCGAGCCGAGAAAATACAAGGAGCGCAACGTTTCCGGGCCGCAGATGCCGTCCGGGGCGAGTCCGTATTCCCGTTGGTAGGACATCAGCCCGTTGTGGGTCTGAAGACCGAAGTAGCCGTCGACGAGGGAGTGGTAGAAGCCGAGGTCCTGCAACCGCGCCTGCAGGGTGGCGACGTCGTCGCCATACATCGGTGCGCCGAACTGGTGGGCCAGGGTCCGGGCGCCCAACCGATAGGAGGCCTCGCGCAGCGCGCGATAGGTGGCCGGTCCGACGATCCCGTCGACGAGCAGGCCGCGGCGCTGCTGGAAGGCGCGGACCGCGCGGTCGAGTTCGTCGTCGAAGAAGTCCGGTGCCACCTGCTTGCCGGTGGTCAGGTCGTCATCGGGGTTGGCCAGCAATCCCAGCGCGGCCAGCGCGGCGCGGACTTCCATCACTGCACCGCTTCGGTCACCGCGGCGCAGTAGGTCGGCCGACGGGGCGGCGCGCCCGGAGGCGGCGTCGCCGGGGCCGGCGCCGGGACTGGACATGACAGGCATTCTCGCAGAAGAAACGGGCTTAGCGGAAACCGGTCGGCGTACCTCGGGTAACGAATTCGTCTCTGCCGTCGCCGCCGAACAGTTCGCTAGAGGACGTCGGCAAGCTCCCGTAGCAACGCGGCCTTGCCCTTGGCCCCGACGATCCGTTTCACCGGCTTGCCGTCCTTGAACAGAATCAGAGTGGGGATCGAGACGACCTGGAAATCCCTGGCCGCCGACGGGTTGGAGTCAACGTCGACCTTGGCCACCGTCAGCGTTCCCGCCTTCTCCTTGGCGATCTCCTCGAGGACCGGGGCAACCATCTTGCAGGGTCCGCACCAGGTGGCCCAGAAATCGACCAGCACCGGAGTCGGGCTGGCGAGTACGGCTTCGGCAAAGCTGTCGTCGGTTACGGTCACGGTGCTCACTGCTGGGCTCCAATCATTTCGGCGCTGTCGGAGGACTGCGCGGCTTCGGCGAGCCACCGCTCGGCGTCGATGGCGGCCGCACAGCCGCTGCCGGCCGCGGTGATGGCCTGCCGGTAGATGTGGTCCACCAGGTCACCGGCCGCGAATACACCGGGCAGTGAGGTGGCGGTGGTGTGTCCCTGCACTAGGACGTAGCCCTCCGGGTCGATCTCGACGGCGCCCCGGACCAGTTCCGAGCGCGGGTCGTGACCGATGGCGACGAAGACCCCGGTCACCGGGAGGGTGGATTCCTCGTCGGTGACGACGTTGCGCACCCGCAGACCGGTCACGGTGCCCTCGCCCTCGACGGCGAGCACCGCGGTGTTGGTCAGGAAGGTGATCGTGTCGTTGGACCGGGCCCTCTCGAGCATGATCTTGGACGCCCGGAACTCCTCGCGCCGGTGGATCAGGGTGACGCTGCGGGCGAACCGGGTCAGGAAGGTGGCTTCCTCCATGGCCGAGTCGCCGCCGCCGATCACGGCGATGTCCTGTCCCTTGAAGAAGAATCCATCGCAGGTGGCGCACGAACTGACCCCGCGGCCCAGCAGTTCCTGCTCGCCGGGGACCCCGAGGTAGCGGGGCGCTGCACCCATCGCCAGGATCACCGCCCGGGCCAGGTGGGTCTCTCCGTCGGCGGTCACCACCTTCTTGACCGGACCTTCCAGCGATACCGACTCGACGTCTTCCATCTTCAGGTCGGCGCCGAATCGCAGGGCCTGCTCGCGCATCTCGTCCATCAACTCCGGACCGGTGATACCGGTGCGGAAGCCCGGATAGTTCTCCACCTCGGTGGTGGTCATCAGCGCGCCGCCGAAGGCGGTGCCCTCGAAGACCAGTGGCCGTAGTTCGGCGCGCGCGGTGTAGATGGCGGCGGTGTAGCCGGCCGGGCCGGATCCGATCACGATGACGTCATGCAAGGTCTGGTCGGTCATACGCCGCCCTTTCTGCGCAGATTGCGGACGCGGGCCCGTCCCGCCTCAGGTGTCACTCGGTCAAACAGTGTCACCGGGTCAAACAACAGGGTAGGCGGGGCTGTTCCCCGGCCGCGCATCAAGGGCCCCATCAAGGGGCTCTCTCTGCCGTGTCGGTACTGACCGGGACGGTGATCTGGTTGGCGCTGGTCGGTGTGCTGCGGGTCGGTCCCGCCGCACTCAGGCAGGCCGCCGCACCGAAGCCCACCGCTGCGAGCACCGCCGCGGCACCGACCGCAGCGGTGGCGACCCGGGTCGGCGGCACCCATCGCCGGTCGGCGTGCGCGGGGCCGCTGCGGGCCGGCCAACCGGTGACGGTATGCCGGTGGTGCGGGGAGTCCACTGGATCAGTGTGCCGCCCCGCCGCCGCGAGTACTTCCCAGGAGTACCGCCAAGCGGGCCCGGCCTCGGGCGCAGCGGCTCTTGACGGTGCCCTCCGCGACGTCGAACAGAGCCGCGGCATCGGCCACCGAGTAGCCGTACATGTCCACCGCCACCACGGCGTCGCGTTGCGCGGCCGGCAGCCGCAGCAGTGCTTGGCGGACCAGTAGCGCGGTCTCAAGCTGCCCGGTGCGGTCGGCCACCTGGGGGCAATTTTCCGGGGTCAGCGTCACCGTGGGCCGGATCGCGTTGCGGCGCATCCGGTCCCGGCAGGCGTTGACCACGATGCGGCACAGCCAGTTGCTGACCGGTGCGTCATGGCGGAACGATCCCGCCGCCCGATGGGCGCAGAGCATCGCATCCTGGAGCGCATCGCAAGCATCTTCGGCGGTGTGGCTGCGCCGGCGGGCCAGCCGGTACAACCGGGCGCTGTGCCGGCGGAAGAGCTCCTCGAAGGCATAACGGTCACCGGCGATGTGGGCGTACAACAGTTCGCCGTCACTGCGGTTCGCACCGGAATAGCTGGGCACGGGCGGACCGTAATTCCGGTGCCGCCGCCGGGGCACTTCACCCGGTGGTGCAGCTGTTAGGAAGCGGCCTGACGCACGGTGATCTCGGAGAAGTCGGTCCGGCTCTGGCCGCCGACCTGGCCCATCGTCGAGATCCACACGAGCACATAGGAGGTCGGCGCGGCGCTGGGCACCGAGACCGTGTTGGTGCCGGGTTTGAGCAATGTCGGACCGGTCAACAGGGTGGTGTCCTCCAGGCTGTCCGGGTTGGGGGAGGAGGCCGACCGGATTTGCACCTGGGTCCCGGTGCTGGAGATTCCCAGGGTCACGCTGCCCACCACGATCGGCTCGGGCAACTCCAGCATGAGGCCGACCCCGCTTTTGAAGTTCGGGAACGGAACGGCGTCGGTGTAGGTGTCGGTCGGCCACAGGGTCGCTGGATCGCCGTCGATGGCCAACCCGGCCAGATTGGGTGCGTCCGCCTCGCCACCGGGTGAAAACACTGTCGCTGCAACAGGTTCGACCATCGCCCCGGTACTTTCCGTGGCTGAGGTCGTAGTGGTGTTCAAGCCCAGCTGCTCACTTTTGAGCTCGTCGTCCGGGTTACCGAAGATGCGGCTGAGGAACGTGCCGAGCACAATCAGCGCCACTGCCAGAATGGCGGTACCCACGCCGATCCCGACCATGAGATTGCGGCGGCGCCGGGCCGGGTCGGCGGGGACGGACTCCGGCTGCGGCCGGTTCGCTGCGCCGGCCGGCGGTTGCGGTCCCCGGTGCTGAACCGGCGCGGCGGCCCCGCTCATCGCCGGTGCCGCCTCGGTGGGCGCGGCCGGATCCACTCGCGGGGTCCGATCCGCCGCGTTGGTCGCCTGCTGCAGCAGATGCAGCAGGTTCGGTGCGCTGCTGATGCCGCCGCCCGGTTCCAGCGCCCGCGTCGCGGCTGCGCTGATCTGGAAGGGGATTGCGTTGTTGAGGTCTCTGGGCTCGATCGGCTGCCCGGAGGGATCGGTCTCGGCGGGCCGCAGTCCGCTCGCAGCGCCGGTCTCTGGCAGCGGCCAGCGGTCGACCAGCAGGGCGTACAGCGCCGCGCCGATACCCCGGACGTCCGCGGCCGGGGTCGCGTCCGGCAGGGTGGCCGGGAAGGCCAACGTCACGTCCCCGTCGATACTGACCCGGATCCGGCTGGGGTGGTCCACCGACAGGGGCACCCCGGCGCGGTGTGCCTCGTCGGCCGCCGCCGCCAGCGACTGGATCGCCCGGGCACCGCCGACGGCCGACGGCGAGGTGCCGGCGACCTCCTTCAGCGAGCCGCCCCGGATCCATTCGGAGACAACGAGTCCGCTGCCGTTGTCGATCGGCGTGACGTCGAGGACCCGGGCCACGCCGGGCCGCTGCACCCGGCTGAGTTGCTGGGTTCGGGAGAGAATCTGTTCGATCTGCTCGGAAGCCATGGTGCGGGCCGGGTCGATGAAGGTCAGCGCAACCTGACGATCCAGTGCGGTGTCGAGGGCCTGCCAGAACTGCAGGCCGGCCGGTCCGCCGTGGAATACCAGTAGCCGATAGCGGCCGTTGGCGACGGTGGCGCCGGGCCCCAGCGGCAGGGCCCCGGCTGAACCTCGTCCGGCGACCGGTTCGGCGGCGAACTGGCCCGCGACGTCGGGCTGGAACTCGTCGGCGCGCGGGCGCGGGATCTTCGCCGTCGCGTCGCCGGGCGGGCCCGCAGGCGTGCCTTGATCGCTCAGTTCCAGTCCTTTCCGCGTGGAGTCGGCGTGATGCGCCGTCGTGCCGGGTTCAGGGTACGTGACCACACCCCGCTTCTCGGGGAGCTGTGAGTCCAGTGGCGCAACGTCGGCAGCTGCTCCGCGACGCAGGATCCGCCGCCGTACCGCTGCCCAGCCGGCGACGGCGTCGGGGACTCGCCCGGCCACCAGGAGTGCAACCAGCAGCGGCACCATGACGGCCGCCAGGATCACCAGCCGCACCATCGAGCCCGCGCCGCCACTGCGTTCGGTGAGGGTCTGCAGTCCCAGCAGCCGATCCGCCCCGGCGGTGACGACGGCGGCCACCGTCGCCGCAGCGGTGCTGACCAGGATGGTGCGCCGCACCGTGGAGTCCAGCAGCCGGCCGCCCGGCGGGCGCAGCGACCGGCGGAGCAGCAGATGTCCCAGCACCGCCCCGGCGAGGAATCCGACGCCGTTGGCGGTGCCCAGATAGCCGGCCACCAGTTCGGGGTCGTCGGTCAGGTGCGGCGCCAGCAGCGATGCGACGATCTTCACCGCGGTGATGGCGAGGATCATCAGGATCGGCGTCCAGGGGTCGTCGCGCGCGTAGAACACCCGCAACTGCAGCAGCACCAGGGCGTAGGGGATGAGCGTGAACGCCGACAGCGCGATCGCGATACCGAGATAGTTGGCGTCCACTTCGCCGAACTTCCCGTAGGCGAACAGCGCGCTGCCGATCGCCGGGCCGGCCACGGTCATGAACGCCACCACCGGGATCAGGGTGACCATGGTGAGCCGGGTGGCCAACGACAGATCGGCGAGCACGGCGGGGTTGTCGTTGGCCGCGGCGTTGCGGCTCAGTCGCGGCATCACCACGGTCAGGATCGTCACGCCGATCATCCCGAACGGCAGTTGCAGCACCAGCCAGGTGTAGTTGTAGATCGCCGGGCCGGATGCCGCTGCGGTACTGGCGATCTGGTTGCCGACCACCAGACCGACCTGGCTGATCAACACGTACAGCACCATCGCCGCGGCCATCGTGCCGAACCGCTTGAGCCGGTCGTCGATTCCCCACAGCGGCCGCAGGCTGATCCGCTCCCGGCGGATGGCGATCAGCAACACGGCGGCTTGCGCGACGACCCCGAGGGTGGTTCCGACGCCCAGCACCAGCAGCTTGGCAGTACCCATCTGGACCGGGTCGAGGGACAGTTCGCCGGGCACCAGCAGAAACAGCCCGAGGGTGGCGATGGCCACCACGTTGTTCACCACCGGCGCCCAGGCCGGCGGTCCGAACACGTTGCGATTGTTGAGGATTGCCATGAACACCGACGTCAGGCCGTAGAAGATCACCTGCGGCAGCAGCAGATAGGCAAACGCGATGGTGAGTGGCTCGTTCACCTTCGGGTCGTCGCCGAGCATCAGCCGCACCAGCAGCGGTGCGGCCGCCACCGACAGGACGGTGGCCAGCAGCAGGATCGTGGTGGCCAGCGTCACCAACCGGCGGACGAAGGCCGCACCGCCGTCGGGGTCATCGCGTTCGGCGCGGGCCAGCACCGGCACGAAGATCGCGGTGAAGGTGGCCTCCAGTACCAGCGCGGCAATCAGGTTCGGCAGCTGATTGGCCACCGTGAAGGAACTCGATAGCGCCGCCCCGAGCAGCGCGGCGAGCAGCACGATCCGGATGAAGCCGGTGATCCGGCTGACCAACGTGGCCAGCGCCATGCCCCACGACCGGGAAACCACCGCCGAGTCGGAGAGTTCCTCGCGCTGTGGGCGGTCCCCGGTGTCCGACCGAGGCTGGCTCATCTATCGATTCCTCGGGGGCGGGGGGTCCTTCCCCGTGGGCCCATGGCCTCGGGATGCTTCCGATGCGGCGGGCGGGGCCGGTCCAGGTCGGCCCGGTCGGGTTGGCCGCGGAAGCGGTGATAGAGGCGGCGACCGACCAGCAGCACCAACACCGCACCGCCGGTCATCGTGATGGCGAACAATAGTTTTCCGTAGGCGTTGGAGTGCACCGACAAACGCACCGGGTCGCCGAGTTGCAGACCCTCCGGGGTGCGCATCGTGACGTCCACGGCGACGCGTTGGGTGACGTGCAGTTCGACCGGTACCCGCAGCGGCAGATAGCCCGGCGGCACCTCCTGTTCGCCGATGTCGGTCACGGTCATGCCGGGTGGTACGTCGAACTGCAACCGCACCCGGATCGGGACGGACAGGTCGTTGCGCAGCGCCAGAGGCAGCGCGCTGCGCTCGGTGGCCAGGGTGTAGGAGTCGCCGGGGTTGACGATGGAGACCGCCCGGAAGAGGTCCTCGATGGTGGCCGCGACCACTGCGAGCCGTTGGCGGGCAACGTCATTGCGGGTGGCGGGCGGCTCGGTCTGACTCAGCGCCCGCAGCATGTCCTCGCGCAGTGGGGCGGTGTACTGCAGGCCGGTCAGGCCGGTGCGGGCGTCGGTGCTCAGCGCCGAGGTCAGGCTCCACTGCCGCAGCGCCGCCGCCCGGATGGTGTCGATGACGTCGTCGTCGATCCGGCCGGGGACGTCGGTGGGAAGGTCGGCCGAGGTTTGTTCGCCGTCAGCGTTGGCGTCCCGGGTCAGCCGGGACTCCGAGATCAGGGCGGCCAGTGGCCGGGGCGTGGCCAGGCCGGCCCGCAGGGTGTTGGCCAGCGCGCTGAGCATCGCGCGGGCGTCATCGGGTTGCGGGCTCCACTTCAGCGGCGGCAGCAGGATCTGGCTGCGCGGTTCGTTGTCGCCGGCCAGCGTGCGCCACAGCATCGCCGCGATGGCGTCCTGGCGGCGGGCGACGGGGGAGTCGGAGCCGACGGGCACGGCCAGTGCGTCATCGAGGTAGGCCGGCACGGTCGGGTCGGTGCCGACGCCGGCCAGCGCTGCACCGATGGCGGGGTCGAAGGGGGCCAGCACCACCGGGCCGGAGAGCCGGCGGACGGTGAGGTCGGCGGTGACCGGCGCGGCGCCCCCGGTGGCGGCGGCGGCGATCGCGATGGTCGGCTCCATCGTCTCCAACAGGTTGGCCGCCGCCGCGGTCAACGCCCCGTCGCCCAGGATGGTGGCGCCGCGGGTGGAGGTGATTCCCAGGATCCGGTCGACGATCTCGGCGCCGCCGGTCGCCGCAGCACTCAGCGCAGGGTCATTGATCCGGTACAGCGCCCCCAGGTCGGCCTGGGCGTAGGGGGTGGCGATCACGCACATCCGGCGGGCCGCTCCGCGCAGCCGATCCAGCCAGGCCGCCGCGGCGGCCTGCCCGGTGCCGGGGCGGGCGGCCGTACCGAGTCCGTTGGGCGCCTCGGCCACCACGTAGCCGGCGGTCATCGCGTTGACCGTGACCAGCAGGTCGGGGTCCACCGCCAGACACAGGGCGCGGTCCACTCCGGTGCCGGGGTCGATGGCCTCGGGGCTGGTGGCGAACTCCGCCGCTCCCAGCAGAGTGTCGAGGCGGCCGCCGGCGGCCAGCGATACCGCCAGGTCGTCGTTCATCAGTCGCACCGGTCTGGTGCCGCCCGGCAGCCCGGGGGCCAGACGTGGCTTGTCGGCCAGCGGCCACAGCATGGTCACCGCGACCGGTTTAGCGGTGCCGGGGGGCACCGTGTCATCCAGGGTGTTGCCGGAGGCGGTCGTCGGGTCGGCCGGGACACCGGTTACCGGCAGCAGGAAACGCGCCTCGTCCAGGCGGGCGGTGTCCCCGTAGTCCGGTGTGCCGTTGACGTTGATCAGCACCGGGTACACGCCGGGGTCCTCGATGTCCAGTGCCGGCCCCTGCGCCGCGCGCAGCGGCACCGTGAAGCTGAATCCGGCAGCCTGTCCACGGTCGAGTTCGGCTGCCACAGTGATGAATTCACTGACCGGGTTGAACTGACCGTCGGCGTAGAGGGTGGTGCGCAGCGCCGAGGAGTATTGCACCGCCGCGCTGCGTTCCAGGCGGGCCACCACGTCGCGTACCGGTCGGTCCCCGACGTTGGTGACCGTTCCGGTCACGGTGACGGTGGGTTCGCTGGAGGTGGTGACCACGTCCGGGCTGACGCTGTCGAGCCGGACCCGCACGAACGCCGACGCGTCGGGTTCGGCGGCCACGGTGGGCACTAACTGCGGGCAGAACAACACGGCGAGCAGCCCGAGGAGTGCGACGAGGATCCTCGCTCGCCGCCGATGCACCCTCACGCGCCCGGACCGCGGCCATTCGCCCGGTGCTCACCGGGCGCCTCGGCGCGGGACGGGCGGCTGCGGGTGTGGGAGTGGGTCTGGGGGTGGCGGCGCGGCGCCGACGGCGGCAGCGGTGGCAGTGCCGCGGGCCCGTCGGACTGCAGCAGTTCGATCAAGTCGTGGGCCACCTCGACCAGGCGGCGTTCATCGGCGTAGGCCAGCCGGTCGGGCAGTTCGATCACCGGCACCCAGGCCACCTCGGTGACTTCGAGGTCCTCGTCGCACAACTGGCCGCCGGAGAACCGCAGCAGATAATGGTGCACCGTCTTGTGCACCCGTCGTCCCTCGGTGACGAACCAGTAGTCGATGCTGCCGAGTTGGGCCAGCACATGGCCGTGGATACCGGTCTCCTCGGCGACTTCCCGGATGGCGGTCTGCTCGGCGGTCTCGCCCTGCTCGACATGTCCTTTGGGTAGTGACCACAACATCCGCCCGCGCCGGTCGACGCGGCCGATCAGCGCAGCCACCTGCTCTTCCCGCGGCCGGTCCAGGCCGTCGATGACCAAGCCGCCCGCCGAGGTTTCGTAGACGGTGCGCAGCCGCGATGGGGAGCGCTGCCGGGATCGGGGACGGTCGGTATGCGCCGTGGACCCAGTGCTGCGCTGGGCGGGTGTGTCGGTGGCCGCGTCGGGCTGCTCGGACGGGATCTGGGCGCTTGCCGCGCGGCGCCCGCGGCGTCGACCTCGACGCCGTCGTGGTTTGGCCGCTTCGCCCTCCGACACCCAAGTGATAGTAGCTGCCGTGACCGGTCCGGCCGTGGCCGCACTCGCCGGTCGCGGCCGCGGCGCGGAGCACTAGGCTCACCGGACGTGCCCGCCGCGTCGCCTCCCCCCATGCCGGAGTCCGAGGACGAACTCCGGGTCCGGGCCGCTGTAGAACTGCACCGGCAGGCTCCGCTGCTTCGTGAAGTGGGCGCGGTGTTCGAGGCGGCCGGACACCAGCTTTACCTGGTGGGCGGCACCGTGCGCGATGCGGTGCTCGGCCGGTTGACCACCGACCTGGACTTCACCACCGACGCCCGGCCGGAGACCGTGCAGGCGATCATGCGACCCTGGGCCGACGCGCTGTGGGACACCGGCATCGACTTCGGCACCGTCGGCGTCGGCAAGGCCGGTCACCGTCTGGAGATCACCACCTTCCGGGCCGACAGCTATGACCAGGTGTCGCGCAACCCCCGGGTGCAGTACGGGGACCGACTCGACGACGATCTGGTCCGCCGCGACTTCACCGCCAACGCGATGGCCGTCCGGATCACCGCCGAGGGCCCCGGGGAGTTCCTCGACCCGCTCGACGGTCTGGCCGCGGTGCGCCGGCGCATCCTGGACACCCCCGCCGCCCCCGAGGTGTCCTTCGGCGACGACCCGCTGCGGATGCTGCGCGCCGCCCGGTTCGTCTCCCAACTGCAGTTCGGGGTGGCGGACCGGGTGCGGGAGGCCATCGTCGAGATGGCCCCGCAACTGTCCCGGATCGCCGTCGAACGGGTGGCCGTCGAGTTGGACAAGATGCTGCTCGGCGACGACCCGGTGGCCGGCATCGACCTGATGGTGCAGACCGGCCTCGGGGCGGTGGTACTGCCGGAGATCGGCGGGATGCAGATGGCCATCGACGAGCACCATCAGCACAAGGACGTGTACCAGCATTCGCTGACCGTGCTGCGGCAGGCGATCGCGCTGGAGGGACCCGGCGGGCCGGAGCGAAGCGACACGGGGGAGGGACCCGGCGGGCCGGAGCGAAGCGACACGGGGGAGGGACCCGGCGGGCCGGAGCGAAGCGACACGGGGGAGGGACCCGGCGGACCGGACCTGGTCCTGCGCTGGGCCGCCCTGCTGCACGACATCGGCAAGCCGGCCACCCGCCGCCACGAGTCCGACGGCGGGGTCAGTTTCCACCACCACGAGGTGGTCGGCGCCAAGATGGTTCGCACTCGGATGCGCGCGCTGAAGTACTCCAAGCAGATGGTCGACGACGTCTCCGGGCTGGTTTACCTGCATCTTCGGTTCCACGGGTACGGGGACGGCCGGTGGACCGACTCCGCGGTGCGCCGCTACGTCGCCGACGCCGGTCCGCTACTGCCCAGGCTGCACAAGTTGGTGCGCGCCGACTGCACCACCCGCAACAAGCGGCGGGCGGCGCGACTGCAGGCCAACTACGACAGCCTGGAGGCCCGGATCGCCGAACTGACGGCCAAGGAGGACCTGGCGCGGGTGCGCCCGGATCTGGACGGCAACGCGATCATGGAGATTCTGGGCATCCCGGCCGGCCCGCAGGTCGGCGAGGCCTGGAAATACCTCAAGGAACTTCGGCTGGACCGCGGCCCGCTCTCGCCGGAGGAGGCCAGCGCCGAATTGCTGGCTTGGTGGAACGCCAAAGGCGGCGGCGCCGTCTAACTCGGTATGGATTACTGCCTGGATGCCGGCGACGGGACCGCGACGATCTGGACCGGCCCGGCCGGCCTCGACCTCGACGGTGACGGACTTCTCGACGACCTGATGGGCGACAGCGACGGTGACGGCATGGGCGACTACGCGGACTTAGACCTCGACGACGACGGCGTGCCCGAGGCGCGCTACACCGACGACGGCACCGGCACCTGGGCGGTCTCCGGCGTCCCGCCGCCGCCGCAGCGCTGGTTCGACCTGCACGGCACTGAGCACACCGGCCCGGTGGGGGATGTCGACGGCGACGGCACGCCGGAGCAGTTCCTCGACGTCAACCGCGATGGGCTGGCCGACCGTGCGGTCTCGGAGCATGCGGCGACCGGTTACGTGGACATCGATGGGGATGGGCGCTGGGACATCACGCTGGTGGACTCCGACGCCGACGGATTGGCCGACGGCGCCGGCCCCCTTTGACGGTTCAGCGCCCCACGCCGGGTGGGCCGGCGAAGGCCTGCGCAATGGTCAGCCACTTCGCGGCATCCGCACCGCGGGCCACCACATCCAACTCGGCGAGCGGGCGGCGCTGGGTGACCAGAGCGCAGAAGTCCAGCGCCGAACCCGCCACCGTCTGGGCGGCGTCGTCCGGGCCCCACGCCCACAGTTCACCGTCGGGGTCGGTCAACTCCACCCGGAACGGCTCGGTGGGCGGCGTCAGGCCGTGCACTGTGAAAGCGAAGTCCCGGGTCCGCACCCCCAGGTGCGCGATGGACTTCAACCGAGCCGACGGCGCCACCGCCACCCCGAGGGCATCGGCGACGTCCAGGCCGTGCGCCCAGGTCTCCATCAGCCGGGCGGTGGCCATCGACGGCGCGCTCATCGGTGGCCCGAACCACTGCAGCTTGCGGCCTTCCGGGACCGCGCCCAACGCGTCATGCAACCGACTGCGGGTGTCTCGCCAGTCGGCCAGCAATCGCTCCGGCGGTGCGGTTGCGCACTCCTCGGCGGCCTCGTCGACGAACGTGGCGATTCGGTGCTGCGCGCCGGCCACCAGATCGAGGAATGCCGCCTCGTCGGTGATCGACGTCAACGCCATCCGGTCGGTCCACAGCAGATGCCCGATCTGGTGGGCGATGGTCCACCCCGGGGCCGGCGTCGGCTGCGCCCAGGCTTGCGCGGGCAGGCCCTCGACCAGCGCGTCGAGGGCGTCGCTTTCCGCGCGCAGATCGGCGATGAGCGGCCCGATGATGTTGCTGCCCTGTGAGATGCGGCTTGCCATGCGGCTCAGCCTAGTTCGGGCGTCTGCCCAGCCCGGCGTGTACCGCAAGCCCGCTGAGGTAGACCAGTGAGCCGGCCACCACCAGCGCCGCCGAGCGGCCGTCGGGTGGGATCACCGCGGCGGCGGCGCTCACCGCGATGATGAACGACATCCAGAACACTGAATCCTGAAGGGCGAACACGTGACCGCGCAGCGCGTCGCCGAGGTCGATCTGCATGGCGGTGTCGGCGCACAGCTTGACCATCTGCCCGGCCAACCCCAGGAAGAAACTGCAGGCCACCATCACCCGCAGATCCAGGGTCGCGCCGGCGAGTTGGATCAGGGCGGCGAACAGCAGTGCGGCGTTGGCGGTCGCGTAGCGACCCCACCGCCGAATCGCCGGCGGGTTGACGACGTTGGCCAGGAAGGCGCCGATCCCGGCGGCGGCCACGAACACCACCACGGTGCCCAGGCCGCCGAAGCCGGTTGTGCCGGTCTGCCGGGCGATCACCAGCACCAGCAGCGAGTTGATGCCGAACACCATGCGGTGGGCAGCCAGGCCGGACAGGGTCGCAGCCACTGACGGGGTGGCGCGGACGGCCCGCAGGCCATAAGTCCAACCGGTGGCCACCGCGTACAGCGGGGAGCCGTGTACCGCGGTGGAGTCCGGGCCGAGCACATGCGGGGCGAATCGCATTGACAGCAGCAACGCGATGGCGACCGGGATAGCCACCAGGACGATGACAGCGGCGGCGGCGGCATCGCCGTCACCGGCCAGCCAACGTGGCAGCAGCATGAAGTTCGCACCCAGGAATGCCGCGGTGGCACCGCTGGCAGTGGCCACCGAGTTCATTGTGACGACGTGCTCCCGCGGAACCACATCCGGCAGGGCGGCACCCAAACCGGAGGTGACGAACCGGCTGAAGCCGTTGACGATGAGGGCGCCACACAGCACGAACAGGTCGCGGGCGCCGACGGCCAGCAGCGCGGCCACCCCGAGCACGGCCAGCACCCGCGCGGCATTCGCGGCGATGAGCACCACTCGCCGATCCCACCGGTCCAGCAGCGCCCCGGCGAACGGACCCAACACCGAATACGGCAGGAACAGCACCGCGAACGCCCCGGCAATCGCCCACGGGTCAGCGGCCCGCTGCGGATTGAACAGCAGGCCCCCTGCCAGTCCCGCCTGGAACAGTCCGTCGCCGAACTGGCTGGCCACCCGCAGTTGCAGCAGCCGCCAGAAATCGGGCAGGCCGCGTACGGATCGCCACAGCGAACCGGAACCGCGGGCGTCCAACACCTGATTCACAGTACAAATCGATTGGCCGGCCGATTCCTACGGACCTGTTCGGCGCGGCCGACCGTGCCATGATGAACGGGTGGCGCAGTCGGAGGATCCCGAGGATTTCCTCGCGCCCGCGGCAAATCGGGTGCGGGCCGGGACGTTGCTGCTTGCCAACACCGATCTGTTCGAGCCGACATTTCGCCGCAGCGTCATCTACATCGTTGAGCACAACGACGGCGGCACCCTCGGGGTGGTGCTCAACCGGCCCAGCGAGACGGCCATCTTCAACGTTTTGCCGCAGTGGACCGACCTGGCGGCCAAGCCGACGTCGATGTTCAGCGGCGGTCCGGTCAAACGGGACGCGGCGCTGTGTCTGGGTACTCTGCGGGTCGGTGCCGACCCCGACGGTGTCGAGGGCCTCCGCCATGTCGCCGGCCGCATCGTCATGGTCGATCTTGACGCCGACCCCGAGATGATCGCCACGCTGGTCGAGGGTGTCCGGATCTTCGCCGGGTACTCCGGGTGGACCATCGGCCAACTCGAGGGTGAGATCGAGCGCGACGACTGGATCGTCCTGTCGGCCTTGCCTTCTGACGTGCTGGTCCAGCCCCGGGTGGACTTGTGGTCGCGGGTTTTGCGCCGCCAGCCCCTATCGCTGGCGATGCTTGCTACCCACCCGATCGACCTGAGCCGCAACTAGCGGTCAGGACTCGCAGACTTTGGCGCAGCCCCCGCAGCCGTCGGTGGAGCCGCAGCCGCCGGCGGCGGCCTGTCGGCTCTCGACGTAGCGGGCGCTCTGCCAAGACCCCGCGACCAGGGTTGCCACCGCGCCGACGATGCCGACGATCAGCGCAATCAGGCCGATCTGGTGCGGCGCGGTGAGCGCGGCGATCCCGCCGGCGGCCAGCATCACCCCGGCGGCGAGCTGTGTGGGTGCCACCGACCGCAGCACCTGGCCAGTGAGATCGACCGGTGCCGGCCGCCGCAAAGTCCGCAGCCCCGTGCCGCCGATCAGTGCGGCCAGGCCCAGACAGATGACAGCTGCGACAACCATGGGCTCACAATACGAGCCCGGCCGCTGCTACGGGGTGGGCACCGTGGCCACCACGGCGGCGGCCGGATCGACCGGCGGTGGGGGCGCCGCGGCCGGTGCCGGTGGGGGTGCCGGCGGAGCTGGCGGTGCCGGAGCCGCCGGCGGTGCGGGAGCCGCGGGAGCGGCCGGTGCGGCAGCTGCGGGAGCCGCAGGTGCCGGAGCTGCGGGAGCGGCCGGTGCCGGAGCTGCGGGAGCGGCCGGTGCGGGAGCCGCGGCCGGTGCGGGAGCTGCGGGAGCCGCTGCCGGTGCCGCGGGTTTGGCGGCCGGATCGGTCACCCGGAAGCCGTTGAGGATGCCGTCGGTGGCCGGCGCAGTGGCCACGACCTGGTTTGCCGCGGTCGTGACCGACAACGACAGCAGATACCGGTCGGTGCCCGACGTGGCGATGACATAGCGCCGCGAGGTGTTCAACACCATGTCGTTGTCGCGGTAGGTCCCGGTGATGATCGACGACGGGAAGCCGCCGAACTCGGCCATCGATGCCGACGTCGACTGCCAGGCTTTGAGTTTCTGGCTGTCGATGAAGCCGTGGCTGATGGCCTCCCGCGGATCGAAGTCGCCGACCAGCTTGTAGACCAGCAACTGCGCGTTGGACGTGTGGAGGCCGTCGCCGCCCTTGCGGTCGGCGATCACCCCGAAGGCGTCCGGAACGTTGGGATCGGGCACCACACTCCAACCGGTGGGCACCGGCAGAACGATGTTCAGTGCGGTGAAACCGGCGGCCTTCTGCGGTTCCAGCGCGACGCCCTTGTCCTTGAAGAACTCCGTGATGGTTCCCGAGGCGGCCGGTTGGATGGCCGGTTCAGCCGGTGTGGTGGCCGCCGGCGTCGCCGCGGCCGGTGTGGCCGGAGCAGGTGTCGCCGGTGGTGCCGCGGTCGTCCCCGCAGGTGCAGGGGCTTCGACGGCGGGGGTCGCTGCCGGGGTGACGGTGACGGTCTGAGTCACTGTGACCGGAGCAGGAGCGGGCGGGGCGGGTGTGACCGGTTCGGCCGAGGCGCTTGCGCCGGCAAACCCGATGACTGCCGCCGTTCCAGCGGCCGCACCACCAAGCACTACCCGCCAGGTACGGGCTTTCGTGTTCATCGTCAACGTCCTTGTTCGATTGGTTGGGTAGCGCGGTCCAACCGGCGCAGCCCACTTCCGTCCCGACTCTAAGCAGCGCTTAAGCCTCCCGAACAGCGCTGGAACCGACCTGGAACCAACCCCTGACCGGGCTGGGATGCAACCGATACCGAGCCGTTGCCGACGAGTCGTGATCGTCCAACCCGTCGACGTCGCTGCGCTGCGCATCGTCGTCGGAGGGTGCGCCCGATACCCTGTCCGTCGTGACCGAATCGGCGATGACCAACGCGGACGGCACCGACGTCCCGCAGTACCGCTACACCGCGGAGCTTGCGGACCGCATCGAGGGTGACTGGCAGGACAACTGGCAGCGGTGGGGGACGTTCAACGTGCCCAACCCGGTCGGATCGCTGGCACCGGCCGACGGCACACCGGTGCCCGAGGACAAGATGTTCGTCCAAGACATGTTCCCGTACCCCTCCGGGGAGGGACTGCACGTCGGTCACCCGCTGGGCTACATCGCCACCGACGTCTACGCCCGGTACTTCCGGATGACCGGACGCAATGTGCTGCACGCCTTGGGGTTCGACTCATTCGGGTTGCCCGCCGAGCAGTACGCGGTGCAGACCGGCACCCACCCGCGTACCCGCACCGACGCCAACATCACCAACTTCCGCCGCCAGTTGGGCCGTCTGGGACTCGGCCACGACCAGCGCCGCAGCTTCTCCACCACCGACGTCGACTTCTACACCTGGACCCAGTGGATATTCCTGCAGATCTACAACGCCTGGTTCGACAAGCAGCAGAACAGGGCGCGCCCGATCAGTGAGCTTGTCACCGAATTCGACAGCGGGGCAAGGCAAGTCGACGACGGCCGCGACTGGTCAGGGTTGACGAAGACCGAACAGGCTGAGGTCATCGACTCCCACCGACTGGTCTACCGCGCCGACTCGCTCGTCAACTGGTGTCCTGGTCTGGGCACCGTCCTGGCTAACGAGGAAGTCACCTCCGACGGCCGCAGCGAGCGCGGCAACTTCCCGGTGTTCCGTAAGCGACTGCGGCAGTGGATGATGCGTATCACCGCTTACGCCGACCGGTTGCTTGAGGACCTCGACGTGCTGGACTGGCCGGACAAGGTCAAGGCCATGCAGCGCAACTGGATCGGCCGGTCCACCGGCGCGTCGGCACTGTTCGCCGTCGGCGACGTCGACGTCGAGGTGTTCACCACCCGGCCCGACACTCTCTTCGGTGCGACGTACCTGGTGCTGGCGCCCGAACACGAACTGGTCGACCGGGTGGTCGCGGCGAGCTGGCCGGCCGGGGTGGATCCGCGTTGGACCGGCGGTGCGGCCACGCCGGCCGACGCGGTGGCTGCCTATCGCAGCGCGATTGCCGCCAAGTCCGACCTCGAACGCCAGGAGAACAAAGCCAAGACCGGAGTCTTCCTCGGCTGCTACGCCGTCAATCCGGCCAACTCACAACCTGTTCCGGTGTTCATCGCCGACTACGTTCTGCTCGGGTATGGCACCGGCGCGATCATGGCGGTGCCCGGCCACGATCAGCGGGACTGGGAGTTCGCCGCCGAGTTCGGCCTTCCGATCACCGAAGTCATTGCCGGAGGCGATGTTTCGCAGGAGGCCTACACCGGCGCCGGTACCCTGGTGAATTCCGGGCCCCTCGACGGCCTCGATGTCGAGGAGGCCAAGCAGGCCATCACCGCACGCCTGGAGGCCGACGGCCGTGGCCGATCCAGGGTCGAGTACAAGCTCCGGGACTGGCTGTTCGCCCGGCAAAGGTACTGGGGCGAGCCGTTTCCCATCGTTTACGACGCCGACGGGTGCGCCCATCCGCTGCCGGACTCCATGCTGCCGGTGGAACTACCCGACATCGAGGACTACTCCCCGGTGCTGTTCGACCCGGACAGCCCGGACAGCGAACCCTCGCCGCCGTTGAACAAGGCAGGCGAATGGGTGCACGTCGAGCTCGATCTCGGCGACGGCCTCAAGCCCTACACCCGCGACACCAACGTGATGCCGCAGTGGGCGGGCAGTTCCTGGTACGAGTTGCGCTACGCCGACCCGCACAACAGCGAGCAGTTCTGCGCGATCGAGAACGAGACGTACTGGATGGGTCCCCGGCCGGCCGAGCACGGTCCCGATGACCCCGGCGGGGTGGATCTCTACGTCGGCGGGGTGGAGCACGCCGTTCTGCACCTGTTGTATTCGCGTTTCTGGCACAAGGTGTTGCACGACCTGGGGCATGTGACGTCGCGGGAGCCCTACCGGCGGCTGGTCAACCAGGGTTACATCCAGGCGTTCGCCTACACCGACTCCCGCGGCGCGTACGTGCCGGCGGCCGATGTCGTCGAACGCGACGGCAGGTTCTTCCTGCCCGGGTCCGACGGCGAGATCGAGGTTTCCCAGGAGTTCGGCAAGATCGGTAAGAGCCTGAAGAATTCCATCTCCCCCGATGAGATCTGCGAATCCTACGGAGCCGACACGCTGCGGGTCTACGAGATGTCGATGGGTCCGCTGGAAGCGTCCCGGCCCTGGGCGACCAAGGACGTCGTCGGCGCGCACCGCTTCCTGCAGCGGGTGTGGCGGTTGGTGGTCGACGAAACCACCGGCGCCGCAAGGGCCTCCGAGGAGGCCCTCGACGACGCGACCCTTCGGGTGATGCATCGCACCATCGCCGGTGTGCGTGATGACTACACCAACCTGCGCAACAACACCGCCGCCGCGAAGCTGATCGAGTACACCAACCACTTGACCAAGTCCGGAGTAACTGCGCGGGCGGCGCTGGAACCGTTGGTGCTCATGGTCGCACCGCTGGCACCGCATCTGGCCGAGGAATTGTGGAGCCTGCTGGGCCATGACACCTCCCTGGCGCACGGCCCGTTCCCGATCGCCGAAGAGCGCTACCTCGTCGCCGACACCGTCGAGTACCCGGTGCAGGTCAACGGCAAGGTGCGTGGCCACGTCACCGTCGCACCCGACGCCGGTAAGGACCTGCTGGAGCAGGCGGCACTGGCCGACGAGAAGGTGCAGGCGTTCCTGGCCGGCGCCACCCCCAAAAAGGTCATCGTCGTGCCCGGCCGGCTGGTCAACATCGTCATCTAGGCCCCGCCCCCATGCCGCGAGCGTGCGTGTCGGCACGCCGACACGCTGGTGCCGTGCACTCTTTGCGCACCCTCGCGGGGCTAACGCGGAGCGCGCGGCCGGATGACCACCTCGTGGGTGTGCGCATCCGGCGGGGTGGCCACCACCTGGGCGACGACACCGGCCACCGTCTCCGGGGTGAGGAACCTCGCCGGGTCGTAGTCCCCGCCCTCATAGGCCACCAGATCGCGCTGCATCTCGGTGTCCACCCGGCCGGGGTGGATGCTGGTGACCCGCAGCAGGGGTTCATCGGCTCGAAG
>CAXNJA010000007.1:0-43528 GCA_964202555.1 Mycobacterium sp.
TGATTCAGGTGGTTTCCGGTGACTGATACTGCTGCGCCGATCACCGAACCGCATCTGACCCCGATGTTCGCCACCGGCGGTCAGCCGGTCCTGGCTCCGAACACCGAACCCCATCACGCACCTATCTTCGACACCGGGCCGCACCCGGACCCCTTGCCGTCGGCGACGGCGTCGTCGGCGGCCGAACCTGCCGACGAGGGGGAGTCCGAGGGCGAGTCCGCCGAATGGGCCTCAGCGGAGTGGGACTCCGATGAATGGCGGTCCGCCGAATGGCGGAATCCCGACCCCGAAGAACATGTCTCCGATGCCGCAGCTGAACCAGCCGAGCTTGCTGAGCCGGCTGAGCCCGATTCGGCCGGCGTGGCCGATCTCAACCTTGCCCTCGGCGCCATCGACGGCGAACCGCAGGCCCCGATTCATCAGGCGTTCAGCGAACTGGACAACGTAGACACCGACGCTTTTCTGCGGTCGGTCACCGGCCACATGCAACCGGTGGCGGTTGCGGCGCATCCGGTTGTGGTGCCGGGCAACTACCAATTCCTGAAGCGCTGGAAGTTCGCGCTGATCGTTGCCGGCGTCTGGGTGCTGGCCGCCGCCGCCGGAGTGGGCTTCTATCACTGGTGGTACACGGCGCTGGTCAAGACCCTGCCGGTATTCGGCATTCTGCTGTTTCTGGTGGTGTGCATGGTGGCCAGTCTGTTGGTCTCGATGGTGCCCAACCGTCCGCAGATCACCGCGTTGGCCCTCGCTGTGATGGCGGCGCCACTGGCGTCGATGGCGGCCGCCGCGGTCCTGCACGGTGCCTACTACTTTGAATGGATCGCCCGCCCGATTATCGGATGACTTACGGCGTTGCGCGCCGGTACGTCCGGCTAGGGTAAGGCCGTGACTCACTACGACGTCGTCGTCCTCGGTGCCGGTCCCGGCGGATATGTCGCGGCCATCCGGTGCGCGCAACTCGGCCTGAACACCGCCATCATCGAGCCCAAATACTGGGGCGGGGTGTGCCTCAACGTGGGCTGCATCCCGTCCAAGGCGCTACTGCGCAACGCAGAACTCACCCACATCGTCACCAAGGAAGCTGCGACGTTCGGCTTCACCGGGCAGATCACCGCAGATTTCGGTGCAGCGTTTGACCGCAGTCGCAAGGTGGCCGACGGTCGGGTGGCCGGTGTGCATTACCTGATGAAGAAGAACAAGATCACCGAGATCCACGGATACGGTCGGTTCACCGACGCCACCACCATCGCGGTGGACCTCAACGCCGGCGGTACCGAAACCGTCACCTTCGCCAACGCGATCATCGCCAGCGGCAGCAGCACCCGGCTCATCCCCGGGACCGCACTGTCGGAAAACGTTGTCACCTACGAGGAGCAGATCCTCGACCGCGACCTGCCTGCCTCGATCGTCATCGCCGGCGCCGGTGCGATCGGTATGGAATTCGCCTACGTGATGGTGAACTACGGCGTCGACGTGACCATCGTCGAGTTCCTGCCGCGGGCGTTGCCCAACGAGGACGCCGAGGTGTCCAAGGAGATCGAAAAGCAGTACAAGAAACTCGGAGTCAAGATCCTCACCGGTACCAAGGTGGAGTCGATCGTGGACGAGGGGGCTGACGGCGTCCGTCTCGTGGTCTCCAAGGACGGCGTCAGCCAGGAACTCAAGGCCGACAAGGTGATGCAGGCCATCGGCTTCGCACCCAACATCTCCGGCTTCGGACTGGAGGCCACCGGGGTGGCGCTGACCGACCGGGGCGCCATCGCCATCGACGACTACATGCGCACCAACGTGCCGCACATCTACGCCATCGGTGATGTCACCGCCAAACTCCAACTGGCCCACGTCGCCGAGGCGATGGGTGTGGTCGCGGCCGAAACCATCGGCGGCGCGGAGACCATGGCCCTGGGCGACTACCGGATGATGCCGCGGGCGACGTTCTGCCAGCCCCAAGTCGCCAGCTTCGGGCTCACCGAGGAACAGGCCAAGGCCGAGGGCTACGACGTGAAGGTCGCCAAGTTCCCGTTCACCGCCAACGGCAAGGCGCATGGGCTGGCCGACCCGACCGGCTTCGTCAAGGTGATCGCCGACGGCAAGTACGGCGAACTGCTCGGTGCCCACCTGATCGGGCCTGATGTCTCGGAGTTGGTCGCCGAGCTGACTCTGGCGCAGAAGTGGGACCTCACCGCCAACGAGCTGGCCCGCAACGTTCACATCCACCCGACGCTGTCGGAGGCGCTGCAGGAATGCTTCCACGGCCTCGCCGGCCACATGATCAACTTTTGAGCCCCAGCGCAGTTGAGCCGGTCTCGGTGAGGTCCGTCGTCATCGCCGGGGTCGGTGGCCTGCTGCTCGGGCACATCCTGTGGCTGCTCGGGATCACGGCAGCGACGGACTCCGGTTCGCGCAGCACCATCGTGCTGATTCTGTCGGCGGTGTTCCTGATCGCTGCCGGGTACGCCATTTACCGCGCCTGGCAGTACTACCGACGCCAACAGTGGACGCCCGCGGCATTCCTGGGCGGGTTGGCGGTGTCGCCGGTGATCTTCACGCTCGTGGTGCTCGGGGTCACGTACTTGTGACCGACTGACGGCTTTTGTCTGTGGGCTCTGAAACAATCGAACGTATGTTCGTAAACGATGCCGACTTGATCGACGCGATGGCCGAGGCCAGCCGCGCTGAGTCCGCTGCGGCCGCTCGTCGAATTTTGGCGGTGGGGGAGTTGTACGCGCGCCGTTCTGTTGAGTGGTCCGAGCGGGAACTGTGGTGCACCGACCCGTTCGAGGCGGTGGCTGCTGAGGTGTCAGCCGCCCAGAACATCAGCCGGGGCCGCGCAGGCACTCAGATTCGCTACGCACGGGAACTGCGCGAGCGGTTGACGAAAATCGCTGAGGTGTTCGCGGCGGGAGATCTCGATCTGCGGATGGTTTCGGCCATCATCAACCGCACTTCGAACGTTACCGACGAGGCGATTGCGGACGTTGACGAAGCACTCGCCCGGTGCGCCCCGACCTGGATGAAGCTCTCCGGGCCCAGGCTCGCCGACCGCATCGACATGGTTATCGCCAAAATCGACCCTGACGGCGTGCGGGTTCCGCCGTCCGTTGACAACAACCGCTATGTCGCGGTCGGGCCAACCGTCCCGGGGATGGGCGGCATCTGGGCCAACATTCACGCGGCCGATGCAGCCGCCTTCGATGCGAGACTCGACGCACTGGCCGCGACGGTGTGCGCCAACGATCCGCGCACCACAATGCAGCGGCGCAGCGACGCGGTCGGCGCCCTGGCCGGCGGAGCCGACCGCCTGATGTGTGCGTGCGGGGACCGGGAGTGCCCGGCGATCGATGGTGGTGTGGCACCGGTGATCATCCATCTGCTGGCGGAACGGGCCACAGTTGAGGGGACCGGTACCACGCCGGGCTATCTGCCGGGATTCGGGATCCAGCCGGCCGAGTCCGTCCGGAACCAGGCGCGGACCGCCAAACTCAAGCCGGTCGTAACGCCGCGCGGTGCGGATCAACCCGGTTACCGCCCACCGGCTGCGCTGGCCGAGTTCATTCGCTGGCGTGACTTAACCTGCCGCTGGCCGGGATGCGATGCGCCGGTGTGCGACACCGACCACACGGTGCCCTATCCGTTCGGACACACTCACCCGTCGAACCTCAAGCTCTACTGCCGCGCTCACCATCTGGTCAAAACCTTCTATTGCGGGCCGGGCGGCTGGACGGAGGCTCAATACCCTGACGGCACTGTGACTTTCACTGCGCCCTCTGGGCATCAGTACATAACCTACCCGGCTGGGGCGCAGCTGTACCCGACGCTATCGGCCCCGACCGGGACCCTCGATAGCGCCTCGGCACCACCCCCGGCGGCGGCAAATCGGGGCCTGGCGATGCCGGCCCGGCGACAGACTCGGAACCAGGATCGCCACACCCGTATCCGACGCGAACGATGCCTACGTGCGGAGCTTAATGCCGCTCAGACCCGCCCGCCACCTGCCTAGTCGGGAAAGTCCATCGGCACCCGCAAGGTGGCCAGAATGCCGGCGATCGTGTCGTAATGACCTGTGAGCGCGCAGAATTCGATGATCTGCTCGCGGGTCAAATGCGCGGACAGTGCCGCGAAGGTCTCGTCGGAGAGATCGCGGTCTGCGATGAACTCGTCGACCGCCTGCAGCAGTGCGCGCTGCCGGCCGGTCAGGCCTTCGGCGTGTGGGCCCACGAAGACCTTCTCTTGCAGAGCGTCATCCACCCCGCGGGAGCGGGCCAGTCGGCGGTGCTGTTGCAGCTCGTACTGCGAGCCGCGAAGGTGGCCCACCCGCAGAATGATCAATTCCGTCTCGGTCTTGGGTAGCTTGCCCTTGTTCAACAACTGACCGGCGTACGGCAGGAAGGTCAGGAACAGCATCCGGTGCTGACCCAGCGTCTCGAAAAGGTGCATGTGCGGCGCCCGGATGGATCGCGCGGCGATCCGGGAGATGATCCAGTTGACCAGGCCGAGTTCACGTCGTCCGCCGGGTGGAATTCGCGCAATCTGACTTCTGCTGCCGTTTCCCATCATGTCTCCTTCACCAGATAGGGCGACACCGTGCTGCGGTGTTCATTGATGTCCAGGGCGCGCCCCAATGCGGGGAAGGCCCGTTGCGGGCAGTTGTCCCGTTCGCAGACCCGACAGCCCGACCCGATCGGCGTCGCGTTGTCCGAGGACAGGTCCAATCCGCGGGAGTAGGCCAGCCGATTGGCATGCCGTATTTCGCATCCCAGGCCGATCGCGAAAGTCTTGCCCGGCTGCCCGTAGTGCGAGGCCCGCCGCTCGACTGTGCGTGCCACCCACAGGTAGCTGCGTCCGTCCGGCATCTGGGCGATCTGCACCAGGATCTTGCCCGGGTTGGCGAAGGTTTCGTAGACGTTCCACAACGGGCACGTCCCGCCGGACGACGAGAAGTGAAATCCGGTGGCGGACTGGCGCTTCGACATGTTTCCGGCCCGGTCCACCCGCACGAACGAGAACGGCACGCCACGCATGGACGGTCGCTGCAGGGTGGACAGTCGGTGGCAGACGGTTTCGTAGCTCACCTGGTAGAACGCAGACAGCCTTTCGATGTCGTAGCGGAAGTTCTCGCTGACGTCGTGGAACTGCCGGTAGGGAAGCACCGTTGCGGCAGCGAAATAATTGGCCAGCCCCAGCCGGGCGAGTCTGCGGGACTCCTCGCTGGTGAACTTTCCGTCGCTGACCATCGTGTCGATCAGATCGCCGACTTCCAGGTACGCCAGTTCGGCGGCCATCTTGAAGGCGCGCTGACCGGCCGAGAGATGGGTGGAGATCTCCAGCGTTTTGGACGCGGGGTGGTAGCGGTGCAGAACGGTGTCGCCGAGGTCGATACGCCGGACGATCCGCACCCCGTGCCCCTCACTGAGCCGACGGGACAGTTCGGTGCGGAGTTCGCCGCCGTGCATCCGCACCCGCGCGGTCAGATCCTCGGCGGCGGTATCCAATTCGTGCAAATAGTTCTGCCGTTGGTAGAAGTAGTCGCGGACTTCTTCGTGCGGCATCGTGATGGACCCAGTGCCGCTGCCCCCGGTGTTGAGGTTGAACCGGTCCTCGGTGGCTTCGGCGAGTTGGGCGGTGGTGATCCGGTAGCGGCGGTGCAGGTTCACCATCGCCCGGGCGATCGCGGGGTGCGCGTTGACCATGTCGACGATCTCGGTGGGATCAACCTCGGCGTCGAGGTCGCGGTCGTACATCACCTCGCGTAACTCGGCTACCAGGCGGGTGCCGTCCTGGGAGGAGAAAAACGTCGCATCGACGCCGAAGACCTCGGTGATGCGCAGCAGCACGGCGACCGTCAACGGCCGCACGTCGTGTTCGATCTGGTTGAGATAACTCGGTGAAATCTCGAGCATCTGCGCCAACGCCGCCTGGCTGAACCCGCGTTCGCTGCGTAACTGGCGCACCCGCGAGCCGACGAAGGTCTTGGGCATCTCGCCAGCGTACCGGCGGGCGAAGCGGCACTTCGCGAGATTGGCAGGCCGCCGGGCGCGGTTGGCTTCCATATGGACGTTTGGCATGATCCCGAACGTGGGCAGCAATGCGGCAGTGGGCAGCGGTCTGGCGAAGGCGTTGATGCCCGTGCCGGATCCGCACCCTGACGTGTTCGACCGGCAGTGGCCCTTGCGCCCCGCCGACGTAGACCGATTGGGCCGGCTTCGCCTCGATGCCGCCGTGCGCCACATCATGGACATCGGCCAGGACCACCTGCGCGAGTTGGGCCACAACGACACCCATCCGCTGTGGATCGTCCGGCGCACCATGGTCGATCTGATTCGGCCCATCGAGTTCCAGGACATGCTGCGGCTGCGCCGTTGGTGTTCAGGGACCTCCAACCGGTGGTGTGAGATGCGGGTGCGCATCGACGGCCGCAAGGGTGGTCTGGTCGAGACCGAGGCGTTCTGGATCAACTTCAGCCGAGAGACCAAAGGGCCGGCCCGCATCGCCGATGACTTCATGGACAGTCTGACCAAGACCACCGACGTCAATCGGTTGCGGTGGAAGTCCTACCTCAAGGCGGGTTCGCGGGAAGACGCCGACGAGATCCGCGAATTCCCCATCCGGGTCAGCGACATCGACCTGTTCGATCATGTCAACAACTCGGTGTATTGGAAGGTCGTCGAAGAGTTCCTCGCCCCGCATCCGGAACTGCTCGAGGCGCCATTGCGGGTCACCATCGAACACGACGCCGCCGTCGCCTACGGCGAGAAGCTCGAGGTTCTGTCCCACGTGTACCCACCGGGGTCGACCGATAAGTTCGGGTCCGAACTCACCGACCGCACTGTTAGAACGCTCACATACCTCGTCGGGGACGACGTGAAGGCGCTCGCGGCGATATTTCCGCTCTAGAAATCACCGATCCTGACTTACCGCGGTTGACCTGCGCCGTTGACGTTGCCGACCCCGTGACCGCCGCACGCCGGGCGCCCGGTTCTTCGCAAAATTCGCAAGTTAGCGGGTTTTCGTTGCCAAAAGTTGGCAAACTGTAGCGTTTTGACCTGCGGATATCCGATATGGAAGGGTCTGGTTAGCACAGCAGCTAAGGGGTGCAGGGGTTTGATCAAGTCCCCGGCCGGAGATACGAAGGAGAGATCAATGTCGGTTTCCAGCGTCGGCAAGCCCAAGGGCGCCGCGGACATCCAGCGTGACTGGGACACCAACCCGCGGTGGAAGGGCATCACCCGGACTTACTCCGCCCAAGAGGTCGTAGCCCTGCAGGGCACGGTCGTCGAGGAGGCCACCCTGGCCCGCCGCGGTGCGGAGATCTTGTGGGACCAGGTCAACAACATGGATTTCGTCAACGCCCTGGGTGCGCTGACCGGCAACATGGCGGTCCAGCAGGTCCGTGGTGGCCTGAAGGCCATCTACCTCTCCGGCTGGCAGGTCGCCGGTGACGCCAACCTCTCCGGCCACACCTACCCGGACCAGAGCCTCTACCCGGCCAACTCGGTGCCGCAGGTGGTGCGCCGGATCAACAACGCACTGCTGCGCGCCGACGAGATCGCCGCGGTCGAGGGTGACACCTCGATCGACAACTGGCTGGTGCCGATCGTCGCCGACGGCGAGGCCGGCTTCGGCGGCGCGCTGAACGTCTACGAGTTGCAGAAGGCGATGATCGCCGCCGGTGTCGCCGGCTCGCACTGGGAGGATCAGCTGGCCTCGGAGAAGAAGTGCGGCCACCTCGGCGGCAAGGTGCTCATCCCGACCCAGCAGCACATCCGCACTTTGACATCGGCCCGACTCGCCGCCGACGTTGCCGACGTCCCGACGGTCGTCATCGCCCGCACCGACGCCGAGGCCGCCACCCTCATCACCTCCGACGTCGACGAGCGTGACCAGCCCTTCGTCACCGGTGAGCGCACCTCCGAGGGCTTCTACCACGTGAAGAACGGCCTCGAGCCGTGCATCGCCCGGGCCAAGGCCTACGCGCCGTACTCGGACCTGATCTGGATGGAGACCGGTACCCCGGATCTGGAGCTGGCCCGCAAGTTCGCCGAAGGCGTCAAGTCCGAGTTCCCGGATCAGCTGCTGGCCTACAACTGCTCGCCGTCGTTCAACTGGAAGCAGCATCTCGACGATGCGACCATCGCCAAGTTCCAAAAAGAGCTCGGCGCAATGGGATTCAAGTTCCAGTTCATCACGCTGGCCGGCTTCCACGCCCTCAACTACTCGATGTTCGATCTGGCCTACGGCTACGCCCGCAACCAGATGACCGCCTACGTCGAGTTGCAGGAGCGCGAGTTCGCCGCCGAGGCGCGCGGGTACACCGCCACCAAGCACCAGCGTGAGGTGGGTGCCGGCTACTTCGACCGGATCGCCACCACCGTCGACCCCAACTCGTCGACCACCGCGCTTGCGGGCTCAACCGAAGAGGGTCAGTTCCACTGATCTGAACTGACGGCCGAGCAGACGCAAACTCGCACTGGCGAGCCACTTTTCGTGCGAGTTTGCGTCTGCTCGCGGGAAATGGCGACTTTGAGGAGAAGTAAGTGAGCAGCGCGATCGAGCGAGTCGGTGTCATCGGCGCCGGCCAGATGGGCGGCGGCATCGCCGAGGTGTGCGCGCGGGCGGGCGTGGACGTCACCGTCTTCGAGAACACCGAGGCTTTGGTCACTGCGGGACGTGCCCGCATCGCCAAGTCGCTGGAACGCGGGGTGAGCGCGGGCAAGATCACCGAGCGTGAGCGTGACGGCGCCCTGGAGCGGCTGCGGTTCACCACCACGCTGGCCGATCTGGCTGACCGGGAACTGGTCATCGAGGCCATCATCGAAGACGAGAACATCAAGGCCGCCATCTTCAGCCAGTTGGACGAGATCATCACCGACCCCAACGCGGTGCTGGCCTCCAACACCTCAAGCATCCCGATCATGAAATTGGGTGCGGCGACCAAGAATCCCGGCCGGGTACTCGGTTTGCACTTCTTCAACCCGGTCCCGGTGCTGCCACTGGTCGAACTGGTCACCACCTTGGCGACCAGCCCGCAGGCCGCGGCCCGGACCGAGCATTTCGCCGGATCGGTGCTGGGCAAGCAGGTGGTCCGCTGCACGGACCGTTCCGGGTTCGTGGTCAATTTCCTGCTGGTGCCCTACCTGTTGTCCGCCATCCGGATGGTGGAGTCAGGTGTGGCCACCGTCGAGGACGTCGACACGGCCGTGGTCGCCGGGTTGTCCCACCCGATGGGTCCGCTGCGGTTGTCCGACCTGATCGGTCTGGACACTCTCAAGCTCATCGCCGACAAGATGTTCGACGAGTTCAAGGAGCCGCATTACGGTCCGCCGCCCCTGCTGTTGCGCATGGTGGAGGCGGGGCGGCTGGGCAAGAAGTCCGGACAGGGCTTCTATGCCTACTGATACCCTGATCGGGTAGACCTGCGGGTCGTGGTCCGCGGGCCTTTCGTTGCAGGCCGAGCGCGTCTGTGCGCAAACATCCGACCGGCGGCCGGTGACAATTTGAAGGGTAGCGGCAGATGGCGAACGTCGACTCGGACCTGACTCCTTACTACGAGGAGTCGCAGTCAATCTACGATGTCTCCAACGATTTCTTCGCGTTGTGGCTCGGCCCCACGATGGGTTACACCTGCGGGTACTACGAGCGCGACGACATGAACCTGGAGGAATCCCAGAACGCCAAGTTCGATCTGGCGCTGGGCAAACTCAACCTCGAACCCGGGATGACCCTGCTCGACGTGGGGTGCGGCTGGGGAGGCTGTCTGGAACGCGCCGTGGAGAAGTTCGACGTCAACGTCATCGGCATCACCCTGAGCAAGGCGCAGTCCGAGTTCGCCCGGGAGCGGCTGGCCAGGCTGGACACCAGCCGGTCCATAGAAGTCCGCCTGCAGGGCTGGGAGGAATTCGACGAGCCTGTCGACCGGATCGTCAGCATCGGCGCGTTCGAGGCCTTCAAGGCCGAGCGTTATCCGTTGTTCTTCGAGCGTGCCCACAGCATCCTGCCCAGCGACGGCCGGATGTTGCTGCACACGATCCTGGCGCACACCCAGAAGTTCTTCCGCGACAACGGAATCAAGCTGACCATCAGCGACTTGAAGTTCATGCGATTCATCGGCACCGAGATCTTCCCCGGCGGCCAGTTGCCGGCCGTGGAGGACATCGAAAAGCTCGCCGCCGATTCCGGCTTCACTTTGGAGCGCGTTCACCTGCTGCAGCCGCACTACGCGCGGACGTTGGACATGTGGGCCGAAAACCTCACGGCCAAGCGTGACGAGGCGATCGCCATCACCGATGAGGCGACCTACGACAAGTACATGAAGTACCTGACTGGTTGTGCCGACTTCTTCCGCCGAGGCATCACCAACATCGGTCAGTTCACCCTCGTCAAGGGCTGAGCGTCAGAGTTCGGCTACCCGCTGACGTTCTGCTTCCAGGTCGAAGTCGGGCGGCGGCCATGACAGGCTCATTGCCTCCATGGCCTCGATCAGCAACTCGTTGACGGCCATTCGGGCATACCACTTCTTGTCGCACGGCAGGACGTACCACGGCGCGCTGTCGGTCGAGGTGCGATCCAGCATGACCTGGTAGGCCTCCTGGTACGTCGGCCACAGTTTGCGCTCGTCGATGTCACCCGGGTTGTACTTCCAGTACTTGTCCGGGCGTTGAAGTCGTTCGGTCAGCCGGGCTTTCTGTTCGTCGAGGGAGACGAACATGGCCACCTTGACGATGCTGGTACCCGCTTCGGCGAGTTCTTTCTCGGAGGTGTTGATCTCGTCGTATCGCCCATCCACCTCCTCGCGTGGCACCAACTCGTGCACCCGGACTACCAGGACGTCCTCGTAGTGCGAGCGGTCGAAGACGCCGATATGTCCGGCGCGGGGCAGTGCCTTGTTGATACGCCAGAGGAAGTGGTGCGACCGCTCCTCCGGGGTCGGTTTGCCGAAGCTTTGGTAGTCGATGCCCATCGGATTGCCTGCGGCCACGACGTGGGTGACGATTCCGCCTTTTCCGGCAGTGTCCATCCCCTGCAGGACGAGCAGCACGCAACGGTGGTCGCCCTCCCTGCCGTTGGCGTAGAGCATCTCCTGAAGTTCGGCGAACCGTTCTTCGCGCTCGGTGGTGATCCTTTCGGCGTCCGCGCGTTTGCCGGAGAACCCAGGAGAGGAGTCGGTGTCGATATCACCGACTTTGGCCCCGGGCCGGAAACGCAGGGCTTCGGACGGATGGTGGGTCCACTGCTCGGATTTATCGGCCATGGCCGAAGACTAGAGATCAAACCGTGGTTGCGGACTGCAATGCCGGGACAATCGGGGAGGGATGCGGAGCGGACCGGAACCGCTCCAGCGACCCGCCCACCTCGACGATCCCGCACAGGGCGCTCCAGCACAGCATCGTCAGGTAGTCGATCAGTTCATCGGTGCTCATCCGAGGGCTGGACATCCAGGAGTGGGTGGCCTGTTGGACACCGCCGACGATGAGGAATGCCCACGGTTCCACCCCACTGGTGTCCATGCCGGCCACCTGCATCCGCCGCCGCAAGATGACCGCCAGCATCCGGGCGATGATCTGCTCGGAATCGGCGATGACCTTGTTCTTGCTCGCCGATGAATTGGCCATCACGAACCGGTACGGCTCAGGTTCGGCGGCGACGGTGTCGACGTAGACCCGGATGACCTCGCGGGTGAGGTCAAAACCGTCCAGGTCCGACGACAGCGCTGCCGCCATGTTGGGAATCAACGTGGTCTGCGCGAACCGCATCATCACCGCGGTGGTCAGGTCGTTCTTGTCGACGAAGTAGCGGTAGAGCACAGTCTTGGACACGCCGATCTCCGCGGCGATCTCGTCCATGCTGACATCGCGTCCGCGCCGGCGGATGGCGTCCAACGCCCCGTCCACCAGTTCGGTGCGCCGTTCCACCTTGTGCTGGTGCCAGCGCCGTTTGCGGCCGTCGGTCTTGGGCGGTGCGACCCCAGGTACTGACTGCGTCACTTTGCCGGCTCCATCTCGATTGCTGGTAGGGAGTCTACCGGCGCCGGCCCAGAAAGTTGTTACGGCGGGTCACAGTAACCGTCCGCTCTGCTGCTGGCGAATAGCGGATGGCTGTTGGGGGCTGATAGCGGATGATGGTGGCGTGGCTGCACAACATCTGCTCGCGTCGCAACCGGATCCCCCCGTGGCGCGAACCTCGTTTGCTGAATCTTTCGTCGGAGCGGATTCCGAGGCCGACGCCGAGCGGGCGCGCGGCCTGCGCCAGATGAAAGCCGTGGCGCTCGGCTTCCTCATCGGCGCAACGGTCATCTTCCTGGCCTGCCGGTGGGCGCTGTCCCAGGGTGGTCCTGGGTGGTTGGGCTACGTCGGGGCTGCCGCCGAGGCCGGCATGATCGGCGCGCTGGCGGACTGGTTCGCGGTCACCGCGCTGTTCCGTCATCCGCTCGGTCTGAAGATCCCGCATACGGCCATCATCAAGCGCAAGAAGGACCAACTCGGTGAGGGCCTCGGGAACTTCGTGCGGGAGAACTTTCTGTCCGCGGAAGTCGTGGAGGCCAAGCTGCGCGACGCCGAGATCGCCAGCCGGCTGGGCAAATGGCTGGCCGAGCCCGAGCACGCCGCACGGGTGGCCGACGAGGCCGCGACCGTGCTGAGGGTGGGGGTGGAGCTCCTCAACGACGAGGACATCCAGCAGGTGATCGACCGCACCATCGTCAAACGGCTGGCCGAGCCGCAGTGGGGACCACCGGCCGGCCGGGTGCTCAACCAGCTGCTGGCGGAGAACCGCCAGGAGGCGCTGATCCAACTGCTCGCCGACCGTGCCTTCGAGTGGGCTCTGAGTGCCTCGCCGACCATCGAGCGGGTGGTGCTGCGTGATTCGCCGAGTTGGTCGCCGAAGTTCGTCGATCAACTACTCGGTGATCGAATCCATCGCGAGCTGATGGACTTCACCGACAAGGTCCGCCGCAATCCCAACCACGAGTTGCGCCAGTCGGCGACGCGGTTCCTCTTCGAGTTCGCCGGCGACCTGCAGAACGACCCGGACACCATCTCCAAGGCCGAGTCGGTCAAGGAACAGCTGATGGAACGCGACGAGGTGACCCGGGCGGCCGAGACCGCATGGAAGACCCTCAAGCGGCTGGTGCTCGATGGTGTCGACGACCCGTCCAGCGCACTGCGAGGCCGGATCGCCGATTCGGTGGTGCGAATCGGGGAGTCGCTTCGCGACGACTCCGAACTGCGCGACAAGGTCGACGACTGGGTCCTGCGCGGCGCCCAGCATCTGGTCACCCAGTACGGCAGCGAAGCCACCGCCATCATCACCGACACCATCGAGCGCTGGGACGCCGAGGAGGCGAGCCGCCGCATCGAGTTGCACGTCGGTCGCGACCTGCAATTCATCCGCATCAACGGAACCGTCGTCGGCGCACTTGCCGGCCTGGTGATCTACACCGTCGCGCAAATCCTGTTCTGACCTGCGCTAGCTAGTGCTTGCAATTGTTAGCACTCTTGGCTACGCTTGCGGCATATGCAAACGACAACCGTTCCCGCGAGGAGGCGAGTCATGACTCAGGAGTCAGACCTCGCCGCCGTGGTGAGCAACGCCGCCCAGGACATCGGCAGCTTCATCCGCAGCCAGCGGGAAGCGGCCCAGGTTTCGGTGCGCCAGCTGGCCGAGCGGGCCGGGGTGAGCAATCCCTACCTCAGTCAGATTGAGCGGGGGCTGCGCAAGCCGTCAGCCGAGGTGCTCAGCCAGATCGCCAAGGCCCTGCGGCTGTCGGCGGAAGTGCTCTACGTACGGGCCGGAATTCTCGAGCCCGGGCAACCGAGCCAGGTGCACGACGCCATCAGCGGTGATCAAGCCATCAACGAGCGGCAGAAACGCGTCCTGCTCGACATCTACACATCGTTCTGTCAACAGAACCTCGCCCCCGAGGAGTCGCCGACTGACTAACGCACACAACTTTGCTCATAACCGAAATCCCATCTCAACGCTTCACGAGAAAACCGAAAGGAAACGGCCCCATGGCTAAGAAGACGAGCAAGAACGAGAACACCATCGAAGATCTGAAGACTCCGCTGCTCGCCGCGGTCGGTGCCGCCGATCTGGCGCTGGCCACGGTCAACGAGATCGTGACCACGCTGCGCGAGCGCGCCGAGGTCGCCGGTGACCGCATGGACGATCGGCGCGCGGCGCTGACCCGCCTGCAGGGGCAGCTGCCCAAGCGGACCGAGGAGTTGCGCGGCCGGCTCAGCACCGAGGAACTGCGCAAGGCTGCCGACGATTTCCTGGTCGACGCCACCGAGACCTACAACAGCCTGGTCGCCCGCGGCGAGGCCGCCCTGGAGCGGCTGAAGGGTCAGCCGGAGTTCAAGGACGCCGCTGATCGTGTCGAGGGTTACGTCGATCAGGCCGTCGAGCTGACGCAGGAGGCGCTGGGCAACGTGTCCGCGCAGACCCGCGCCGTCGGCGAGCGCGCCGCCAAGCTGGTCGGCGTCGAGTTGCCCGCCAAGGCCACCCTGTCCAAGATCACCTCGGCCGCCTCGGCCACCTCGGCCACCCTGGCCACCCCGGTCCGGGTCACCCCGGCCAAGGCTCCGGCTAAGGCCCCGGCCAAGAAGGCCACCCCGGTCAGGACCGTCGCCAAGAAGGCCGCTCCGGCCAAGGCAGTTGTCAAGAAGGTCGTCAAGAAGGCCCCGGCCAAGAAGGCCCCGGCCAAGAAGGTCACCCAGAAGTAAGTCTGTTAGTTCGACGGTAGGGACGGACCCGCCTACCCTTGAAGCCGTGATGCTTCAAGGTGTGGCGGGTCTCGTTCTTTCTGTGCTCTCCTGGCTGGTTCTTGCCGCCACTGTGTATGCCTTCGTGCACGCCGCGATGCAACGGCCCGACGCTTATACCGCCGTCGACAAACTGACCAAGCCGGTGTGGCTGGGAATCCTCGGAGTCGCCGGGCTGCTGTCCTTCGTACTGGGAGTGATGGGGATGGTCATCGCCGCGGTGGCGGCCGGGGTCTACCTGGCCGACGTGCGCCCCAAGCTTCTCGAGGTTCAGGGGAAGTCGCGCTGACCGGCAAGCGACTCGCGGGTGCCGCCCTGGCGGCAGCCCTGTGCGTGATCTGCCCGCCCGTCGCGTCGGCGGACGCCGGGACGCCGCCGCCCTACATCGACTCCGTCCGGTGGGTCAGCTACGACGGTCTTCCCACCTTGCGGGTCTATCCGACGTCGGCGGGCCGGGAGGTCGCCGGGGCTTTCGGCAAGACCGCCGCTCAGTCCAACGAGGCCTGGGCTGAGGTCCTCGCACTGGCGCCCGACGCCGACACCGCCAGCATCCGCTCGCAGTTCCTCTGCCACTGGCGCTTTGCCGAGTTCGCCGAGCCTGGCAAGACCAGTTGGGACCTCGAGTCGTGGCGCCCCGCCGTGGACGACAACACCATGGTGCTGGCCGGCTGCAACCCCGGCGGCGCGGAAAAAGGCTGACTAGCGCCGGATCAGAGCCCCGCGAAGCACGGATCTTGCTCGGCGTTGGGGATCGTCGCATTTCGCGTCACGAACCGCGCCGCCACCCCGCTGTCGGTGACTCCCACGGTTTCGGCGCGAATTCCCATCGGCAGATTCCTGGTCAACTGCTCGGTGAACGCATCCAATGCCGGCTGGACCGTCTCTCGGGGCAGGGTGAAGCCGAGGCCGGTCACCCGCAGCACCTGCAGATTCAAGCCGCCGTCGGCGACCTGCGGCTTGATCGTGACGGTTCCCAGCGGTCCCACCACCTCCAGCGTGCCTGCCGCCGGGTCCGGGGTGACACCGTTGACCAGACCGCCGATCAGCGGGATCATGCCGGAGACCGTCTTCTGGATACCGTCGGAGGACCAGGTGATGTCGGCGTCCAGGGATCCCATCGTGCCTGCGGACTCGGCGGTCTGCTTCATCCGGACGTCATCGAGGCGCAGTTGCAGCTTCATGCCCTTGGCTTCCCGGATCTGGTTGCCGGCGGTCTCCACCCGCATGTCCCGGTAGTGGTGACCGAAATGCTGCAGCAGGAACGGCCGCATGCCGAAGGATGCCGTCGCACTGTCCTGCACCACGCAACTGACGGCCTTGGCGACGATCGAGTTGGCGCGGTGCCGGGCATAGAACTCGCCGCCGAGCAGGGCGGCCAAGGCCAGCGCCACCACGATGACCAGCGCCAGCGTGACCGACAGCGGGTCGCCGAACAGGCCGCGGCGCGGCGAATCCTGCGGCGCCTGGGCCGCCTGGGCCCCCAGGTCGGCGGGTGGCGGCCCGGCAGGCCGGGGGATGTACTGGGTGGGCGTTTCGCCGTATCCCGGCGGCGGACCGGCCGGGGGGTACGGCGGGGGGGCCGGCGGGGGATACTGCGGCGGGGACTGCGCGGGGTACGGCGGCGGGATCGGGCCCGGGATCTCGCCCTGTGGCGGGTTCTGGCCCGATGGCGGCAGCGTCACCCGGGCGATTGTGCCCTACGAACTTGACCGAAGTCTAATGCGATTCCGCAGTACACCGACGGTCTCGCGGATCGTGGCCAGACCATCAAGATCGATATCGCAGACAACCAGTTGCGGGTCCGGTCCTGCCGAGTCCAGTACCTCGCCCAGCGGTGAGGCCACCAGGCTGCCGCCCACGCCGGTGGGGGCTTCGGCCGCCAACTCCGGGCCGGGATATGCCTGTCCGGCGGCGGCGACGAAACATCCCGAATCCAGCGCCCGGGCTCGGGCCAGCAGCGTCCACTGGTCCAGTTTCCCGGGCCCGGCCCCCCATGAGGCACTCACGGTGATCACCTGAGCGCCGCGGTCGGCGAGTTCGGTGTAGAGGTAGGGGAAGCGGATGTCGTAGCAGAGTGTGATCCCGACGCCGGTGCCGCCGACGTCGACGACCACGGGTTCCCGCCCCGGTGCGACGGTCTGGGATTCGGTGAACCCGAATGCGTCGTAGAGGTGGATCTTCTCGTAGTGGGCCGACACCCCGGCGCCGGTCGCCAGCAGCGTGTTGATGACTCGGCCGTCGGGGGCGGGGGTGAACATCCCGGCGAAGACGGTGATCCCCGCGTCGTCGGCGACTGCGCGCACGGCATCGGCCCACCGCCCGTCGATCGGTTCTGCGATTTCCCCCAGTGGGACGCCGAACCGGCACATGGTCGCCTCCGGGAACACCACCAGGCGCGCGCCGGCGTCGGCCGCCCGGCGGGTGCAGTCGGCGACGGTCGCCAAGTTCGCGGCCGGGTCGGTGCCGGCCAGAATCTGGGCCAGTGCGATCCGCATGCGCTCAAGGTTAGTGAGCAAGGTCCGGCGGGGCGACGGACGCCCACGGCACCGTCAGCACCGCATCGCGGGAAGTGCGGCGCTGGACCTCGAGTCCGACCCCGGCCGACCGCAGTCCGGCCAGCATCGCCCGCCACCGGGCCCGCGGCCCGAACGCCGACTGCCCGGCCGCTGCCGCCCAGGCCCGGTCCGCCGCGTCGAGCAGAGTGTGGATCGGCTGCCCGGGAATGTTTTGGTGGATAAGCACTTTCGGTAGCCGTTCAGCGAGGTCCGACGGCCGGTCGATGGCCTTCGGGTCGCAGGCCAGCGTCAGGCTCAGTGGGCCGTCACGATCCAGCAGCACCCAGCAGCAGCGGCGGCCGAGTTCATCGCAGGTGCCGTCCAGCAGCAGCCCGCCGGGTGCCAGGTTGTCCTGCATGGTTCGCCACGCGGCGACCACCGCGTCCTCGGGGTACTGGCGCAGCACGTTGAACGCACGGACCAGAACCGGGTGAAAGCCGGCCAGTTCGAAACCGCCGAGCCGGAATTCGGCGCCACCGGCGGCGCTGTCGCGGGCCGCGTCCACCCGATCCGGGTCGATCTCCAGACCGACCACCCGCACGTCGGGCCGCACCGAGTGCAACCGGGCGGCCAATTCCAGTGTGGTGACCGGCAGCCGTCCATAGCCCAGGTCGATCACCACCGGTACCTCGGCGGTGTTCAACGCGGCCAACACCGGCGGGGAGCGCATCAACCACCGGTCGGCCCGGCGCAGCCGGTTGGCGCCGGTGGTTCCGCGGGTCGGAATTCCGACCGGTCGGCGCGCTCTAGCGATGACCGGTGATCCACTCGGCGGTGAACTCGCCCTCACTTTCGAACAGCATCCGCAGCCCACCCATGACCAACTGTTCGATCTGGCCGCCGATCAGCGGCACCCGTACCTGGCAGCGGCTCTCCAACCGCATCCGGCTGCCGCGTTCGGTGTCGGCCAGCACGTAGTCGCCGGTCAGTTCCACCGGGGCGGGGATGTGCGCGAGGTAGCGGCCCAAGGCCCGGTTGGTGTCGGTGTGGAAAGGCTCGAAGTGCTGCTCGCGGGTGACCACGAAGGTGCCCGGCAAAACCGGCCGCGCGATCGGGGGAAGGTCTTGGGCCGACATGATGTGGGCAAAGGTCACATGGGTGCCGGTGTCGTCGGAGGAGAAGTGCTCGATCTCGGTGCGGGCGGCGTTGTCCCGGTAGAAACCGACGAGATCCTGCCAGTAGTCCACCTTGGTGAACAGGTCGTACATCTTCGCGGCGGGCAGTTCCACGTCGATGTCGAAGGTCATGCTGCGGGGCATTGGTTCAACTCTGCCTTATCTCCCGGCCTTATCTCCCGTCGCCATCACCGATCCACCTGATGGTGAACTCCTGCTCGGTGTTGAGCAGGTCGATCAACTGGGCTCCGATGAACTTCTCCATCTTGCCGCCGACCAGCGGGATGCGGACCTCCACGGCGGCCTGGAAGACCAGCCGCGCCCGCCCGTCGACGGCCGACAAGGACGCCTCGCCGTTAACCGCCACGGGTGCCCGCGCGATGGAACCGGCCACCGAGGCCCGCGCGGTTCCCTCGGACAGGGCAGTCCAGGTCTCGGCCCGCCGGATCTCCAGATCGCCGTGGTGGAATTGCTGCACCACTCCGGGCAGTCGTTGGGCGCGCAGCACCTGCGTGGTCACCACGTCCAAGCCGCCGTCGTCGCCCACCTGGAAAGAGTTCAGCGTCCAGTCGTCGACGCCCGAGGCGGCCAGGCGGGCCGTCCAGTACTGGCGGTCGCAGAAGGCCTCATGGACCTGCTGCACCGTGCACTCGTAATCGGTGGCCATGTCGAACGAACGCGGCATAGCGGTTGAGGCTACCGTTACCCGGCGTGGCCCTAGGGGAGGATTTCGGCGGAGCGCAGGTCGCCTTCGGCGTGCCGTTGGCGCCACTGACGACGCTGCGGGTCGGGCCGGTTGCCCGCCGCGTGATCACCTGTGTCAGCACCGAGCAGATCGTTGCCACGCTGCGCACCCTGGACCGATCCGGTGAGCCGGCACTGGTTCTCGGGGGTGGTTCCAACGTCGTCATCGCCGACGATCTGACCGACCTCACCGTGGTGGTTCTGGCCAACGTCGGGATCACGATCCAGGCCTCGACGCTGCGGGCCCAGGCCGGGGCGGACTGGGATGCCGTCGTCGCCGAGTCGGTGCAGGCCGATCTTGGCGGGCTGGAATGCCTTTCGGGTATCCCCGGCTCGGCTGGAGCCACGCCGGTGCAGAACGTCGGCGCCTACGGCGTCGAGGTGGCCGATTGCATGAGCCGGGTTCTGCTGCTGGATCGCCGCACCGGCGAGGTGGGGTGGGTGGACGCCGGTGAGTTGGGGTTCGGTTACCGGCACAGCGTTCTGAAGAACTCCGCGGACGCCACCGTCCTGGAGGTGGAGTTCACCCTCGATCCGCATGGGCGCTCTGCCCCGGTGCGTTATGCCGAACTCGCCGCCGCACTCGGCGTTGCCGCCGGCGACCGGACCGATCCGCGGCGGGTGCGTGCCAACGTGCTGGCGCTGCGCGCAGCCAAGGGCATGGTCTGTGACCCCGATGACCACGACACCTGGAGTGTCGGTTCGTTTTTCACCAATCCGGTGGTGTCGGAGGATCAGTTCACCACGATCCGCGCGCAGTCGGCGGTAGCCGTCCCGCACTACCCGGCCGACGGTGGAGTCAAGCTGGCCGCCGGGTGGCTGGTGGAGCAGGCCGGGTTCGGCAAGGGCTATCCCGGGTCGGGCCCGTGCCGGTTGTCCGGAAAACACGCCCTCGCCCTGACCAATCGTGGCGGGGCCCGCACCGCCGATGTGCTGGCGTTGGCCCGCACGGTCCGGGACGGGGTGCTGGCCGCATTCGGGGTAACCCTGGTTCCTGAGCCGGTGCTGGTGGGCTGCGCTCTCTAGGGGCGGCGGTTGTATCGGCTCGCGCTGGCCTGATCGCGGGGCCGGATGACGATCTGGTCGAGGTTGACATGCGCCGGCCGGGAGGCGACGAAGCCGATCACCTCCGCGACATCCTGCGCCACCAAAGGGGTGATGCCGGTGTAGACGGCTTCGGCCCGTCGGGCGTCACCGCCGAAGCGGACCAGGGAGAACTCCGTCTCCACCGCGCCGGGCGCGATCTCGGTCAGCCGTACCGGCTTCCCCAGCAGTTCACCGCGCAGCGTGCGGTGCAGCGCGGCCTGGGCGTGCTTGGCTGCGGTGTAGCCGGCGCCGCCGTCGTAAACCTCCAGGGCGGCGATCGAGGTGACGGTGACGATCAGCCCATTGCCGGAGGCGATCAACGCCGGCAGCAGCGCGCGGGTGACTCGCAATGTCCCGATGACGTTGGTCTCCCACATCCAGCGCCAATCGTCGAGGTCGGCTTCGGCAACAGGTTGCAGGCCCTTGGCTCCGCCGGCGTTGTTCACCAGCACGTCGACCCGCTCGAGTCGTTGCGCCAGGGAGTCCACCGCGGCTCCGTCGGTGACGTCCCCGGCCACGGCCGTGCCGCCGATTTCGGCGGCGAGTCGCTCGATTCGGTCGGCACGCCGGGCCATCGCGACGACGTGGAATCCCTGGGCGGCAAGCGTTCTGGCGGTCGCCTCGCCGATACCCGAACTGGCCCCGGTCACCACAGCGACGCGCGAATGGACGGTCATCGCACCGACTCTAGCCAGGACGCCGCGAGACGCCGGTGCCGTCGTCCGGCATGATGGATCCGTGCGGCATCCCCGGGACCCCTCCGACGCCGGTGTGCTGCCGCGCCGGGTGGCGGTTCTGTCGGTGCACACCTCGCCGCTGGCCCAGCCGGGTACCGGCGATGCCGGCGGAATGAACGTCTACGTTCTGCAGACCGCGCTGCACATGGCAGCCCGAGGGGTGGACGTCGAGATCTTCACCCGGGCCACGTCATCGGCCGATCCGCCGACAGTGCGGGTGGCCCCGGGTGTGCTGGTGCGCAATGTGGTCGCCGGGCCCTTCGAGGGGCTGGACAAATACGACCTGCCGACGCAGCTGTGCGCATTCACCGCCGCGGTACTGCGGGCCGAGGCCAACCACGAACCGGGCCACTACGACATCGTCCATTCGCACTACTGGCTTTCCGGTCAGGTCGGCTGGCTGGCCCGTGACCGTTGGGCGGTCCCGCTGGTCCACACCGCCCACACCCTGGCGGCGGTGAAGAACGCGGCGCTGGCCGACGGCGATGCTCCCGAGCCGCCGCTGCGCTCCGTCGGTGAACAGCAGGTGGTCGACGAGGCCGACCGACTCATCGTCAACACCGAAGATGAAGCGCGGCAGTTGGTTTCGCTGCACGGCGCCGATCCGTCCCGGATTGACGTGGTGCATCCGGGTGTCGACTTGCAGATGTTCACCCCCGGTGACCGGTCGGTGGCCCGCGCCGCCCTGGGGTTGCCCGCCGAGCAGCCGATCGTGGCGTTCGTCGGCCGGATACAGCCGCTGAAGGCCCCCGACGTTCTGCTGCGGGCGGCGGCTTTGCTGCCGCCGACGCCGTCCGGCCCGGTTCGTATCGTGGTCGCCGGCGGTGTGTCCGGCAGCGGGCTGGCCGCCCCCGACAGCCTCATCCGGCTGGTCGACGATCTCGGTATCGCCGATCGGGTGACCTTCCTGCCACCGCAGCCGCGCGATCAACTGGTCAACGTTTACCGGGCTGCCGACCTGGTCGCCGTGCCGAGCTACTCGGAGTCGTTCGGTTTGGTCGCCGTGGAAGCGCAGGCCTGCGGAACGCCGGTGGCCGCGGCCGCGGTCGGCGGGCTGCCGGTCGCCGTGGCCGACGGGCGCAGTGGCACCCTGATCACCGGTCACGACCCCCAGCAGTGGGCCGATGCCATCACCGAGCTGCTCGGCTCCGACGCCGATGCCCTGCGTCAGGCGGCGATCGCCCATGCGGCGCGGTTCTCCTGGGACCACACCGTCGATGCGCTGCTCGGCAGCTACAGCCGGGCAATCGCCGACTACCGCCGGACCCATCGCTCGGATCGTGACCTCTCCGGGCGACGGCCAGGACGCCGTTGGACGATGCGCCGCGGGGTGCGCGCGTAATGGCCGGCGATCCGCGCCGCGAGGGGCGTCGCGTTCAGCAGGAGATCGAAGCGACCCTCACCGAGCATGGGCTGAATTTCACCCGCTACGAGGGCGCCCACGGTGGCCTGCCCGGGCTCATCGTCGAGTTGCCGGGGGATCGCAAGCTGATCACCAACACCCTGCTGTCCATCGGCGAGCACTCGGTTCGGGTGGAAGCCTTCGTCTGCCGCCGGCCCGACGAGAACCATGAGGGTGTCTACCGCTTCCTGCTCAAGCGCAACCGTCGGCTCTACGGGGTGGCGTACACCCTGGACAACATCGGCGACGTCTACCTCATCGGTCGCCTGGCCCTGGACGTGATCAACGCCGACGAGGTCGACCGGGTACTCGGGCAGGTCGTCGAGGCGGTCAACAGCGACTTCAACACACTGCTCGAACTGGGCTTCGCGTCGTCCATCCGCAAAGAGTGGGCCTGGCGGGTGGCCCGTGGGGAGTCGCTGAAAAACCTCGAAGCCTTCGAGCACCTCATCGGCGAGGACGATCCGAACGGCGCTGTCGAACCCGACAATCAGTGAGCGTCGTCGTGAGACACTTCCCGTATGGCTGACGGCGACTGCACGCTAATCCTGCTCCGCCACGGCGAAAGCCAGTGGAATGCCCTCAATCAGTTCACCGGCTGGGTGGACGTCGATCTCACCGACAAGGGACGCGCTGAGGCGGCCCGCGCCGGTGAACTGATCGCCGGTCAGGACCGGCTGCCCGATGTGCTGTACACCTCGCTGCTTCGCCGGGCGATCACCACCGCGAACATCGCACTGGACAAGGCCGACCGGCACTGGATCCCGGTGCACCGGGACTGGCGGCTCAACGAGCGGCACTACGGTGCGCTGCAGGGTCTGGACAAGGCTGCGACCAAAGCCAAGTACGGCGAGGAGCAGTTCATGGCCTGGCGGCGCAGCTACGACACCCCGCCGCCGCCGATCGAGCGCGGCAGTGAGTTCAGTCAGGACGCCGATCCGCGCTACGCCGACATCGACGGCGGTCCGCTGACCGAATGTCTGGCCGACGTGGTCACCCGGTTCGTCCCGTATTTCGAGAGCACCATCGCCTCCGACCTGCGGGCGGGTAAGACGGTGCTGATCGCCGCGCACGGCAACTCCCTTCGGGCGCTGGTGAAGTACCTGGACGGGATGTCCGACGAGGACGTGGTGAGCCTGAATATCCCGACCGGCATCCCGCTGCGTTACGACCTCGACCGTGATCTGAAGCCGCTCGTGGTGGGCGGCACATACCTCGATCCGGCGGCGGCCGCCGCCGGCGCTGCCGCCGTCGCCAGCCAGGGCTCGAAGTAGAAGTCCGGGCAATGGAACAACGGGTAAACGTCCACTGAACTCGCAGTTCGGCGGTCATACCGGGTTTACCGGGTCCGCCCGCGGGTGCGTACGCTTTCGGCGTGAGTGTTAGCGCGGTCGCGCTCGCGGTCCTCGCCGGACTGGTGGGCTTCGCGCTCGGCACGGTCTTTCCCCGCGTGGTGCCCCTGGCTCGGCGGCGTCGGTCCGCCGACGCCGAGGCCAGGTTGACGGTGGCGGAGTTATTGCAGCGCGCGGTTTCCAACGCGCCGATGGGTGTTCTCGTCGTCGACTCCACCCGGGGGGTGCCCGTCATGAATCAGCGGGTTTCCGAGATGGGATTGATGCGCGAAGGTGTGCTCGATGAGCGCCTGTGGGAAGTCGCGCAGCGGACCCTGGCCACGGGTCAGGACACCCAGGTGGATCTTTCCGCGCCGCGGGGCCTGTCCGGGCGACGCGCCGGCCTGGCGGTGCATGGCACGATCCGTCTGTTGAGCGATCAGTCGCCCCGGTTGGCGGTTATCTACCTCGATGACCAGTCCGAGCAGGTTCGTATGGAGGCAAGTCGGCGGGACTTCGTCGCGAACGTCAGCCACGAACTCAAGACACCGGTTGCCGCGATGGGGGTCCTGTCGGAGGCACTGCTGGAGTCCACCGATGAACCGGAGACCGTGCAGCGGTTCGGGGGCAAGATCTACACCGAGTCGCAGCGACTGGCCGGCATGGTCGGCGAATTGATCGAGCTTTCTCGTCTGCAGGGTGCCGAGCGGCTGCCCGATCTTGTGGCTGTTGATGTGGATACCGTTGTGCAGGAAGCGATTTCCCGACATAAGGTGGTCGCCGAAAAGGAAGCCATCGCGGTCAGGATCGACGATGCGACCGGGCTGCAGGTGCTGGGCGACGAAGCATTGCTGGTCACGGCGATCGCCAACCTGATCTCCAACGCGATCGCCTACTCACCGAGAAGTTCGACAGTGTCGATCAGCCGTCGTCGACGCGGCGACACGGTGGAGATCGCGGTGACCGATCGAGGGATCGGTATCGCCCTTGAAGATCAGGAGAGAGTCTTCGAGCGGTTCTTTCGAGTGGACAAGGCCAGGTCGCGTGCCACCGGGGGAACCGGGCTGGGACTGGCCATCGTCAAGCACGTCGCCGCCAATCACAACGGCAGTATCCGGTTGTGGAGCAGGCGTGGAACCGGTTCGACATTCACGTTGTCCATCCCCGCCTATGGCGGTCCTGACACCCGCGACAATGAAGATCAGGAGGAGAAGTGATTCAGGTGTTGATCGTCGAGGACGAGGAGTCGCTGGCCGACCCGCTTGCATATCTGTTGCGCAAGGAGGGATTCGAGGTAACCGTGGTCGCAGACGGGCCCTCTGCGTTGGCTGAGTTCGACCGCGCCGGCGCAGACATCGTGTTGCTCGATCTGATGCTCCCCGGGATGAGCGGCACGGAGGTGTGCAGGCACCTGCGGGCACGATCCAGCGTCCCGGTGATCATGGTCACCGCCAGGGACAGCGAAATCGACAAAGTCGTCGGCCTCGAACTCGGAGCCGATGACTATGTCACCAAGCCGTATTCGGCGCGCGAACTCATCGCCCGCATCCGAGCCGTTCTGCGCCGCGGGGCCGACGCCGACGATGCCGGTGAGAGGGTCCTTGAGGCGGGCCCGGTGCGGATGGATATCGAGCGCCACATCGTCACTGTCGACGGGCTGCAGGTACCAATGCCGCTGAAGGAGTTCGAACTCCTGGCTTTTCTGATGCGAAACAGGGGCCGGGTGCTGACCCGCGGGCAACTGATCGACCGGGTTTGGGGTGCGGACTACGTGGGGGATACCAAAACCCTCGACGTCCACGTCAAGCGCTTGCGGTCCAAGATCGAGCCCGACCCGACCAACCCCGTCCGCCTGCTGACGGTGCGTGGCCTGGGCTACAAGCTGGAGGGATGACCCGCTCTAGCCGCGGGCCACGCCGGTCGCCGGGTGGATGGCGATCAGCGGAAAGCCGCCGCGCCGTTTGCACATCCCGGCCAGCTCCGCGTACGCCTGCTTCCCGAGCAACTCGGTGAGTTCGGGGGCGTAGGACTGCCATACCGGCTTTTTTCCGACGTGGGCGGCAGGATCGCTGGTGCAGTACCAGTGGAGGTCCTCCCCACCCTCACCCCAGCCCCGCCGGTCGTACTCGGTGATGGTGGTCTTGAGGATTTCGCTACCGTCGGGCCGCGTCACCCATTCCTGGACACGCCGGATCGGCAGTTGCCAGCACACCTCCGGCTTCATCGTCAGTGGCTCAACACCGAGCTGGAGCGCCTTGGAGTGCAGCGCGCACCCGATACCGCCGCTGAAGCCGGGCCGGTTCAGAAAGATGCAGGCACCTTTGTACTTGCGGGTCCGCAGGTTCGGTTTGTCCTCGTAGGAGTCCATCTCCAGATACCCCTTGGGGCCCAGGCCCTTGTCCCGGAACTGCCAATCGGAGTCGGTCAGCTTCTTGACGGCGTCATCGAGGCTGGCGCGGTCGTCGTCGTCGGACAGGAACGCGCCGTGCGAGCAGCAGCCATCATCGGGCCGGCCCTCGACGGTGCCCTGGCAGGCGGGCGTGCCGAAGACGCAGGTCCAGTCCGACAGCAGCCAGGTCAGATCGGCGGCGATCAAGTGCTCCGGATTGGCGGGGTCGTAGAACTCCACCCACTCGCGGGGGAAGTCCAAGTTGACCTCGCCAGGGTGCCTGCGTGTCACGGAGTCCAACGGTAGACCACCCAGCCCGCTAGGTTGTAGCCGTGCGATTGGGCGTTCTCGACGTGGGCAGCAACACGGTTCATCTGCTTGTGGTCGACGCGCACCGCGGTGGGCATCCCACCCCTATGAGTTCGACGAAGGCGCCGTTGCGGCTCGCCGAGTCCATCGACGACTCCGGAAAGTTGAGTCGTCGGGGGGCGGAGAAGCTGATCTCTACCGTCAGCGAGTTCTCCAAAATCGCCCGCAGTTCCGGCTGTGAGGACGTGATGGCGTTCGCGACCTCCGCAGTGCGCGACGCTGCGAACTGTGAAGACGTGCTGGCGCGCGTGCGGGCCGAAACCGGGGTGGATCTGCAGGTTCTCGCCGGTGTCGATGAATCGCGGCTGACCTTCCTGGCGGTACGGCGCTGGTTCGGGTGGAGCGCCGGCCGCATCATCGACCTCGACATCGGCGGCGGGTCACTGGAGCTGTCCTCCGGGGTGGATGAAGAGCCCGACGTCGCGTTGACACTGCCACTGGGCGCCGGCCGGCTGACCCGGGAGTGGCTGCCCGACGATCCCCCCGGCCGGCGGCGGGTGGAGATGTTGCGGGACTGGCTGGACAGTGAACTGGCAGAGGCGGCCCAAACAGTGCTCGATGCCGGCCCGGCCGAACTCGCGGTGGGCACCTCCAAGACTTTTCGGTCGCTGGCGCGGTTGACCGGTGCGGCACCCTCGGCAGCCGGACCGCGCGTCAAGCGCGTGCTCACCGCCAACGGCCTTCGTCAGCTCATTGCATTCATCTCTAGGATGACCACTGCAGACCGTGCCGATCTGGAAGGGGTCAGTGCCGAGCGGGCCCCCCAGATCGTGGCCGGTGCCCTGGTGGCGGAGGCGAGTATGAGAGCACTGTCGTTGGAAGCGATGCAGATCTGTCCGTGGGCGCTGCGCGAGGGCATCATTCTGCGCCGACTGGACAGTGAGGCTGACGGGTCCGCGCTGGTGCAGGCTGCGCGGGCCAATTGAGAGGCAGGACAGATGAGCGCACCAGATGACGACACGCGGCCGGTCTCGGTCGCCGAGTTACTGGCTCGCAACGGGACCATCGGGTCGCCGCCGGTGGGCGGACGGCGCCGCCGACGGGGACGCAGGAACAGCGACGGGGTGTCGGTCGCGGAACTGACCGGCGAGATTCCGGTCGTGCCCGCCGGGGAGGCGGTGTACGCAGAGCCGGTCTACCAGGAAGCGGTTGCCGACGAGACCGTCTATACGGAAACCGTCTACGAGGACGTCACCTACGAGGACGTCACCTACGAGGACGTCACCTACGAGGAAGTCTCCTACGGGGAGACCGTCTACGAGGACGTCACCTACGAGGAAGTCTCCTACGGGGAGACCGCCTACGGGGAGGTCACCTACGGGGAGGTCACCTACGAGGAGGCCACTGACGAAGCCACCGGATACGCGGAAGCCGTCTACGCGGAAGCCGTCTACGCGGAACCGGTCTACGAAGAAGCCGTAGCCGAAGAAGCCGTTTACGCAGAAGCCGTTTACACAGAAGCCGTTTACACAGAAGCCGTAGCCGAGGTCGAGCAGATCGAGCCGGCGCCGCTCATAGCCCCGCCGCTGTCCGGTGACCCGCAGCCACGGCGCGGTGACGGACCCGAACTCAGTGACGACCCCCGCCCGCTGCGTCGGTCCTCAGGTGCCGAGCAGATGGCCTACGACCCGGTCGAGGAGTCAGTGAATCTTGCCGACCTCGTCGACCAGCCTGCCGGTGAGGTCGAGGAGTTGCGGTCCTATCTGCGCGGCTCGACGGACACCTTGTTCTCCGGCGGTACTGTCGCCGACGACCTGGCTCGGCGTGGCATCGCGGCTGACACCGACGAAGATGTCGGCGAATACATCAGCGCCGACCCGGCAGCGTCGTCGGCGGTACCGGGTCCGCCTCGCGGAGTCACCGGCACCCTGTTGGGCAGCGCAGCGGCGGTGTTGCAGTCGCTGCTCGCGGTGGCGTTCGGGGCCGGGTTGTTCATCGCGTTCGACCAGCTGTGGCGGTGGAATAACCTTGTCGCGCTCATCCTTGCGGTGCTGGTCGTGCTGACGTTGGCCGCCGCCGTTCGGTTCGTCCGCAAGACCGAAGACATCGTCAGTACCCTGACCGCAGTTGCCGTCGGCCTGCTGGTGACTTTGGGTCCACTGGCCCTGCAATCCACCTGACCCGGAAGTCCACTGACACAGTGCGCCCAGCAATCAAGGTCGGCTTGTCGACCGCTTCGGTCTACCCCCTCAAGACTGAAGCCGCGTTCGAGTACGCGGCGGAATTGGGATACGACGGCGTCGAATTAATGGTGTGGGCCGAGCCGATCAGCCAGGACGTCGGCGCCATCTCGCAGCTGTCCCGCCGCTACGGCGTCCCGGTGCTCTCGGTACACGCACCGTGTCTGCTGATCTCACAGCGGGTGTGGGGGCCGGATCCGATTGCCAAACTCAACCGCAGCGTGCAGGCCGCCGAGCGACTCGGCGCGCAGACCGTCGTGGTGCATCCCCCGTTCCGCTGGCAGCGCCGCTACGCCGAGGGCTTCAGCGACCAGGTGGCCTGGCTGGAGGAACGCAGCGACGTCATGGTGGCAGTGGAGAACATGTTCCCGTTCCGGGCCGACCGGTTCTTCGGCTCCGCGCAGTCCTCCATCGAACGGATGCGGCGCCGCGGCGGGCGCCCCGGGGCGGCGGTCTCAGCCTTCGCGCCGTCCTACGACCCGATCGACGGCAACCATGCTCACTACACCCTGGACCTCTCGCACACCGCCACCGCCGGCACCGACGCCCTGGACATGGCGCGGCGGATGGGCGACGGACTGGTGCACCTGCACCTGTGCGACGGAAACGGCGCCTCCACCGATGAACATCTGGTGCCCGGCCGGGGCACCCAGCCCACCTACGAGGTGTGCCAGATGCTGGCCGGCAGCGACTTCGCCGGTCATGTCGTACTCGAGGTGACCACCTCGGGGGCTCGCTCCAAAGCCGAGCGTGACGCCCTGCTGACCGAGTCGCTAGAGTTCGCCCGCACCCATCTGCTCCGGTGATCGAAAGGGTTCGGGCATGATCCCGCGGTTCTCCGATGCGATGGCGTTGCACCGCGTTGGCGGAGGTCCGAACACCGAGGCGGAGTTCGAGGCCGATCTCAACGAGAACTGGACGATTGGGCCGAAGGTGCACGGCGGGGTGATGGTTGCGCTGTGCGCCAAGGCCGCCCGGGTCGCCTACAACCGAGGACCCGACGACAGTGCCTCCCCGGTGGCCTCCCCGGTGGCCCAACCGGTGGCCGTCTCGGCGAACTTCCTCTCCGCGCCCGATCCCGGCGCCGTGCGTCTGGTCACCGCAGTGCGCAAGCGCGGCCGCCGAATCGGCCTGGTGGACGTGGAACTGATCCAGGGCGATCGCTCGTGCGTGCATGCGGTGGTCACCCTCGGTGAACCCGAGCACGACGCGCAGCCGCTGTGGGTCGACGCGCCGCTGTCCGCCCTGGTGCCCGCCCAGCCGCCGGCGGACGTGCCGATGATCGGTCCGGGCCATCCCGGTGCGGCGATCAACAACCTCGCCCGCGGTTGCGCCATCCACCCGAGGGTTATCGAGGAACTCGACGGCGACCAACCGCTGATGTTCACCTTCTGGGTGCGGCCCAAGGAGGGTCCCGTCGACGAGTTCTTCGCCCTGATGTGCGGTGACATCTCGCTGCCGGTGTCCTACGCGGTCGGCCGGCGGGGCTGGGCCCCGACCGTCCAGTTGACGGCCTATTTGCGGGCGCTGCCCGCCGACGGCTGGCTGCGGGTGCTGTGTACCGCCACCCAGATCGGCCAGGACTGGTTCGACGAGGACCACACCGTCATCGACAGCACCGGGCGCATCGTGGTGCAAACCCGCCAGCTAGCGCTGGTGCCCGGTCGGTAGGGTTCTGCGTTATGGCCAGGATTGCGATCGTCGGTGGCGGCAACATGGGCGAGGCGCTGCTGTCGGGGTTGCTCAAAGCGGGACGCCCGACCCGGGACCTGGTGGTTGCTGAGAAGTCCTCCGGGCGCGCCGACCACTTGTCCCAGACCTACTCCGTGCGGGTGACCGATCTGGCCGACGCCGTGGAAAACGCCGCCTTCGTGATCCTCGCCGTCAAGCCCGGCGACGTCGAAGCGGTCGTCGCCGAGATCGCCGACGCCGCAACCAAAGCCGAGGGCAACACCGTCGAACAGGTATTGATCAGTGTGATCGCCGGGGTGACGACCGGCTTCTATGAATCCCGGTTGCCGGCTGGGTCCCCGGTCATCCGGGTGATGCCCAACACGCCTGCTCTGGTTGGCGCCGGGGTCAGCGCCCTGGCGGGCGGCCGGTTTGCCACCGCCGACCAGATGAGTGAGGCGGCCGAGCTCTTCGAAAGCGTCGGAGCGGTACTGACCGTTCCGGAGAGCCAGATGGACGCTGTCACCGCGGTCTCGGGATCCGGTCCGGCCTACTTCTTCCTGTTCCTGGAGGCGTTGGTCGACGCCGGGGTGGCCAGCGGCCTGACCCGTCCGGTGGCCACCGATCTTGCGGTTCAGACGTTCGCCGGAGCCGCGGCCATGCTGCTGGATCGGCTGGAGGCCGTGCAGACCGATCAGCTGGGCCGACCGGACACCACCGCGGCCGAGTTGCGCGCGCTGGTGACCTCCCCGGGTGGCACAACCGCTGCTGGCCTGCGTGAACTGGAACGGGGTGGTTTGCGTGCCGCGGTCGCCGACGCGGTGGATGCCGCAAAAACCCGCTCTGAGCAGCTCGGAGTTACATCCGAGTAATTTGAGAATTCTCTGGCGGAATAACAAACACCCGTCGCACGAGACCCATTGGCCACGCTATTCTCCTCGTAACGCACGGGTTGGTGCCAGCGGTGGGGAAGCCGCTGGAACTGTTCGTGCCTAACCGATTGGGTTGCGATGACGTCTATGAATGGGCGGGATTCCGCTGGCGGAAAATCGGCGCGCGACGCCGGCGCGGCCGAAGGGCAGCCGGTGACCAGAACTCAGTTTCTGACCGTCGCGGAAGTGGCCGCCCTGATGCGCGTCAGCAAGATGACCGTCTACCGCCTGGTCCACAACGGTGAACTGCCTGCCGTGCGGGTGGGCCGGTCCTTCCGGGTGCACGCCAAAGCCGTCCACGATCTGCTCGAGACCTCGTACTTCGACGCCGGGTGACGATGCGCGCCCCCCGGGGCGCGAGGTCGGTCTGTCCACTTGGGTAAGGTAAGTCCCCACACAGTCATGCCCGTAAGGGGCGTTTGAAGCACTTAGGTAGCGGAGTTCATGGGTTCAGTCATCAAGAAGCGCCGCAAGCGCATGTCCAAGAAGAAGCACCGCAAGCTTCTGCGTCGCACCCGGGTTCAGCGCAGAAAACTCGGTAAGTAGCCCCGGAACCAGCCACGCCCCTCGTCCCGCGCCGCGCATCCTGCCGACCGGGGCGATGACCGATAGGCTCTAGCGCATGGATTCCGGACGCTCTGGCGTTGACGCACCGCACTACCCCAAAGTGGTGCTGGTGACTGGTGCATGCCGCTTCCTTGGCGGCTACCTCACCGCCCGGTTGGCGCAGAACCCGCTGATCAACAAGGTCATCGCGGTCGATGCGATCGCCCCGAGCAAGGATCTGCAGCGGCGAATGGGCCGCGCGGAGTTCGTCCGCGCCGACATCCGCAATCCGTTCATCGCCAAGGTGATCCGCAACAGCGACGTCGACACGGTGGTCCATGCCGCGGCGGCCTCCTACGCACCACGCTCCGGTGGCGGTGCCACCCTCAAAGAGCTCAACGTGATGGGTGCGATGCAGCTGTTCGCGGCCTGCCAGAAGGCGCCGACGGTGCGGCGGGTCATCCTGAAGTCCACCTCGGAGGTCTACGGATCGCACCCGTATGACCCGGTCTGGCACACCGAGGACAGCAGCAGCCGCCGACCGCTCGGCGACGGCTTCGCCCACGACAGCCTCGACATCGAGGGCTATGCCCGCGGATTGGCCCGGCGTCGGCCCGATATCGCCGTGACCATCCTGCGGTTGGCCAACATGATCGGCCCGGCGATGGACACCGCGCTGTCCCGCTACCTGACCGGGCCGGTGGTGCCCACGGTGTTCGGGCACGACTCCCGGCTGCAACTGCTGCACGAGCAGGATGCCCTGGGCGCCCTGGAACGCGCGACGATGGCTGGCCGTGCCGGAACGTTCAACATCGGCGCCGACGGAATCATCATGATGTCGCAGGCCATCCGGCGGGCCGGCCGGTTGCCGCTGGCGGTGCCCACCTTCGGGGTTCGGGTGGTGGACTCGGTGCGCAAAGCGACGATGAACAGCGAGGTCAACCGGGATCAGCTGGACTATCTGAGCTACGGCCGGGTGATGGACACCGCCCGGATGCGGGCCGAACTCGGCTTCCAGCCCAAGTGGACCACGTTGGAGGCTTTTGACGATTTCGTTCAAGGGCGAGGCCTGACGCCCATCATCGACACCGGGTGGGTACGCTCTGTAGAGAACCGCGTACTTGCTCTGGTGCAGCGGCTGGGAGGGTCGGCTAGTGAGATTGGGCGGGTGTAGTCGTGTCAGTTGAGAAGGCGAAAGTCATTCCCCTGCATGGCGATTCATCGCGAGCGGGGGCTCGGTCCGGTGCAGGCCGGAAGACTTCGTCGGGGGTGCCGACCCCGGCCGTCGATGAGGACCTCGACGCCGTCATCCGGCAGATCGGCCGGCAGCGCAGCGCCGACGCCGACGCCGACGCCGACGATCTCATCACCCGGATCGCCGGTCTGGCCGACTTCCTGCGTAAGCGACTAGCCGGCGACTACGCCGTCGACGAGTTCGGCTTCGATCCGGAGTACAACGACGCGGTGGTCTTGCCGACCCTGCGTTTCTTCTACGACAAGTGGTTCCGCGTCGAGGTCAGTGGGATCGAAAACCTACCCAGCTCCGGGGCGGGCCTGGTGGTGGCCAATCACGCCGGCACCGTGCCCTTCGACGGGCCGATGCTCTCGGTGGCCGTCCACGACCACCACCCGGCGCACCGCAACCTGCGACTGCTGGCCGCCGACATGCTCTTCGACCTTCCGGTGCTCGGTCCGATCGCCCGCAAGGCGGGCCACACCATGGCCTGTAACACCGATGCCAATCGACTGCTCGGCAACGGCGAACTCACCGCGGTGTTCCCCGAGGGCTACAAGGGCCTGGGCAAGCCGTTCCGGGACCGCTACAAGTTGCAGCGCTTCGGCCGGGGCGGCTTCGTATCTGCGGCGTTGCGCGCCAAGGCGCCGATCATCCCGTGCTCGATCGTCGGCTCGGAGGAGATTTACCCGATGCTGGCCGACGTGAAGCTGCTCGCCAGGGTGCTGGGGACGCCGTACTTCCCGATAACCCCACTGTTCCCGCTGGCGGGGCCGTTGGGATTGGTGCCGCTGCCCTCGAAGTGGCATATCGCCTTCGGCGAGCCCATCGACACGAGCGATTACGACGAGCACGCCGCCGATGACCCGATGGTCACCTTCGAGATCACCGATCAGGTGCGCGAAACCATCCAGCAGACGCTGTTCGCACTGCTCAGCCAGCGGCGCAATACGTTCCTGGGCTGATCAGCGGCTGATCAGTTCCGGCGGCCCAGCGCGGCCGCCGCGATGGCCGCCACCTGAGCGTTGTCGTCCTCGGACCCCGCGGATTCGCCGAACATCGTGACCAAGGTCGTCATCACCGGTTTGCCGTCGGCGTCGGTAACCTCGGTTCGGAGCGTGCTGATGACGGCACCGAACGACTCCACCACCGATTCCAGCCACGAGTCGAAGTACAGCTTGTCCCCGGCGCAGATCGGCCGGTGGTAGGTGATCTTCTGGTCTCGGTGGATCACCCGGGCCAGATTGATGCCGACATCGAAGTTGCGGAAGATGTCCAGCTGCACTTGCCGGCCGGGGATGGCGATGAACGTCAGCGGCGCGACGACGTCGGGATACCCGGCGGCCCGGGCCGCCTCTTCATCGAGACTGATCGGATCCTGGCACTGGACTGCGTTGCAATACTCGCGGATCTTCTCCCGGCCCACCAGGTAGTAGTCGGGATAGCGGTAGTGGGTTCCGATGATGTCGCTGGCAAAGGACATTCGGGGAGTTTATCGCGTCGTGCTGCGGCCCCAAGTTCGCCTCAGTCGTTCTCATGGCGGCGCGACACGGCCGCGGCAACGGCGCCGCCGACCGCGCCCAAGGCCAGCGCCGAGGGCACCCCGATCTTGGCGGCCTTGCGGGCGGTGCGGAAATCCTTGATTTCCCAACCCTTCTCCCGGGCCAGTTCGCGTAGATCGGCATCGGGGTTGATCGCCACCGCGGTGCCCACCAGCGAGAGCATCGGGACGTCGTTGAAGCTGTCGGAGTAGGCCGTGCACCGTTTCAGGTTCAGGCCCTCCCGGATGGCCAGCGCACGCACCGCATGGGCCTTGCCCAGGCCGTGCAGGATGTCGCCGACCAGCCGACCGGTGAACACCCCGTCGACCGACTCGGCCATCGTGCCCAGCGCCCCGGTCAGACCCAGCCGCCTGGCGATGGTCTCGGCCAGCTCATACGGGGTCGCGGTCACCAGCCAGACCTGCTGGCCGGCGTCGAGGTGCGCCCTCGTCAGCGCCCGGGTGCCCGGCCAGATCTTGTCCGCGATGATCTCGTCGTAGATCTCCTCGCCGAGCGTGCGCAGTTCCGCGGTGTTGCGGCCCTCGATGAAGGCCAGTGCCTTGCGCCGGCCCTCGGCGACGTCGTCGCTGTTCTCCCGGCCGGTCAGCTGGAACTTGGCTTGGGCGTAAATGAACTGCCACACCTCGCTGTACCGGAAGTATTTACGAGCCGCCAGACCCCGGCCGAAGTGCACCAGCGACGAACCCTGCACCAGGGTGTTGTCGACGTCGAAGAACGCCGCCGCGGTCAGGTCCAGCGGTGGCGGGGGAACCGATTCGGGACCCTCGACCGCCCGCTCGGCGCTGGACTGCCCGGCGCGGGCCTGATCGTCCCCGGAACCCATGCCACCAACCCTATCGGTGGGTGCCAGACTGACCGGTGATGAGCCGCGCACATGTCGAACTGCTGACCCGCTCCGGCTGCGGACTGTGCGAGCGGGTGCTCCACCGGTTGGCCGAACTGGCAGCTGAACTGGATTTCGAGCTGAGCAGCACCGACGTCGACGCCGCGGCGGCGGCCGGCGAACCGGCGTTGCGGGCGGAGTTCGGCGATCGGCTGCCGGTGATCCTGCTCGACGGCCGGGAGCACAGCTACTGGGATATCGACGAGCCCCGGTTGCGCGCCGACGTCACGAACCGGTGACGACCCCGCCCCAAACAACCCCAATCAACCGGGAATTTGGTCGGGCCGCTGCGAACGGATTACCTTGCGAGTAGTTTCTCTCCCCAGAAACACCAGTCGGGAGCCATTCCGCCGCCTTGAGGGAGCAAGCCAGGTGATCGTGCCGTGAGCGTCCTGTTGTTCGGGGTGTCTCACCGCAGTGCGCCGGTCTCGGTTCTCGAGCAGCTTTCCACCGATGAATCCGATCAGGCCAAGCTGATCCAGCAGGTGCTGCAGTCCCCGTTGGTGACTGAGGCGATGATCCTGTCGACCTGCAACCGGGTTGAGGTCTACGCCGTTGTGGACGCATTCCACGGCGGACTCTCGGCGATCGGACAGGTACTGGCCGAGCACTCGGGCCTGTCGATGGGTGATCTCACCAAGCACGCCTACGTGCGCTACAGCGAGGCAGCCGTTGAGCATCTGTTCGCGGTCGCCAGCGGCCTCGACAGCGCGGTGGTGGGCGAGCAGCAGGTGCTAGGCCAGGTCCGCCGTGCCTACGCCACCGCCGAGGCCAACCGGACCGTCGGGCGGATCCTGCATGACCTGTCCCAGCGTGCACTGTCGGTGGGCAAGCGGGTGCACTCGGAGACTTCGATCGACGCGGCCGGTGGCAGCGTGGTCTCAGTGGCCCTGCATGTCGCCGCCGAACGGCTCTACCGCCCCGAACTGGGTCCCTCCTACACCGCGCTGGCGGGGCGGACCGCGACGGTGATCGGCGCCGGTTCGATGGGCAGCCTCACCGCGGCGCACCTGGTGCGCGCCGGGGTAGGCCACGTCAACGTGGTCAACCGGTCGCTGCCGCGGGCCCAGCGCCTGGCGGCCAGCATCGCCGAGCAGGGCGTCACGGCCCAAGCGTGGACCCTGGATCAGTTGCCCGCCGCACTGGTCGACGCGGACGTGGTGGTCAGCTGTACCGGCGCGGTGCGGCCGGTGGTGTCACTGGCTGATGTGCACCACGCGCTGGCGGCCTCGCAGCGCGATGAACTGACCGCGCCGCTGGTGCTGTGCGATCTGGGCATGCCGCGCGACGTCGATCCCGCCGTCGCAGGGTTGCCCGGCGTCTCGGTGGTCGACATGGACCGGGTGCAGCGCGAGCCGTCGGCCCGGGCCGCGTCCGACGCCGCCGACGCCGCCCGCCGGATCGTGGCAGCCGAGGTCGCCAGCTATCTGGCCAGTCAGCGGATGGCCGAGGTCACCCCGACTGTGACAGCCCTACGCCAGCGCGCCGCGGACCTGGTGGAAGCCGAACTGTTGCGCCTGGAAAGCCGGCTGCCGGACCTCGGCCACGAGCAGCGCCAGGAAGTCGCCTGCACCGTCCGCCGGGTCGTCGACAAACTCCTGCACGCCCCGACCGTGCGGGTAAAGCAGTTGGCCGGGGCGCCAGGTGCCGATACCTACGCCGAGGCATTGCGTGAGCTGTTCGAACTCGACCCGCAGGCTGTCGACGCCTTAGCCGCCGGGGAAATGGTTTTGCGCCCAACGGATTCCGACGCTTGATCCGGATCGGTACCCGGGGCAGCCTCTTGGCCACCACCCAGGCCGGCACCATCCGGGACCAACTGATCGCGCGCGGCCACGACGCTGAACTGGTCATCATCAGCACCGCGGGCGACCTGTCGTCGGCACCCGTCGCCGAGATCGGGGTCGGGGTATTCACCGCCGCCCTGCGCGAGGCGATCGCCGACGGCCGGGTCGACATGGCGGTGCACTCCTACAAGGATCTGCCGACCGCCGCCGACGACCGGTTCGTCATCGCCGCAGTTCCGCGGCGGGAGGACCCCCGCGACGCCCTTGTCGCGCGGGACGGGCTGGTGCTGGGCGAGTTGCCGGTGGGATCGGTCATCGGGACGTCGTCGGTGCGCCGGGCCGCGCAGCTTAGAGCACTGGGTCTCGGTTTGGAAATCCGCCCCCTAAGAGGCAACCTTGACACCAGGTTGAACAGGGTAAGCAGCGGTGATCTCGATGGCATCCTGGTCGCCCGGGCGGGCTTGGCCCGACTGGGACGACTCAGCGATGTCACCGAGACACTGGATCCGGTACAGATGTTGCCAGCACCCGCTCAGGGCGCGCTGGCGGTGGAATGCCGATCCGGCGACACCGCGCTCGCGGCGCTGTTGGCGGAGTTGGATGACCCCGACACCCGCACCGCGGTCACCGCGGAGCGAGTCCTGCTGGCCGACCTGGAGGCGGGTTGTTCCGCGCCGGTGGGAGCGATCGCTGAGGTGGTCGAGTCCATCGATGAGGACGGCCGCGTCTTCGAGGAGCTGTCGCTACGCGCCTGCGTGGCGGCGGCAGACGGATCCGATGTGATCCGTGCGTCCGGAATCGGCAATCCCGGCCGGGCCGCAGAGCTAGGGCTCTCGGTCGCCGCGGAGTTGTTGGAACTGGGCGCGCGAGAACTCATGTCGCAGGAGCTGGAACTGCCGTGACAACGGTGGGTCAGGAGAGGCTATGACTGGTCACGCGACCCCCAGAGGGCGCAAGGCAAATCCGGGGCGTATCACGTTCGTCGGCTCCGGCCCGGGTGACCCCGGCTTGCTGACGACTAGGGCGCGCACCGTCCTGGCCAACGCTGCATGTGTGTTCACCGACCCCGACGTCGCCGAGGCGGTGCTCAAACTTGTCGGCACCGACCTGCCGCCCGCGGCCGGGCCGGCACCCGACGGTGCCGGTGAGGATCAGACCGCCCCGCCGGTGCTCACCGTCGGACCAGATATCCGCCCGGCCCTGGGCGAGCCGGCCGAAGTGGCCAAAACGCTGGTGGCCGAGGCCCGCAACGGCGTGGACGTGGTGCGGTTGGTCGCCGGCGACCCGTTGTCGGAGGACGCGGTCGGCGTCGAGGTGACCGCGGTGTCCAAGACGCATCTGCCGTTCGAGATCGTGCCCGGTCTGCCCGCGACCGTGGCGGTGCCGACGTATGCCGGGCTGCCGGTTGGCTCCACCCACACCGTCGCCGACGTGCGCGGCGAGGTGGATTGGGCTGCGCTGGCTGCCGCCCCGGGCCCGCTGATCCTGACCGCGACGGCTTCGCACCTGGCCGACGCCGCTCGCGCCCTCATCGAATACGGGCTGTCCGACAACACGCCGTGCGTGGTGACCGCCCAGGGCACCACCTGCGCGCAACGTTCGGTGGAGTCGACTCTGCACGGTCTGACCGACCGCGCGCTGGGTGCCGGGGACTCCGCGGGCCCGCTGGCCGGACCGCTGGTGGTGACCATCGGCCGAGCCGTGACCGCACGAGCCAAGCTGAACTGGTGGGAGAGTCGGGCGCTGTACGGCTGGACCGTTCTGGTGCCGCGCACCAAGGAACAGGCCGGAGACATGAGTGACCGGCTCATCGCCCACGGCGCACTGCCGATCGAGGTGCCCACCATCGCCGTCGAACCGCCGCGCAGCCCGGCGCAGATGGAACGCGCCGTGAAGGGTTTGGTCGACGGCCGCTACCAGTGGGTGGTGTTCACCTCCACCAACGCGGTGCGCGCGGTGTGGGAGAAGTTCGGCGAATTCGGCCTGGATGCTCGGGCGTTCTCCGGGGTCAAGATCGCCTGCGTGGGCGAGGCGACGGCCGACCGGGTCCGCGCATTCGGGATCAGTCCCGAGTTGGTTCCTTCCGGTGAGCAGTCCTCGCTGGGCCTACTCGACGAATTCCCGGAATATGACAGCATTTTCGACCCGGTCAACCGGGTGCTGCTGCCACGGGCCGACATCGCCACCGAAACCCTCGCCGAAGGCCTGCGGGAGCGCGGCTGGGAGATCGAGGACGTCACCGCCTACCGCACCGTGCGCGCGGCCCCGCCGCCGGCGGAGACCCGGGAGATGATCAAGACCGGCGGCTTCGACGCGGTCTGCTTCACCTCCTCCTCGACGGTGCGAAACCTGGTCGGCATCGCCGGCAAGCCGCACGCCCGCACCATCGTCGCCTGCATCGGACCCAAGACCGCCGAGACCGCGGCGGAATTCGGCCTGCGGGTGGATGTTCAGCCCGAGACCGCGGCGATGGGCCCCCTGGTGGATGCGCTGGCTGAGCACGCCGCCCGGCTGCGGGCCGAGGGAGCGTTGCCGCCACCGCGTAAGAAGAGCCGCCGCCGCTAAACCGGCACAGTCGGCACAGGCGATGACATTCCCCCGGCAGCGTCCCCGACGGCTGCGGTCGACCCCGGCCCTGCGCCGGCTGGTGGCCCAAACGTCGCTGGAACCGCGGCATCTGGTGTTGCCCATGTTCGTGGCCGACGGCATCGACGAGCCGCGGCCGATCGCTTCCATGCCGGGCGTCGTCCAGCACACCCGCGACTCGCTGCGGCGGGCGGCGTCTGACGCCGTCGCGGCCGGTGTCGGTGGACTGATGATTTTCGGCGTGCCACGCGAATCGGACAAAGACTCCCTCGGCACCTGCGGTATCGACCCGGAGGGGATCCTCAACGTGGCGCTGCGCGACCTCGCCGAAGACCTCGGGGACGCGACAGTTCTGATGGCCGACACCTGTCTGGATGAGTTCACCGATCACGGGCACTGCGGGGTCCTCGACGCTCGAGGTCGGGTCGATAACGATGCCACCAACGCTCAGTACGTCAAACTTGCGGTGGCACAAGCACAATCGGGTGCTCACGTCGTCGGTCCGAGCGGCATGATGGACGGTCAGGTGGCCGCTATTCGCGACGGACTGGATGCGGCCGGTTTCACCGATGTGGCCATCCTCGCCTACGCCGCGAAATTCGCCTCGGCGTTCTACGGGCCGTTCCGCGACGCGGTGGGCTCCAGCCTCACCGGCGACCGTCGCACCTATCAGCAGGACAGCGGCAATGGCCGCGAAGCCGTCCGCGAGGTGCTGCTCGACGTCGGGGAAGGCGCCGACATCGTCATGGTCAAACCGGCGATGGCCTATCTCGACATCGTGGCGGCGGCCGCGGCGGCCTCCCCGGTGCCGGTGGCGGCCTACCAGGTGTCCGGGGAGTACGCGATGATCCGCGCCGCCGCGGCCAACGGCTGGGTGGACGGTCGCGCCGCCGCCCTGGAGTCCCTGATGTGCATCCGCCGGGCGGGCGCCGACATCGTGCTGAGCTATTGGGCGGCCGAGGCGGCGGGCTGGCTGGCGTGAACGATCCACGCCCCGGCCAGTCGGCCGGCACCGCCCCGACGCGGCCGGCCGACGTCGACACCGGTTTCTGGCTCTGGCTGGTCGCCGTGCCGCTGATGGTCACCGGTCAACTCGCCGACGCCTACGTGGCGGCCAAGGAGGCCGGGTCCCCGTTCGTGTTCGTCACGACCGCATTCGCCGCCGCCATCCTGGGTGGGGTGGTGGCAGGTTTTCTGGCGCTGCTGCGGTCGGGTTATCGATGGGCCCGCACGCTGCTCACCAGCGGCGGGCTGGTCACCATCTTCTTCACCGTCGGGGGGTTGTTCGGCACGTCGCGCCCGCCGTTGCCCGCGGTGGTCTACGCCGTGACCGGCATCTTCGGCGCCGTATTCATCGCCGGCGGGATCTATCTGCTGCACCGGCCGGACTCTCACCGGTTCTTCAGCCGCTGATCGGCACCGTTAGGCTTGCCTGACTATGAGCGAGACCCGACCCAGCGCGGTGACCACCGCTTACTGGTTGCTGGTGCTCGGCGCCGCGCTGCTGATGGCCGGTGGACTGATAACCGCATCGTTGGGTTTCGAGACCGTTCGCAGGACACAGCCTGCCTCGGTGACTGACGAATCCGTGAACGCACTGCTGTGGCTGAATCGCGGTATCGGCATTTTGTTCATGCTTTCTGCCGTCGCGTTGGGGTGGCTTGCGCGGCGGGCACGCCGCCGTGACCCCAGATTCCGCCGCGCTGCCGTGGCTCTTGCGCTTGCGATCGTGCTGGTGGTCGCCATCGCCAGTGTCTTCGGCGGCTTCGTGCTGGCGCCATTGGCATTGGTGCCGATCATTGTCGGCACGGTAGTGCTGAGCCGGCCCGCAGTCGTGGAGTGGTACGCCGGTGAATGACGCCCAACCGCAAGGCTCCGGCAAGCCCGAACCGTTGCTGTTCGAGTGCGGCGCCAGTTGGCTGTGGCTGCTGGCCGGGCCGGTGGCAGCACTGGCGATGATCGTGGTCCAGTACCGGGCCGGTCTGGGGTTGCGGTTCACCGTGCCGTTGATGTTCCTGGTCCTGGTCAGCGGGTTCCTCGCCCTGCAGGTCAAGGCCGCCCGCATCCATACCAGCGTCGAACTGACCGCCGACACGTTGCGGGAGGGCACCGAACTCATCGAGATCCGCGAGATCGAGACGGTGTACCCCGAGCCCGAGGAGCCGGTGACATCCAGGGGACCGATCAGCAGTTGGCGGGTCAAGCCCAGTGAGCCGCCGGAGCCCTGGCAGCGGGCGCGCGCGCTCGGCGAACTGTCCGGGATACCGCGGGGCCGTACCGGGGTGGGCCTGAAACTGGCCGGCGGTCGGGTGGTGCAGGCCTGGGCCCGCGACGCCGAGACCCTGCGCGCAGAATTGACCCGGCTGGTTGCGAAGCGGTGAGGCCCGCAGTGAGCCATTCAGTGAGACACACCGTGCAACTGGTGATGGGGGCGGTGGCGATCGCCGCCGCGGTGTTGTGCTGGCTGCAGGTCACCAGCCTCGTCGACGTCCCGCCGGTCACCGAGGGTCAGCCGGCCACCGTGTCGGTTGTCTACGATCCGCCGCTGATGATGCTGAGCTGGCTGTTGGCGACTGTTGGCGGGGTGCTGGCCGTACTGGGTGCCGCCGGTCTGCGGCGCGGCCGGAACCGCTAGCGCGCTGATACCCCCCTGGGGTATATTCGAGGAGTGAGCACCACCGACCTCCGGCTATCCGGGATGAGTTGCGCTTCCTGCGCGTCGCGGGTGGAGCGCAGTCTCAATTCGCTTGACGGCGTGCACGCTTCGGTGAACTTCGCGGTCGAACAGGCCCACGTCGAATACGGCCCGCAGATCACGCCGGCCGACCTGCTGCGCGCCGTCGAATCCAGCGGATATCACGCCGCGGTGATCGATCATGATCGCCACGACGACCACATGAGCCACGACGTTCCGCAGCAGCAGTTGCGGACCCGGTTGATCGGTTCGGCGGTGCTGGCGATCCCGGTGCTGACGCTGTCGATGGTCATGCCCTGGCAATTTCCCGGGTGGCAATGGGTGGCCCTGGCGCTGACCACGCCCATCGTCATCTGGGGCGGCTACCCGTTCCACAAAGCCGCGCTCAACAGTGCCCGGCACGGCAGTTCCACCATGGACACTCTGGTGTCGCTGGGCACCCTGTCGGCCTATCTGTGGTCCGTGGTCGTACTGCTCAGCGGCGCCGGGCACGGGCATGCGCATGTCTATTTCGAGGTCGCCGCCGCGGTGACGGTGTTTCTGTTGGCCGGCCGTTACGCGGAGGCAAAGGCCAAACGCGCCGCGGGGTCGGCACTGCGGGCACTGCTGTCGCTGGGCGCCAAAGACGCCACCGTGCTGCGCGACGGCACCGAGGTTCGGGTGCCCGCCCAGGAGTTGGTGGTCGGCGACCTCATCGTCGTGCGCCCCGGCGAACGGGTAGCCACCGACGGTGTGGTGGTCGACGGGGCATCGGCGCTGGACACCTCGGCGATGACGGGGGAGTCGGTGCCTCTCGACGTCGGCCCGGGTGACCGGGTACTCGGTGGAGCAGTTAACACCTATGGACGAATTGTGCTGCGCGCCAAACACGTCGGAGCTGACACCCAGCTTGCTCTAATGGCGCGGATGGTAGCCGACGCCCAAAGCGGCAAGGCGTCAATTCAGCGGCTCGCCGATCGCATCTC
>CAXNJA010000008.1:0-39092 GCA_964202555.1 Mycobacterium sp.
GCACTGCGACTGGTCGCCAAGAACAGCGGGGTGACCCTGGACGACGCCACCGCCGTCACCGTGCGGATCGGCATCGGCAAGGACGACACCAGCTATGGCCTCACCAGCGAGATCGCCGGCTATCTTCCCGGTCTGGAGAAGGCAGAGGCCGAAAAGTTGATGGCACAGGCCAATCAGGTGTGCCCGTACTCCAAGGCCACCCGTGGCAACGTCGAAGCCACCCTGGTCACCAAGGTCTGATGACCTCGCGGTCAGCTTTCGGGACTCTCCGATTGGGGGAGTCGGTGAGTACGCTCCCGGTGCAACGTCTCACCGCGGAAGAATGCCGGTGACTTGAGGCTCCAGAAGACCATCAGCAGCACACCGAGGGCGATGCTGAGCACACCGATGATGAACACCGTTCCGACGCCGGCTAGTGAGCCGCCACTGCCGTAGTCGGGGCTGATCATGTGGTACGCCTCGATAACACCGACCGGGATGAGCACCAGCGCAGCGATGCCGGGCAGGATGACCTGCCCCAGTGCGGTGCGCCACGAACCCCATGCGGTGTCCCAGAAGTAGACCACTGAGGAAACCGCGACGACGGTGTAGTACAGCATGATTGAGATACCGACGCTATACACGCAGTCCTCGACGATGCTGTCGCTGACCATGCTGAGGCCGCCGTAGATGGCCAATGTCGTCAGGCCGATGAACCAGGTGGTGAACTTCGGGGTGTGCACCGCCTGATCGACGGATGCGAACCGCTCCGGCAAGGCCTTATAGGTGGCCATCGCCAAGAGCCCGCGCACGGTGGCCATCACCGTTGACATCGTGGCCGAGAATGCTGACAGCCCGACGATCACCGCGGCAATGATCGCCCCGCCCGGCCCGACCACCTCTCGGGCCATGCCGGAGAAGACGTCCTCGAGGTTGCCCTCGTGAGTGAGGCTGCCTTCGTCGCTCGCGTCCACCCCGGCAAAAGCCAGTGCGGCCACGCCGATTACGACGTAGGTGATCAGGATGATGATGATTGCGGTCACCCCAACGCGGCCGGCCTGCTCCGGGGTGCCGTCGGTCTCCTCCGACATGGAAAGCGCGGCGTCGAAACCCCAGAAGATGAAGATCGCAACCAAGAACCCGCCCACCAGATCCGACAAACTGGAGATGGCGAACGGGTTGAACCAGTTCCACGAGAACGGCTCGACAGAAGCACTGCGTTCCCGGCCGACGACGTTGGCCACCAGGATCGCGGCGAAGACGATCAGGCCCCCGTACTGGACGATCGTCAAGATGATGGTGGTCCGGGATGATTCTTCGGCTCCGCGAGCCACCAGCCAGGTGGTCACCAGGATGAACGCGGCGGCGACGAGGAGCTTGAACCAGGTCTGCGGTTCCTCCACTCCGAGGCCGCCGCTCACGGCGTTGACGATGATTCCGGAGGCACCGACCCCGGCCAGGATGCTCGACAACATCAACGCGTAACCGCCGATCCAGCCGATATGCGGCAGGATCGCCTTGGAGCCCCAGGTGAAGACGGTTCCGGAATCCGGTGCGGCGTCGGTGAGATGCTTGTAGGCCAGCGCCACGAAGAACATCGGGATGACCGCGATGATGAAGACGATCGGTAGCTGATAACCGACCCTCTCGGCCCCCGGGCCGAGCGCACCGGTCAGCGAGTAGGCCGGCGCGGTAGCCGCCAACCCGATGGCCACCGCACCAACCAGGGAGACCGACCCCTTCTTGAGACCCTTGGATTTCAGGTCGCCCATCGGCGGGTCGATGGGTTCCGCGTTCTCAGCCATAAGCGAATTTTCGCACTCGTTAGCCGGTTTGGTCGGCTGTCAGTGAATTCAGGGCGCTCGGCGCCTTCAATCGGTGGGCCAGGTGTGCACAGGATCGTTGCTGTGCATCAGATCGCAGTACTGACGCAGCATCTCGGCCAGCGCCTTGGAGCGGTTGAGCCCATGCCGTTGCAGTCGGTGCACCGTGTCCACCTGCCACACCGCGCCGTTACGGCCGGTCTTGGCCCGGCCCTCGATGACGCCGAGGTAGCGGTCACGAACGTCGGCGGCCACCTTCCAGCGCCGCAGGCCCTCCTCGGCCATCGGCAGAAGCTGACGCAGCACCAACTCGTCGGCGGTCACCTCGCCCAAACCTGGCCAGTACAGCCGCGCATTCATCCCGTTGCAGGCCGCCTCGACGAAATTGTCATGTGCCGCAGTGAAACTCATCTTCGTCCACAGCGGGCGATCTTCCTCGGAGATGGTCCGCAGCAGGCCGTAGTAGAACGCCGAGTTGGCCAACATGTCGACCACGGTCGGCCCGGCCGGTAGTACCCGGTTCTCCACCCGCACATGCGGTCGGCCGTTCACCACGTCGTACACCGGCCGGTTCCAGCGGTACACCGTCCCGTTGTGCAGTCGGAGTTCGGACAGGGCCGGGGTGCGGCCGGCGGCGAGTTCGGCCACCGGATCCTCGTCAGACATCTCCGGCAGCAGTGACGGGAAATAGCGGACGTTCTCCTCGAACAGATCGAAAATCGAGGTGATCCAGCGCTCCCCGAACCACACCCGCGGTCGCACACCCTGGGACTTCAACTCATCGGGCCGGGTGTCGGTGGCCTGGGCGAACAACTCGATCCGGGTTTCGGCCCACAGTTCGTGGCCGAAGAAGTAGGGCGAGTTGGCCCCCATCGCCAACTGCGGCGCGGCGATCACCTGGGCGGCGTTCCAGTTGCTGGCGAAGTCGGCGGGGGAGACCTGCAGATGCAGTTGCATGCTGGTGCAGGCCGACTCCGGCGCAATGGATTCGGCGTAGACGCTCAGATGCTCGGCCCCGCAGATGTCGATCAGGATGTCCTCGCCGCGGGCGGTGAAGATCGAGTCGTTGAGCGCCTGGTAGCGCATCGACGGGCTCATCCAACTGCCGGCCAGGTGTTCGGGCATCAGGGTGGGCAGGATCCCGATCATCACGATGTGCGCGCCGTCGGTGCCGGCTTTGATCTCCGCGGCGTTGAGGCTGGCCCGGACCTCGGATTCAAGCTCGAGGGCGGTCCGGCCGGGCAGCGGCCGCGGCGGGACGTTGAATTCGATGTTGTAGGCGCCCAATTCGGTCTGATACGCCGGGTCGGCGATCGACGCCAGCACCTCCTGGTTGGACATGGCGGGCTGGTAGTCGGCGTCGACGAGGTTGCATTCGATTTCCATCCCGGTCAGCGGGTGATCGGATTCGAAGCTGTACTCCGAGAGCATGGTCTCGAACACGTCCAGGCACAGCTGCACCTTGTGGCGGTACTGCTGGCGGTGTGCCCGGCTGTAGCTGACGTGCTTGACCTCTTCACCCACGGTGTCGATGCAACCCCAGCCGATGTTCCCGGCGCAAGGTATTAGCCGATGCGGCGGGCCAGCACGACTTGAGGGCGCAATCCCGCCGGCCGGACGTCCACCTCCACTCCGGCGTGCGTGGCGAGTTCGCGGAACGCCGACGGGCTGTAGGTGCGGAGCGAACTGATCAGACCGTCATGGGCGAATGGCCAGAACGGCGCCAGCGGGACCATTGTTGCCAGCCGGATCAGGTGCAGTGGCGCGGGCGGCCGGGGCAGGTCGACGATCACGAGTTGGGACGCCACCCGGGTGGCTTCGGCCAGGACCCGCATCGCCAGCGGCGGCGGGAGGTGATGAAACGACATGGCGAACACCGCGAGGTCGAACGCACCGTCGGCCGCCTCGATGGCGGTGGCGTCGATCGCCCGAACCTCCGCGCGCGGGTGGCTGCCCAGGTCGGAAGCCGCCATCGCGGCGACCGATTCGGGGTCGACGTCGGACACCGTGACCCGAGCGGTCGGATGCTGCTCAAGCAGCCTGCGGGACAGCGCGCCGTGGCCGGCGCCGAGTTCCAGGATTCGCGGGTCGGCCACTTCTGCCACCTCGTCGAGCACCAGTTGGGCGTTGCGCCGGTGCTCCCCCAACAGCGAGCCGAGCCGCTCCAACGTCGTGACCACACCCCGTCTGACGTGGACGTCGACGTCGTCGCGGTCAAGGTATTCCGGGCGGTCGGTCTGCAGCATCCGGTCCAACCATGAGGCGTGTGGGCCGCCCCGTGGCATACCGGCCAAATCGGCGACGTCGGGGGAAGAATTCTCAGAGCTCATGTAGATCAGCATGGACGGTGGCAGACTCCCAGCACAGTCTGTCCTCCCATGACACCCCGAGGAGCACTGTGTCCGAGTTCGTCGCTTCGATTGACCAGGGAACCACCAGTACCCGTTGCATGATCTTCGATCACAACGGCCTTGAGGTTGGCCGCAGTCAGCTTGAGCACAAGCAGATCCTTCCCCGGGCCGGCTGGGTCGAGCACAACCCGACCGAGATCTGGGGCAACACCCAGACGGTGGTGACCTCGGCGCTCAAGAACACCAACCTGCGCGCCTCCGACATCGCCGCACTGGGCATCACCAACCAGCGCGAGACCACGATCGTCTGGGACCGTAAGACCGGGCAGCCCTACCACAACGCAATCGTCTGGCAGGACACCCGCACCGACCAGATCGCCGCCGCCCTGGACCGGGACGGCCGCGGCGACGTGATCCGCCGCAAGGCGGGCCTGCCGCCGGCCACCTACTTCTCCGGCGGGAAACTGCAGTGGCTGCTCGACAACGTTCCAGGTCTGCGCGAGGACGCCGAACGCGGTGAGGCGCTGTTCGGCACACCTGATGTCTGGGTGCTGTGGAACATGACCGGCGGCACCAACGGCGGGGTGCACGTCACCGATCCCACGAACGCCAGCCGCACCATGTTGATGAATCTGGAGACACTGGACTGGGACGACGAACTGTTGGGGTTCTTCGGGATTCCGCGCGGGATGCTTCCCGCGATCCGGCCCTCGTCCTCGCCGCAGCCGTACGGGATGACTCTCGTCGACGGCCCGATGATCGGCGAGGTCCCGGTAACAGCCAGTTTGGGTGACCAGCAGGCCGCGATGGTGGGGCAGGTGTGCCTGAAACCGGGTGAGGCCAAGAACACCTACGGAACCGGAAACTTCCTGCTGCTCAACACCGGCGAGAAGATCGTCCGCAGCACCAACGGGTTGCTGACGACGGTGTGCTACCAGTTCGCGCCCAGAGGTGGGGGAGAAGCCAAACCCGTTTATGCCCTTGAAGGTTCGATCGCGGTGACCGGTTCGGCCGTGCAGTGGCTGCGCGACCAGCTGGGCATCATCAGCGGTGCGGCCGACAGCGAGGCGCTGGCCGCGCAGGTCGAGGACAACGGCGGTATCTACTTCGTTCCGGCCTTCTCCGGGCTGTTCGCCCCGTACTGGCGCTCCGACGCCCGGGGGGCCATCGTCGGCCTGTCTCGATTCAACTCCAACGCCCACATCGCCCGCGCCACCCTGGAGGCGATCTGCTATCAGAGTCGCGATGTGGTGGAGGCGATGGAGGCCGATTCCGGCGTCCGGTTGGAAGTGCTCAAGGTCGACGGCGGGGTGACGCTCAACGAGTTGTGCATGCAGATCCAGTCCGACGTGCTCGGGGTCGACGTGGTGCGGCCGAAGGTGCCGGAGACGACCGCTCTGGGTGCGGCCTACGCGGCCGGACTGGCGGTCGGGTACTGGTCGGACCCGGAGGATCTACGCGCCAACTGGCAGGAGGATCGTCGCTGGAGCCCGCAATGGACCGACGAGCAGCGCGCCAAGGGCTATGCCGGCTGGCATATGGCGGTCGACCGGACCCTGGGCTGGGTCAACGTCGACGGATGACCAGGGGTAACTCAGTCGGGCGGTGAGAAAACGCGCCGAAGCGCCCCGGTGGTGTAACAGTGGAGGCATGACCCAGACCGCCGACGATCTCGGTAACCTGCCCACCGCCGACTCAGTGAACGCCGCAGACGAAGCCGGCACGCCGTTTCACATGCGGGGCAACTACGCTCCGGTGCCCGATGAGTTGACCGAGTACGACCTGCCGGTGGAAGGGGCCATCCCGCCGGAACTCGACGGGTGGTATCTGCGCAACGGCTCCAACCCGCGCAGCCCCACCGGCCATTGGTTCATCGGCGACGGCATGATCCATGGCGTCCGCATCGAGAACGGTGCGGCCAAGTGGTACCGCAACCGGTGGGTACGCACGGAGAGCTTCGACAATTCCTTTCCGGTGTACAACCCCGACGGGACCCGCAACCTGCGTTCCTCGGTGGCCAACACCCACGTCATCAACCACGCCGGCAAGACCCTTGCTCTGGTCGAATCCTCGCTGCCCTACCAGATCACCAACGACTTGGAGACCGTCGGCTGCTACGACTTCGGGGGCAAGCTCAACGACGCGATGACCGCGCACCCGAAGATCTGCCCCACTACCGGGGAACTGCATTTCTTTGGTTACGGCAACCTATTTCAGCCGCACGTCAGCTACCACCGGGTCGACGCCGACGGTGTCCTGACCGTCGACCGGCCGATCGAGGTTCCGGCGCTGACGATGATGCACGACTTCGCCATGACGTCCGAGCACGTCATCTTCATGGACCTGCCGATCGTGTTCAACCTCGACATCGCCATCAACGGCCGCGGCGATATGCCGTTCCGGTGGGACGACAACTACGGGGCCCGATTCGGCGTGCTGCGTCGCGACGACCCCTTCGGTCAGGTGCGCTGGTTCGACATCGACCCGTGCTACGTGTTTCACGTCGCCAACTCCTACGAACGCCGGACAGCCAACGGCAATTCCATTGTGCTGCAGGCGGTCCGCTACCCGGAGCTGTGGCGCGCCGACGGCGGGTTCGGGGCCAGTGCCGTGCTGTGGGAGTGGATCATCAACCTCGACGACGGGACGGTGACCGAGCGCCAACTCGATGACCGGGCTGTGGAGTTCCCGCGTATCGACGACCGGCTGGCAGGTATGGCCGCTGACTACGCCGTCTCGGTCGGCGATGCGGCACTGGTGCGCTACGACCTGAACACCGGCGCCTCGACCGAGCACCGTTTCGGCGCGCCGGACGCCCCGGGCGGTCCCGGCGAAGCGGTCTTCGTCCCGTCGCCGAACGGGCCGGCGGACGAGAGCAACGGCTGGTACATGGCCTACAACTACGACCCCGCGAACAACAGCAGCGAGCTGGTGATCATCGACGCGGCGGACTTCGCCGGCGAACCGGTCGCCCGCATCCGGCTACCGCGCCGGGTGCCCTACGGATTCCACGGCAACTGGATCAGTAGCTGAGCCTCAGCCCGGCGGCACCAAACCCCCCGGCGGACCGGGTTCGGGCCACTGCGGCGGCCGTTGCTGCGGAGGCGGGTTGACCAGCGGTCCCGGTTGGCCCGGCTGCAGCCGGGCGAGTTCCCGGCGGTGGCGCTCAGCGAGTACCGCCGCCAGTACCTGCTGCGGTGGTGCGCCGGCCGGCGGCGGCGGGGCGATACGTGAAATCACCTCCGCAGCAACGCGGTAACCCATCTCGTGGCGTACCTGGGGCGTCAGCTCAGACGAGCGGGCCAGGTACTGCCGCGCCATCTCGGCCTGCTGCGGACCCAGCCCCGACAATTCCAGCGACTGCGCCCACCAGGCCAACTCCGGCGGCATCACCGGCGGTGCCGGCGGCTTGGGGCCGCGTTCGCTGATGACCACCGTCCCGGCGAAGATGTCACCGATGCGCTTGCCTCTGGCGGACAGCAGACTGCAGATCACCGCCGGGCTACCGAACAGCATCCAGATCTCGACCACAGCGGCCAGCGCCCGAAACAGGGCTTGCCGGAACCGTTCCGGGCCGCCGTCGTCTGCCACCACCCGCAGGCCCATCACCATCTTGCCCAGCGATCGGCCGCGGGTGGCCATCTCCATCGTCAGCGGGTAGCCGACCACCAGGGCCACGGTGAAAATCACCATGATCGCCGAGGTGAAGGCTTCGTCGAACCGCGGCAGCGCCGCCGCCCACAGCAGTAGCGCGAGGATGTAACCGCTGCCCACCACGAACAGGTCGATCAACGCCGCGAGCGCCCGTACCGGCAATTGTGCGATCTGCACATCAAGAACGACGGCATCACCGGTCACCACTGTCTCCGAGGCGGCAGCCATAGCTGTCCACGCTACCGACCGTGCAAATTTTGAAAGCGGCCACAGTAGGTCGGACCTGCTTCTACTGTGTTTCAGACCGTCAGGTCCGTGGATGTAAGCCGGGAGGGGTTTGACGCTGTGAAACAACCGTTAGGTCCGTTTGCGGTGATTGCGGGCCTGCTACGCGGTGAGTTGTGGGGTCTGGCTCACAGATGACCACCCCGGAGGTCGGGCGCAAAGGCGGCGACGGCGTTCGCGAGATCGACAACTGGGTCGTCGGCTACGTCGACCGGCACCCGCGCGCCGCGATCAACACCCTCGGCAATCAGGCCATCATGGCGGTCCGGGTCATCCAGACATTGGTGATCGATCTGCTCACCGGCAAGTTCCAGTGGCAGGAGTTCATCCGGCAGGCCGCCTTCATGGCCGGGACCTCGGTGCTGCCAACCATTTTCGTGGCGCTCCCCATCGGGGTGACGCTGTCGGTCCAGTTCGCACTTCTCGCCGGACAGGTGGGCGCCACCTCGATGTCGGGTGCGGCCAGTGGTCTCGCGGTGATCCGGCAGGCCGCCTCTCTGGTTGCGGCGATCATCATGGCCGCAGCCGTCGGTTCGGCCATCACCGCCGACCTCGGGGCCCGCAAGATCCGCGATGAGATCGATGCACTCGAGGTGCTCGGTATCTCGATCATCCAGCGTCTGGTGGTGCCCCGTTTCGCCGCCGCCATCGTGATCTCGATCGCGTTGACCGGGCTGGTGTGCTTCACCGGGTTCCTGGCCAGTTATCTGTTCAACGTCTACTTCCAGGCTGGCGCCCCGGGCAGTTTCGTCGGCACGTTCGCCTCATTCACCACCACCGACGACATGAAACTGGCGATGGTCAAGGCGGTGGTCTACGGCGCGATCGTGGGCATTGTGTCGTGCGAGAAAGGGTTGTCCACCCGCGGTGGATCAAGCGGCGTGGCGAACTCGGTCAACTCCTCGGTCGTCGAGTCGATTCTGTTGCTGATGATCGTCAATGTCGCAATCAGCCAGCTGTATCTGATCCTCTTCCCGAAGACGGGGTTGTAGCGCGATGGCGTTGAAGGAACGACCGACAGTCGCAATACCGTCGATCCCGTTTCCCCCGGTACTTCGGCCCCTCACAACCCTGGGGTCCAAGATCACCAGCCCGATCATGCAGATCGGCCACATCATTCTGTTCTTCGGGCGCGCCATCGCCGGTATCCCGGTGGTGCTGAAGAACTACCGCAAGGAGTACACCCGGTTGCTCTCCGACGTGGCCTGGGGCAACGGTTCGCTGGTCGTAGGCGGCGGAACCGCGGGTGTCGCCGTGGTCCTGGGCATCGTGGTCGGTGTCATGGTCGGCATCGAGGGTTACAACTTCCTTCAGCTACTCGGGCTGGGGCCCGCGGTCGGCATCATCTCGTCGCTGGTGAACACCCGCGAACTGGCACCGATCGCCTGCGCGTTGGCGTTTTCGACACAGAGCGGCTGCCGGTTCACCGCCCAACTCGGCGCAATGCGGATTTCGGAGGAGATCGACGCCACCGAGGTCATGGCGATTCAGCCCATCCCGTACATGGTGACCACCCGGCTGATGGCGTCCATCACCGCCATCATCCCGCTCTACATCGTCTGCCTGGGTGTCAGCTACCTGAGCACCCAGGTAATCGTTTCGCTGATCAGCGGCGGGTCGATGGGCGGATACATGCACTACTTCGGCCTGATGCTCAACGGTCAGGAGATCTTCTACTCGGTGGTCAAGTGCGTCATCTTCGTGGCCATCGCCGCAGTGCTGCAGTGTTATTACGGCTTCTACGCCAGCGGCGGCCCTGAGGGTGTGGGAGTGGCGGCCGGACATGCGATGCGCGCTGCGATCACCGTGGTGGTCATCGTGAACATGCTGCTGACGATGGCCATGTTCAGCCTGGACTCCGGTGCGAGGTTCGGCGGCTGATGGCGAAGATCTTCGACATCAGTGGCCGCGGCCCGAGCAACCGGAGTCTGCTGATCGCCGGGGTTTCAATGATCCTGGTGTCGGCGATCATCGCGGCTCTGCTGGTGGCCAAATCGACTGGTCGACTGGAGAACTACACCCGCATCACCGCTGACCTGAACAACGTCGGCGACGGTCTGCCGGCCCGGTCCGACGTCCGCTACCACGGTCTACTGGTCGGCACGACCACCAAGGTGACGCCCGCTCAGTTCGGCAATCCGAACTACGTCGACATCGACTTGATCGGCGAGTACGCCAAAGACATTCCCAACACCGTCACCGCCCGGGTGGTGCCGAGCAACGTGTTCGCGGTGTCCAGCGTCGAACTCGTCGACAACGGCGATGCACCGGCCCTGCAGACCGGCGACCACATCAACGAGGACACCGAGTTGCCGACGGTGCTGTTCCAGACCACCATCAGCAAGCTGCGCGACATTCTCTACGCCACCGGCCGGGGCCGCTCGGAGGAGACGCTCGGCATTCTCGCCGCGGTCAAAGCGGTCACCCACGGCCGCCGGACCACACTGCTCACCGCAGGGGCACAACTCGACCGCATCGTCAGTCAACTCAATGCGACGGTCGCCCCGGATTCTGCCAGCCCGTCGATGCTCAGTGCACTGGTCGGTGCCGCCGAAGGACTGCAGCAGACCGCCCCCGATCTGCTCGACGCGTTGCACAAGGCGGTCGGACCGATGCAGGTTCTGGTCGAGCAGCAGGGGAATCTGGACGCGATGCTCTCCAGCGGCGCCAGCACCGTGAACAACACCCAGGCCGCGTTCGCCAACCACGCCGACCGGATGGTCACCATCGGGAAGAATCTGACGCCGGTGCTCGGTGTGCTGGCCGACACGTCGGGGAACTGGCTGCCCGGATTTCAGAAGATGAAGAAGTTCTCCGAGAAGTTCTTCGAAGGCTGGCTGCCGGAGATGGATTCCTTCAACCTGCGGGCCAACCTGGCGCTGACCCCGACCCACACCTATACCCGCGCGGACTGCCCGTCCTACGGCGAACTCAAAGGTCCGAGTTGCTTCACCGCACCTCTGATCGCGGTGCGGCCGGACCTCCCCGAAGTGCTGCTGCCGCAGAACTACCAGCCGCCCAAGGATCTGATGCCGCCGCCGGGAACCGTCGTCGGCCCCAACGGCAATCTGCACGCGGTGGGACCGCCCTACATCCTTCCCAACGGACCCAGCCTCGTCGACCCGAACCCACCGCTGGAACTGGGCATCGGCACCGGAATCCTCGGCACCAACGGCCCGCCCATGACGCCGGCCCCGCCGGTTCCCGATACGGCCAACCCGGCTTTGAGGCCGACGCCGGTCCCTCCTGTCCCGGGTTCCCCGGCGGCCCCGGTCGCCCCCTTCCGTCCGGACCACATGCCCGGACAGCTGCCGCCCGGCGGCCCCAACTACCCGGGGGCTCCGCAACCGGCCCCGGCCCCGGCCGCGCCGCCGGCACCGGCTGCCCCGGGTTCCCTGCCCGCCGAAGCGGCGCCGGCCTCCTACGGCGGCAACGTCGGTCCCGTCGGCAGCCGGCACGAACGCGACCTGCTGTCCTACATCACCGGTGCGCCCGCCACAACCGCCACTCAACTGTTGTTGGCCCCGGTTGTGCGCGGCATGACCGTCTCACTCGGTGAGGGGGCCTGATGAAGGGGAAACTGTCCAAAGTCGCTCTCGGACTTGTGGCCTTCCTGTTGGTGACCTCGGTGGCGACCTGGTTGGTCTACGCCACTCTGCAGCGATCGGTTACCGGCGAAACCACCCGCTACGGCGCGGAATTCACCGACGTGTTCGGGCTGCGCGAAGGCGATGACGTCCGGATGGCCGGCGTTCGCGTCGGCCGGGTGATGAAAGTCGAGCTCACCGAAGACAGCCGCGCCAACGTTGAGTTCGCGCTGCAGAATGATCAGAAGTTGTACTCCGATACCGAAGCCTCGATCCTTTACCAGAACATCGTCGGCCAGCGGTACCTCGATCTGCGCCAGGGTTTGGGCAGGGCCACGGCGCGACCGGCCGACGCGGTCGCACTGGCGCCGGGCAGCGTCATCCCCGTCGAGCGGACCATTCCATCGTTCGACGTCGGCGTGGTGCTCAACGGCTATCAACCGCTCTTCGCGACGATTGACCCAAAGGCCGCCGACCAGATCACCGAGGCCGCCGTTCAAGCGCTGCAGGGCGATTCGGCGTCGTGGGCCACCCTGGTCGACCAGACCGGCAAGCTCACCGAGACCTTCGCCGGCCGGGATGAACTCCTCGGCGATCTGATCACCGGTATGGACCGCCTGTTCGCGACGTTGGCCCAGCAGAACAACAACATTGAGGCCACCCTGGACAACGCCCAGCAGATGGTGGGTACGTTGAACTCCCGCCGACCCGAACTGGTCGCCTCGATGGGCTCGCTGTCGCGGGTGATGCGCTCGCTCGGTGCGGTCACCAGCGAGGTCAATCCGGCCCTGCAGGCGCTGATCACCCGGGAGCCCGGATTCGCCGCGCACCTGGTGACGATCGAACCGCAATTGGCCTTCCTGGGCGGCAACCTGCCACTCATGCTCAAGGGCATTGCCCGGTTCACCAACGATGGTGCCTACGCCAACGTCTATGCCTGTGACCTCAATGCGCTGGGCTTCTTCCCGGGCCTCAATGACGTGACCCCGATCGTCGTCGCCGCCGCAACGCCCGGTAACAAGGCGCAGTACACCCCCAAGTGCAGGAACATGGCCAATGGTTGAGCGCAAGTACAAAGGCATGCCGCGAAAGCGGACGCTGGAGGATCGAAACCGGACCGCGGTCGGCTTGGTGGCGTTGGCGGTCCTGGTGGCGCTGATGGCGACCTTGGTGATCATCACCAAGGTGGGTCCCGGCTATAAGCGGGTCAGCGCCGACTTCATTCAGGCCGCGGCCCTGCTGCCGAAGAACCCGGTCACCGTCGCCGGAATACCGGTCGGGACCGTCACCGGAATGAAACTCAACGGCGACAAAGTGACCGTGGACATGAAGGTGCAGAACAACGTTGCGCTCGGGAAGGATTCCCGGGCGGTCATCATGGTGACCACCATCCTGGGCTCGCGGTACGTCTCGTTACACCCCGGCGGCGGAGGCCCGTTGGAGAACAACACCATCGACATCAACCACACCGAGGTGCCCTACGACCTGCAGGAGGCACTGCAGGACATCGCGATCAACTACGGCGAAGTCAACACCGACCAACTGGCGGCCGCCGTCGAGGCGTTGGGTAGGCAGGTCCGGGACATGCCCCCACTGGTGCCCAAGGCGATGGATAACCTCAAGAGGCTCTCAACGGTGATGGCGCAGCGGCGCGACCAGTTCGGCAGCATGCTCACGACGATGGACATCGTCACCTCCACTCTGCGCCGGCAGCAGACCAGCATCGGGGCCATGGTCAATCAGGGCAATGAACTGCTCGGCGAATTCGTGTTGCGCCAGGCCGCTTTCCACGAGCTTTTACAGGCAATCACCGATCTGGTCAACCTGCTCGACGACACCGTTGTCACCAACCGAGCGCAGGTGGAGTCCCTGCTGGCCAATATGAACACACTCACCGGTCTGGCCGAAAAGCACCAAGCCATGCTGCGCAGCATCCTGCAGAGCGCCCCGGTTGCCTTGCGCGGGCTCGCCAACGCCACCGGCACCGGGAACGCTCTCGACACAGTCTTCCCCAACGGCATCCTCGTCGATTCGTGGATGTGTGCCATCAGCGGCCGTGCCAAGCAGTTCGGGATGATCCAGTACTACAAGGACTGCAAGTGAAGCGCGGCCGCGGGTTCGTCATCCTGGGCGTCGTCGCCCTGGTGGTGGCGGGCATCTTCGGCTACAACGCTTGGAAACTCGCACAGGCCCGGATGAACAACATCACCCTGATCGCCCAGTTCGACAGTTCGGCCGGTCTGTATCCCACCAATAACGTTCAGGTCCTGGGCATGAAGGTCGGCAGCGTCAAGAAGGTAACGCCCAAGACCGGCTATGTCGAGGTCGAGTTCACCGTCGACAAGGCCGTCAAGATCCCCGCCGACGCCCAGGCCGTCACGCTGCAGACCTCGATCCTCGCCGAGCGATCCGTCGAACTCACCCCGGTGTACCAGGGCAGCGGCGATGTCCTTGCCGACGGCGCCACCATCCCGCTGACCAAGACCAAGACACCGGTCGAATTCACCAAGACCCTCGACATGGTGGACCGGTTGGCCGTCTCACTGCAGGGCGACGGCAAGGGCAGCGGAGCGCTGCGCACGCTGATCGACTCCAGCGCCGCCATGGCCGACGGCAACGGTGAGCGGATCAAATCCGCACTCGGCGAATTGTCCAAGGCCCTCAAGCTCAGCGCCGACGGCGGTGCCCACACCAAAGAGCAACTCACCACGGTGGTCGACAACCTCAGCGTCCTCATGGACAGCGCCGCCGCCAACGAGGCCACGCTTCGTGACTTCGGCTCCAACATCCGGGTGCTCTCCCAGGTGCTGGCCGACGAGGATCTCGGAAGCGGCACCACCGGAAAACAAGTGAACCTGGTGCTGACCCAACTCGGTGATCTGCTGGATCAGAACCGCGACACCATCGCCAGCGCCGTCGCCAGCGGCGACGCAACCCTGGGCGTCGCCATCGACAACCAGCGTGACCTCGCCGAGATTCTCGACATCGCACCGCTGACATTGGACAACTTGTACAACGTCATCGACCGGAAGAACGGCGCGGCCCGGGTGCACCTGCTGACCGACAAGGTGCTCTTCGACAGCCAGACCGTCAAGGAGATGTGCAACCTGCTGCACTTGCGCCAATTGGGTTGCAGCACAGGAACACTGCAGGACTTCGGCCCGGACTTCGGCATCTCCTACATTCTCGACGGACTCGCGGCGATGGGGCAGAAGTGATGACTGCAAAGCTGAGGTTCGCAGCCGCGCTGGCAGTGGTGTCGGTCACCACGGCCGGGTGTGCCTCCCAGGGGCTGGCCAGTCTTCCGCTGCCGAAGCCGGGCCTCAGCCGGGGTTCGGGGTACACCATCACCGCGGTCTTCGAGAACGCGCTCAACTTGCCGGCGTTCGCGAAGGTGCGCCTCGCCGGTGCCGATGTCGGCGAGATGGAAACCCTGGTCGCCAAGGACTACACCGCGGTGGCCACGCTGCGTATCCGCGACGGCGTGGAACTCCCCCGGGGCACCACCGTGGAACTGCGCTCTGCGACACCACTGGGTGACGTCTTCATCGCCGTCAAACCGCCCGTCAACTCCTCCGGTGCGCCGCTGCTGAAGAATGGCGACACCATCGGAATCGAGAACACCATGCAGGCCGCCACTGTGGAGAATCTGCTGACCGGCGCGGCGGTCTTGGTCAACGGTGGTGCGGTGCAGAATCTCACCGACCTCATCAACGGCGCCGGCAAGGCCGCCGGCGAGGACGGCGGCAAGAACTTCCGCGTCCTGGTCGAGCGCACCAACCAGTTACTCGGCACGATGGACCGCCGCACCGATCAGATCTCGGACTCGCTGACTGCACTGGCGGGGGTGTCGCGACGGATCGACGAGAAGAACTACGTGCTGGTCGATCTGATGACTGCCGCCGCCCCGGCCACCGACGTGCTGGCCCAGCACACCAACCAGATCGCCGATCTGGTGGTGCAGGCCGGAGCCACCACCGACTCGCTGTACAAGTTCCCGTCCGTCGCCGGCACCGACACCAGTGGGCGCAGCGTGATTGCGGACATGAACACCCTTTCGAGCGCGTTCAACGATGTGGTGCTCGACCCGGACACCAGCCTGGCCGCGCTCAACCGGCTGATGCCGCCGGTGATCAAAGCTACCTCCGGCAGCGGAATCTCGGTGCGCGGCAGCATCGACCGTCTCATCCTCGGACACATCCCCGATATCGGCTTCGCCGGCGACCCGGGCTTCCGCGGACCGAAGTGGTACAACTGGAACCAGATCGTCGGTTCCTTCAAGTACACGCTGCTGCGATTGCAGGAGCGTGTCGTCGGCCGGGGCCCGAATGTGCCTCAGGTGCCGGTGATTCCGAGTCCGAACGAGGCCGGTCAGTGGGAGGTCGTCGGTCCGCCCCCGGGCCCGACCGCGCCCGGTGAGTTCGCCCAGCCGGCCGGTCCGCCGCCTGTGCCCGCCCCGGCAACACCCGGTGCGGGGGCGGCACCGTGATCGGGGCGATCGCCGACGGCATCGTCGGGACGGTCAAATACGGCCACCGGCACAAAGCCTGGTTGTCGGCGCTGGCACTGCTGATGACCTTGGTCGTCGGCGTGTCCTATCTGACCCTGGGTGCACTGCGGTGGAACCCGTTGAAGTCCACGTACTTGGTCAACGTCGAACTGCCTGGCTCCGGTGGCCTGCTGGTCAACCAGGACGTCACTCTGCGCGGCATCCCGATCGGCAAGATCGACACGCTCTCACTGCGCCGCGACGGGGTGGCCGCCCGGATCAAGATCAACGACGACATCGCGATCTCCGAGACCAGCCAGGCCCGCGTCGCCGGCCTGTCCGCGGCCGGGGAGCAGTACCTCGACTTCGACGGCGGCGACGGCGCGGCGCCGTTCCTCGCCGACGGGTCCACCTTCACCATGGGAAGGACCGAGATCCCGGTCACCCTGGCCCAGTTGCTGGCGCACTCGGACGGGATGCTCAAGCAGGTGGACACCAACAAACTCGAGCTCATCAAAAAAGAACTGGGCATGAGCAAGGACGGCCCGCAGAAGCTCGACGATCTCGTCGAGGGCGGGATCTACCTGATCTCGACTCTGGACGGGGTACTGCCGCAGACCACCAGCATCCTCACCACCAGTCGGGCGACCTTGCAGTTGGTGTCCGACAAGCAGGAGGCCATGAAGGTAGCCAATGGCAACTTCAACACAGTGTTCGACGGGGTCAACCGGATGACCGGGGGCTTCCGTCAGCTCACCGAGCAGGGGCCGAAGACCTTTGGGGCGGTGGACAATCTGTTCACCGACAACTCCGAAACGATGGTCCAGTTGCTCGGCGACCTCACCACCGTCTCGGAGCTGATGTACGTAAGGACGCGCGCCCTCGACGCGCTGTTCCCGACCGACCGAGGCTCGCTGTTCGACTCCCTCAGCAGCGTCATCCACGACGGCGGGTTCTGGGTCAGCATGGACATCTACCCGCGCTATTCCTGCGACTACGGCACCCCGCGGATCCCCCCGGCATCCGCGACCTTCCCGGAGCCGTACATGTCGAACTACTGCCGCGACACCGATCCTGCGGTGTTGATCCGCGGAGCCAAGAACGCGCCTCGGCCGGCCGGTGACGACACCTACGGTCCGCCGCCGGGTGCGGATCTGGGTAAGCAGACCGATCCGTCCCCGCAGGGCCGTTTCTCCGTCCCGACTCCCTACGGCGGACCCACGCTGCCGATCGAGCCGCCCCGCTGATACCTGCAGGAGAGATGCGCCAGAATGCCAGTCATGACCAATAAAGGATCCGACGCCGCCGACGCTACCGCCGAGGCCATCGCCGAAGCGGTCACCGACGACGAGGGGACGTTCGAGGTGACGGCCGATGTCGAGGAGTTGGTGACCGACTCCGGCACACCTGAAGTCGAATCCGAGTTCGTCGCCGTGTCTCAGACGACTGCGGCGGTGGGCCGGGGATTGCTGGTTCCGGTGCTGATCGGCGCTTCGGTCGCCGCATTGGCGGGGGCGGGATTTTTCGGCTGGCAGTTCTGGCAGCAGCATCAACTCGACCAGGCCCGCGAGGGCGCCCAACGGTCCGCGGTGTCCTACGCGCAGGTGCTCACCAGTGTTGACTCCAACAACGTCGACGACAACTTCAAGCAGGTTCTCGACGGGGCGACCGGGGAGTTCAAGGACATGTACTCCAAGTCCAGTGTGGAGTTGCGCCAGTTGCTGATCGAGAACAAAGCGAGCGCCCACGGCGTCGTGGTGGAGTCGGCAGTGCAGGAGGCGAGCAAGGACCGGGCCGTCGTGCTGCTGTTCATCGACCAGTCCGTCGCCAACACCAAACTGCCCGACCCGCGCATCGACCGAAGCAGGATGAAGATGACGCTGGAGAAGGTCGACGGAAGCTGGCGGGCAAGCAAAGTCGAACTCCCCTAACCGGGAGGACACCTAATGCGGACAACGATGCGGACAGCCGGACTAGCCGGTGCGGCGGTCGCTATGGCGGCCTCGGTCATCACTGCACCCACCGCCGCCGCGTCGGCCGCGTCGTTCTGCAACCAGATCGCCGGCCAGTGGAACGGCCAGTACTGCACCGCATCGGTGCCGTCGGACCGCAAAGCGGTCCGTGAGATCAGCATCGCGATCCCCGGGGAGATCGACAACCCCGTCGTCGGCGCAGCCATCACCTCCTACCTGACCGACCTGATGAACAATTGGCGCCGGGCAGCCCAAGGCATGGCCCAGAACAGCCGCGGCGACGCCAACTTCGAGGTCTTCCATCACGGCAACATCCACACCGTGGTCTTCCACGAGACCTACGACTCGGAGAGCACCGGCCGATTCGAGGGCGCTGCCATCCAAAACGCCTACCGCACTTTCGCTTTCGACTCGGCCGCCGGACGGCAGATCCAACTGTCCGATGTGGTCGACGTCGCCGCCATTCCCACGCTCGGGGCACCCTTCATCCAGGCCGCCCTGGACCAGGCGCCGCCTGCGCACGAACCCAACACCTACCCCTTCATCGCCGAGCGGTGGACCCCGGACAAGGTCTACTCGGGTGGATACAGGGCGTGGGCGTTGACGCCTGACGAACTGATCCTGTATCTGCCGGACTATCCGGTCGCCCGAGACACTCCGGTGGACTTCACGCCGTCGAACTACATCTGGTCGATGACCGGCGGAACCGTGCAACCGCGCATCCCGCTGAGCGCGCTGGCACCTGCGCTTCGACCAGGCATCTAGCCGAGTTCGGTTAGCCTGGGCGCGGTGGACGTCGATGCCTTCGTGCTGACCCACCAGCCCAGCTGGGATCGGCTGGATTACCTGGTCAAGCATCGCCGTCGGCTGACCGGACCCCAAGTCGACGAACTTGTCGACCTTTACCAGCGGGTCTCCACCCACCTGTCGACGGTGCGCTCGGCGTCGACCGACTCGGTGCTGATCGCCCGGCTGTCCGCACTGGTTGCCCGGGCGCGCTCGGCCGTCACCGGCGCGCACGCCCCGCTGTGGCGGGACTTCATCCGGTTCTGGACGGTGTCCTTCCCGGTGGTCGCCTACCGGGCGTGGCGGTGGTGGCTGGCCACCGCGGTGGTCTTCACCGCTGTCGCGGTGCTGATCGCGCTGTGGGTGGCCGCGACTCCCGACGTCCGGGCGGCGCTGGGCACCCCGGAGGAACTGGACCAGTTGGTCAACAATGACTTCGCCGCCTACTACAGCGAAAACCCGGCCGGGTCGTTCGCTCTTCGGGTGTGGACCAACAACTCCTGGGTCGCCGCCCAGTGCATCGCCTTCGCCGTGCTGCTCGGCATCCCCATCCCCTGGGTGTTGTTCCAGAACGCCGCGAACGTCGGGGTGGTGGGCGGGCTGATGGCCGACGCCGGAAAGCTGGATATCCTTTTCGGCCTGCTGACCCCGCACGGGTTGCTGGAGTTGACGGCGGTGTTCCTGGCGGGGGCGGCCGGGATGCGGCTGGGATGGACGGTGATTGCGCCGGGGGACCGGCCCCGCGGGCAGGCACTCGCCGAGCAGGGCCGTGCCGTGGTGTCGGTGGCGATCGGGCTGGTCGTGGTTTTGTTGGTGAGCGGGTTGATCGAGGCGCTCGTCACGCCGTCGGCGTTGCCGACCGCAGCGCGCATCGGTATCGGTGTTCTCGCCGAGATCCTGTTCCTGGCCTACGTTGTCCATTTCGGTCGGCGGGCCGCCCGATCCGGTGCGTCCGGTGATCTCGCCGACGCCCCGGATCTGGTCCCCACCGCCTGAGGGCCCCGGTCACTACAGCAGGCCGCCGGCCTTCATCGCCAGATACCTGTCCGCCAGGGCGGGCGCCAAGTCGGCCGGGGCGGTGTCGACCACTTCAACCCCCTTGCTGCGCAGTGCCGATGCGATCGTGCGACGGTCATTGCGGGATCGCTCGGCGGCCGCGGCGTCGTAGACCTCGGCGGCGTCGGCCCGCCCCGCAGCCAACTCGTCGATCCGGGGGTCGCTCACCGCGGCGACAAGAACCTGGTGGCGGGTGGTCAGTTGCGCCAGCACCGGCAGCAGGCCCTCATCCAGGGCCGAGGGGTTCAGGTCGGTCAGGATCACCACCAGGGCCCGGCGCCGCTCCCGGCGCAGGATGGCCGCGACCATCCCCGCGGCATCCGACTCGACCAGGGCAGGCTCCAGTGGGGCCATCGCCTCGACGAGTCGAGCCAGCAGATCGGTGCGGCCCGCCCCGAACACCGTCGCTCGGGCTACCCGGTCGTGGGCCAGGAAATCGACGTGGTCACCGGCCCGGGCCGCCAACGCCGCCAGCAGCAACGCAGCGTCCAGTGACCAGTCCAGCCGCGGCCACCCGCTGGGGTCACCGGTGGTGGGATCCACCCCGACGCGACCGGCGGAGGTGCGTCCGGTGTCGAGCACGACGAGGACCCGTCTGTCGCGCTCGGGACGCCAGGTGCGGACCACCACATCCGATCGGCGGGCGGTCGCGCGCCAGTCGATGGAGCGGACGTCGTCGCCGACGACATACTCACGCAGCGAGTCGAATTCGGTTCCAGGCCCGCGCACCAGTACCGGCAGCATGCCGTCGATCTCGCGCAGCCGGGCCAGTCGGGCCGGTAAATGCCTGCGGGACAGGAACGGCGGCAACACCCGCACCGCGCCGGCCACGCTGATCGAGCGTTGCCGACCGGCCAGACCCAGCGGCCCGATGCAGCGCACGGTGACCGCAGCGCTTCGCTGATCGCCTCGCCGCAGCGGCCGCAGTTGCGTTATCACCGTCTTCGACTCGCCGGGGCTCAGATCGAGGCGGTGGGCGCGCGGCTGTGCGCCGGCACTCGGCGGCCAGGCATCCCGCAACACTCCGCGTAGTCGCCGAGGTCCGCGGTTGCGTAGTTGCAGCGCGGTGTCCACGGTCTGGCCCAGCCGAGCCGAAGCCGGACCCGACCGGACGAACTCCAGGGCGGCCGGTGGGTTCGTCAACGCCACATCCACCGCGACAGCCGCTGCCAGGGTGACCGCACAGATCAGGAAAATGGTTGCCGGCCAGGGAGATACCGCGATCGGTAGGACCGCGACCAGCGCGATCACCGCGGTACGCCCGGTCAGCACCACTAGCGTGGAACCGGAACCGAGGACAGGATGCCGTCGAGGACACCGTCGGTCGTCGCGCCCTCCAGTTCCGCCTCCGGCCGCAGGCCTATCCGGTGCCGAAGGGTGGACCGGGCCATCGCCTTGACGTCGTCGGGAGTGACGTAGCCCCGTCCGGTCAGCCACGCCCATGACCGCGCCGTGGCCAGTAGCGCCGTCGCGCCGCGCGGTGAGACACCGAGCTGCAGGGAGGGCGAATTCCTTGTGGCGGTGACGATATCGACGATGTAGCCCAAGACCTCGTCGGCCACCAGCACCCGACTGACGCCGTCGCGTCCGGCCGCCAGTTCAGCGACTCCGGCGACGGGACGGATCGCGGCCAGGTTACGCGGGTCGAACCCCTGCGCGTGCCGGCTCAGGATCGCGACTTCCTGGTCGCGGGACGGCAGTGGGACGGTGAGCTTGAGTAGGAAGCGGTCAAGTTGGGCTTCGGGCAGTCGGTAGGTGCCCTCGTACTCGATCGGATTCTGGGTAGCCGCCACGATGAACGGGTCCGGCAGTGGCCGCGGCTCACCGTCGACGCTGACCTGCCGTTCCTCCATGGCCTCCAGCAGTGCGGCCTGGGTCTTCGGCGGGGTCCGGTTGATCTCATCGGCGAGCAGGAGGTTGGTGAACACCGGGCCCTCCCGGAACGTGAAGGCCGCCGTCCGGGCGTCGTAGACCAGCGACCCGGTGACGTCGCCGGGCATCAGATCAGGGGTGAACTGCACCCGCTTGAAGTCCAGTTGCAGCGCCGCCGCCAACGCCCGAACCAGCAGTGTCTTGGCCACGCCCGGAACGCCTTCCAGCAGGACGTGGCCGCGGCACAGCAGCGCGATCACCAGGCCGCTCACCACCGCATCCTGGCCGACGACGGCCTTGGCGATCTCGGTGCGCACCGCCAGCAGTGCCGTGCGTGCGGCGTCGTGCTCAACGCCTACGGCTGGAGTGGATCGGGTCACGACTGGCTGACCTGCCTTTCGATGTCGTCAAGAGCTTGAGCAAGGCCGAGAAGATCGGAGTCGGTTGCCGGTGCCGGACCGAACAGGATGCGGTGTGCGGCGGCCTCATCGAAGTGGCACCGTCGGGCCACCGCCGCCGCGACGGCGGAGTCGGAGGTATCGCCGCCCAACCCCAGTCGAGGCGTCAGCCGATGCCGCGCCGCGGCGCGCAACGCCTGCGCCGCCTGCCCGCGGGCGCGGCGGGACCGGTACAGCCGGGCCCGGCCTTCGACGGTCTCGGATGCACGCACCACCACCGGCAGCCGTTCGGCGACAAGGGGTCCCAGCCGACGGGCCTGCCATGCCGCCAGCAACGCCACGACGAGGCACAGTTGTATCACCACCCATCCGAATGCCGCCGGGATCAGTTCGGTGATGGGCCGGTCGGCCTGGGCGTCGCCCTGCAGGCGCTGCGGGGCGTACCAGATCAGCCGCGGCCGTTGCCCGGCCAGGTTCATCGCCAGGGCCGCATTGCCCTCCCGGAGCAGCCCGCCATTGGTCATGAATTCCGCCGATCCGACCACTGTGACGGTTCGCCCTTCGGTGGTGTAGCGGACCAACGCGCCCCCGTAGCAACGGATCACGGAGGTCTCGTCGCCGTGCTGATAGGTGTCGGCGGCATCAAAGGTGACCAGTCCGGCACGGTCGGCCTCGCGCATGGCGCAGCCCGGCGAGTTGTCGGGCCGGCCATCGGAGCTCAGCCGAATCGCCGGCGCCAACGCCTCGCGGCTCTGCACCGTCGGCTCCAGGATGAGGCGATCGCCGGGAACCGAGGCCAGGTCGGTCAATGCGTCGCCGCGGGTGTTGGCCGTCTCGGCGATCAGCAGCAGGGTGTCCGGGCGGCCTGCCCGTTGCACCTCCGGCACGGTCTCGGCGACCACCACCTCGACACCCCGATCCCGGAGCAGGGCGATCAGGGCGTGCCCGCCGAGCGGTGAGGTGGCCTCGGGATCCAGCCTGCCACCCAGTCGCGGTGCGGTGAGCCAGGCGCTGACCGCCGCGAAGACGGTGATTGCGGCCAGGGCCAGCGCCACCCAGCGGCCGGTCCGCCGGCGCTGCTTCATCATCGGTCCACTGCCTGCGGGCCGGGCAGACGTGACGCCCGACTGTGCGCGCACAGCCGGTCATCGAGGTCGGCGACCAGACGATAATTCGTCGGGGTTCCGGGTCGTTCGCCGTACGTCACATCATTGAAAGCTGTTGCTGCCGCGTCGAGTTCATCGATGAACTCGGGCAGAACCGCACCAGCCTCGCTCGCCAGTTCGCCGGCGGTGCGTCCGGCGAGGGGGCTGAGCACGCCGTCCTCCTCGAGTTGACGGCCGATGGCGCGGACTCGCTGCCGGATGGCGGCCGCCCAGTCGCCCCGGGCGGCCAACTGCTCGGCGCGGGACCGGTGCCCGGCCGCGGCGAGCACCCGGCCGCCGTACAGGTGGTTCTCACCTCGGCCTCCCATGGCGCGGGCAGCGATGCGCACGGCGGTGACCAGCAGAGCTAGCGCCAGCAGTGCGAGCACCACGATCGTGAGCCATCCCCCCGGCAGCGCGGACCCCGAGTCCACAACGCGGTTCAGCAGATCGTTGAGCCACGAGGCGATCCGTTCGCTCAGCGAGGTTCTCGGGTAGATCGACTTGGCCAGTTCCCGGGCGGCGGCCTCATGCGCAGTCTCCCGGTCGACATCGATCACGGGCACCGTTAGACCCGTCTCACCGAGACAGCCACACACTGTCTGCGGCACTGGGCGGTGCACTGAGCAAGGTGAAGTCGAAAGCCTCCGAGCGGATCCGGGCGTCGGTATAGAGCAGGGTGACCACTCCGGCGACGAACGGTGCGGTGATGACCCTGCCGATCGCCTGGCCGATCGTGGAGACCGCGATCCCGGCGATGGTCGCCGATGAGGACCCCGCGCTGATCACCTGGCCGGCGATATCGAACGGAACGGAGATGGCGGCACTGACCACGGCGACGACCACGCCGGCCAGCAGCACAGTGCCGAGGATCCGCCAGAACCGGTTGCGGCTCAGGGCGAAAGTCCGCTTGACTGCCGCGACGACACCCTTGTTCTCCAGCACGATGGCGACCGGGGCCAGCACGAGCTTGGCATACAGATAGGCGACCGCCACGACAAACGCCATGATCAGCGGCAAGCCGACAACGGCGGCGGCCACCCCGCCCCCGGCGTTGCCGATCCCAGAGATGATCGCCACGACGAGGCCGGCCGCCAATGCCACTGCGGCGATTTCCGACAGGGTCAGTGCGATCAACGCCGGAATCCTGGTCCGCACTCGGGCCCATGCCTGCCCCACGGTGATTCGGGTGCCGAGTATCGCGCGGGCGACGATCACCGTCAGCATCCCGGAGAGCAACGTGGTGGCCAGCAAGGTCACCAGCGCGCCGACCGCCACACCGGTGACGGTGGAGAGGTCTCCGCTGCCGATCCGCGTCATGGCCAGCCCGGTCACGAAACCGATGACCGCGGTGATCAGCACGATGACGGTCGTCAATCCCAGGGTGGGCTTCGGGTTGGCACGCACGTAGCTGACCGCGCCGTTGAAGATATCGCTCAACGACAACGGGCGAAGCGGGATGATCCCGGGCTTCCAGGCCGGGGCGGTGCCGTATCCGGGCGGGGGGTAGCCCGGGGGATAGCCGGCGCCGGGTGGTGGGTAACCGGGATAGCCGCCGCCGGGTGGTGGGTAACCGGGGTAGCCAGGTGGCGGATAACCGGGCTGGGTGGGCGGCGGATAGGGCGACCCCCAGGATTGCCCCTGAACAGGCCAGTGAGGTTGCGGGCCGACCGGACCATGGGGCGGTGTGCTCACCGGCCCAGGTTCCGGACGTCGTTGCTCATGACCCCATCCTGTCGACCACCCGGGCTTTTCTCAAACCTGTCAGCGCCGGTGCGGCTGCGCCGCGTAGCGTTTGAATACATGGCGGAACTGAAGGAACGGATTAGGACCGACCTCACCGGGGCGATGAAGAGCCGGGACAAGTTGCGCACCGCGACGCTTCGGATGCTGCTCGCGGCGATTCAGACCGAAGAGGTGTCCGGCAAGCAGGCCCGGGAACTGACCGACGACGACGTGCTCAAGGTGCTGACCCGGGAGGCGAAGAAACGCACCGAGGCCGCCGAGATCTACACCCAGAACGGCCGCGGGGAGTTGGCGGCCGAGGAGCACGCCGAGGGCCGGATCATCGACGAGTACCTGCCCACCCCACTGACGGACGCCGAGGTGGCCGACGTCGTCGACACCGCACTTGCGCAGGTGGCCGAGGAGATCGGTGAGCGGCCGTCGGTCCGGCAGATGGGTTTGGTGATGAAGGCCGCCACCGCCATCGCCGCGGGAAAGGCTGACGGGGCCCGGTTGTCGGCGGCGGTCAAAGACCTTCTCTGACAACGCTGGTCAGGCCGGCCGGTGGGCGCCGGTCGCAACCGCCCAACTTTGCGATAAGGAGCACTAGGAGCGCTATGAGCACTATGAGCACGGGGATGACGACAACGACAAACCGCACGCCGGTCAAGATCCTGGTGGTGGTGACGTACCTGGCGATGATCGCGGCCAATGTCGCGGCCAACGCACTGCCGTTGAACGGCAGGCGCACCGGCGACATTTCTGACGCCTACCCGAGCCTGTTCACCCCCGCCGGTGTGACGTTCTCCATCTGGGGCGTGATCTATCTGCTGCTGGGTGCCCACGTGCTCTACCAGTTGGGGCTTTTCCGCGACCGACCTGACACCGCCGGCGATACCGCATTGCTGAACCGGGTCGGGCTGCTGTTCTCGCTGTCGTCAATGATCAACACCGCCTGGATCTTCGCCTGGCACTACGACCTCATTCCGCTGTCTGCGATTCTGCTGGTGGCGATCCTGACCTGTCTGGCGTTGATCGTGACAACGGTGCGCCGGGCGAATCCGACTGCGCGCCAACGGTGGTTTGTCGGGGTGCCCTTCAGCGTCTACTTCGGTTGGTCCACGGTCGCGGTCGTCTCCAATATCACCGTGTTGCTGGTCTACTGGAATTGGAACCGTTTCGGCATCGCTGAATCGGTGTGGGCGGTCATCATCGTTGTGGTGGCGATGGCGATCGGCACCGCGACGATGCTGCGCAACCGCGATATCGCCTATGGATTGGTGCTCATCTGGGCGTTCGTCGGGATCCTCATCCGGCAGACCTCTGACTTTTCCGGTCGCTACCCGGCCGTCATTGCCGCCGCCGCGGTCTCGCTGGCGGTCTTCATCGCCGCCGGACTGCTGGTGCTGCGGCGGCGCAAGACCTCGACCGCGCCGTAGCCGGCGCCGATACCACCGGTCGGAGCCGCTTTCACACAGTCGGGGTGGCGGGATTCGAACCCACGACCTCTTCGTCCCGAACGAAGCGCGCTACCAAGCTGCGCCACACCCCGCATGAAGCGTCGACAGCCTATCGCACCGCCCACGCGTGAAGCCAAACGGTCAGCGGCCGTTGCCGGCGACCGGCGCACCGGTGTGGTCGGGCCAGGCGCAGCGCCGCTCGAACTCGCGCAACACCTCTGAGTACCCGTCCGGTGCGAGGTCGTGGGCGGCGAGCCAGGCCGGGTCGTAGTAGGTGTCGGCGTAGCGGTCACCGCTGTCGCAGATCATGGTGACCACCGATCCGCTGGCGCCCAGAGCCACCATCTCGGCAAGCAGGCTGAACGCGCCCCACAGGTTGGTCCCGGTGGAGGGGCCCACCCGTCTGCCCAGAACCGCTGAAACCTGCTGGGCAGCCGCCACTGATGCCGCGTCGGGCACCTGCGCCATCCGGTCGATCACGGTAGGCAGGAACGACGGCCCGACGTGGGGCCGGCCGATGCCCTCGATGCGCGAAGAGACCCCGGTGGTGACGTCGCTCCTGCCCGCGGCGTAGGCCGGGAAGAAGGCGGAGTTCTGCGGGTCGACCACACACAGCCGGGTCGGATAGCCCCGGTACCGGATGAACCGGCCGATTGTTGCACTGGTGCCGCCGGTGCCCGCCCCGACCACGATCCAGGACGGGATCGGGTGAGGCTCGTCGCGCATCTGGTCGAAAATCGATTCGGCGATGTTGTTGTTGCCACGCCAGTCGGTCGCGCGTTCGGCGTTGGTGAACTGGTCCAGGAAATGCCCGCCGGTCTCGCTCGCGACCCGCTGCGCCTCGGTGTTGACCTCCGCGGCATTCGCCACGAAATGACAACGCCCGCCGTACTTTTCGATCAGCGCAACTTTCGCCCGGCTGGTGGAAGAGGGCATCACTGCGACGAACGGCACACCGAGCAGCGCGGCGAAGTACGCCTCGGACACCGCGGTGGATCCTGACGAGGCCTCCACCAAAGTGGCACCCTCGTTGATCCAGCCACTGCACAGGCCGTAGAGAAACAGCGATCTAGCCAGCCGATGCTTGAGGCTTCCGGTGATGTGTGTCGACTCGTCTTTGAGGTAGAGCGCGACATCGACGTCGTCGCACCATGCGGACGGCAACGGGTAACGCAGCAGGTGGGTATCGGCGCTGCGCCGGGCATCGGCCTCGATCAGCCGGATGGCGCGGTCGACCCATTGCCGGGGCTCGCTGCGGGTGGCGCAGTGAAGGACGTCGGTCACAGGGCGCGTCAGTGCACCGAGACGGTCGGAGTCGAGCGCAGCACGTTTCGGGTGTGGTCGCGCCCGCCGGTCGGTGCAGCCACCAGGGTGAGCAGCGTGGCTTCCGGGCGGCAGCAGAACCGCAGCGGGGCGTACGGCGAGGTGCCGACCCCGCCGGAGACGTGCAGTGCGGTCTCGGCACCCCAGTTCGATGCGCCTTTGACCCGGGAGCGGTCCAGGTCGCAGTTGGTGACCACCGCACCGTAGAACGGCAGGCACAGTTGGCCGCCGTGGGTGTGGCCGGCCATCACCAGTTGATAGCCGTCCGCCGCGAACCGGTCCAGCACGCGGGTGTAGGGGGCGTGAGTGACGCCCAAGCTCAGGTTGGCGGCCGGACTGGGCGGCCCGGCGATGGTGTCGTAGCGGTCCCGGCCCAGGTGCGGATCGTCGACCCCGGCGGCAGCCACGACCAGTCCGGCCACTTCGAACTCGCGACGGTTGTGGGTGAGGTCCAGCCAGCCGCGCTCGGTGAACGCCGCGCGCAGGTCCTTCCAGGGCAGCGGGTTTCCGTGCGCCCGGTGATCGCGGTCGCTGAGGTATTTGGCCGGGTTCTTGAGCGTGGGCGCGAAGTAGTCGTTGCTGCCGAACACGAACACCCCGGGCACAGCCAGCAGGTCGCCGAGGGCCTGGACCACCGAGGGCACCGCGCGTGGATGGGAGAGGTTGTCACCGGTGTTGACCACCAGATCCGGCTCCCAACGGGACAGTTCCCGCAGCCAGGCTTGCTTCTGCCGTTGTGCCGGGCGCATGTGGATATCGCTGAGGTGCAGCACCCGCAAGGGCGTGGAACCCGGGCTCAGAACCGGCATCGTGACTTCACGCATAACGAAGGCGTTGCGCTCGATCACCGCGGCGTAGGCCACTGTCAGGGCGGCCGCACCGGCCGCGACGGTGGACGACGTTCTCAAGGCGTTAGCGGCCATACCGGCAGAGTACTGCCAGCGGCGGGCGCAATGGAAAGCGAAATCCGTGACGCCCGGGTCACGGCGGCGGGGGCGGTGGCGGAGGGCCCGCCGGGGGTGGTGGTGGCCCCGGGGGCGGTGGCGGCGGCCCCGGCGGGGGTGGCGGCGGTACGAGCACCGGAACGGTGATCGGCGGAAGGCCCGGAAGCTGGACCACCGTCGAACCGACTCCCGGCGGCATCCCGGGTAGCGGGGGTGGTGGCGGTGGGCCGGCCGGCGGTGGCGCGGCCGGTTTGGGGGCGGGCGGCGGCGGCGGGGCGATGCCATTGCTCACCAGCAGCGTGATGATGATGCCCGGGATGGTCTGGCCGTAGGGTGACGTGCCGACGACGGTGCCGGCCGAGACGGTGCTATTGAGCGATGACACGTTGTTGGCCACCTGAAACCCGGAGACGCGCAATTCTTCTCGGGCAGCCTCCTGGGTCAACCCATTGACGTTGGGCACCCGTGAGCTCGGCGCTCCGTCGACGTAGCGCGGGTCGGTCGGCGGCAGGCTGATGTCGCCGAACTTATCGGCGATCGGAGTCATTGCGGTGAACCATGTCTCGGCCGGCTCCTTGCCGCCGAAGAGGTCGCCGTCAAAACATTTTCGCAGCGGGAACGAGCAGAGGTCGCTGGGTTCGGGGGAATCGTCGTAGATGTAGTTCACCGCGGCGAACCGGTTGGTGTAGCCGAAGAACCCCGCTGAGCGGTTGGCTTCGGTGGTGCCGGTCTTGCCCGACATCGGAAGGGTCCAGCCCGCCGCGTTGGCGGCCGGGGCTCCGGTGCCGATTCCGATGGTGTCCTTGCCCATGGCGTTGGACAGGGTGTTGGCCAGGCCCTCTGGCACCACCTGCTCGCAGGCTTCGGCGTTGATCGCGATCTCTTTGCCGCGCCGGTCATAGATTTGCTCGATCGGGTTGGGCGGGCACCACACCCCGCCGGAGGCCAGCGTCGCGGCCACGTTGGCCAGTTCCAGCGGGTTGACCGGGAACGGTCCCAAGGTGAACGACCCGATGTTCTGCCGCTTGATGAAGTCGGCGAGGCTCTCGTTGGCGTCCGGAGGCTTGTAGCTGCGGGCGCTGCCCGGTTCGGCATAGGACCGCAAGCCCAATCTGACGGCCATGTCGACCGTGCGCGAGACGCCTATCTGGGAAATCAGCTTGGCGAAGGCGGTGTTGGGCGACCGCGCCAGCGCGTCGGTGACGTTCATGGTGAGATTGCGCGGATCCCGGTAGTTGATCACGCACCAGGTCTCCTTCGGACAGCCCTTGGCGCCCCCATCGCCGAGCCCCTTGGCCTGAAACCAGCCGGGAACCTGGAGCGTCGCGTTGATACCGAGCCCTAGATCAAGGGCGGCGGCGGCGGTGAAGATCTTGAAGATGGAGCCGGCCCCGTCGCCGACCAACGAGAACGGCTGCGGCTGCACGGTCTGGCCGGTGTCGGCGTCCAAGCCGTAGGTGCGGTTGCTGACCATGGCGATGACGGGGTGGCTGGTCTTGCCCGGCAGCACCACATTCATCACGCTGGCGATGCTGTTGAGGTTCGGCGCGGCGATCGAGTCGACGGATTTTTTGACGTCGGCCTGCACATCGGGGTCGAGGGTTGTCTTGATCAGGTAGCCGCCACGGGCAAGCTCCTCTTTGCTCAGGCCGGCCCCCAGGAGGTACTCCTGCACGTAGTCACAGAAGAAAGCGCGATCGCCGGCGGCGATGCAACCGCGTGGCAACTCGTTGGGCCGAGGCAGGATGCCCAGCGGCTTCTGCTTCGCCGCCCGCAATTCGGTCGCCTTATCGGGAAGCTGGTCGATCATGGTGTCCAGCACGAGATTTCGTCGCACCAGGGCACCGTCGGGGTTGGTGTAGGGATTCAGCGTGCTGGTCGACTGAACCAAGCCGGACAGCAGGGCGGACTGCGACCAGTCCAGATTCGAGGCGTCGATGCCGAAGTAGGTCTGCGCGGCATCCTGGATGCCGAACGCGCCGTTGCCGAATGAGACCAGGTTGAGGTAGCGGGTCAGAATCTCCGGCTTGGTCAGGGTCTTGTCCAGGCTCAGCGCCATCCGGATTTCCCGCAGTTTGCGGGCTGGGGTGGGAGCCACCGCCGCGCGCTTCTCGGCGTCGTTCTTGGCCACCACCAGTAGTTGATAGTTCTTGACGTATTGCTGCTCGATGGTGGATCCACCGCGGGTGTCCAGATCACCGGAGGCGTAGCCGGCCAGGCCGGTCAGGGTGCCTTGCCAGTCCACCCCGTTGTGCTCGGCGAACCGCTTGTCCTCGATCGCGACGATTGCCAACTTCATGGTGTCGGCGATCTTGTCGCTGGGGACTTCGAAGCGGCGCTGAGAGTACAGCCACGCGATGGTGTTGCCCTTGGCATCCACCATGGTGGTGACCGCCGGGACGTCGCCTTCCAGGACCTGGACCGATCCGTTGGCCACGATCGCCGAGGCGCGGTTGGACATCAACCCCAGGCCGCCCACAACCGGGAACAGCAGAGCCGCCACGAGCACGCTGGCCAACAGGCAGGACCACGCCAGCTTGATCATCGTGGAACCGGCCGAGGGGCGTTCCGACATGGGCTACAGCGTACTGAGAGATTTCGCGAGCTTGATCTCCCGTGCCCGCCGGGTCGTCTGAACCACGAATTCTTACGCCTGAGTCACAAAACCCCAGTTCATGGTCAGGCTGGACGGTTGTCCCAAAAAACCTGTAACGCGACGGTTGCGCAAACGCAACCTGACCACCTACTTTAAGCGGACAGTGCGACGCAGGTAACACTCGCCTCGCAATGTGGCGTAGATCGCATCAGGTCTACATCGGAGGGATTCGCCGCCAGACCGGCGGCTGGAAACGAAGGGGATCGCCCGTGTCGGTGCCTCGGCCCGCTGTCCGTAGGACTAGCTCGATATCGTTGCACAGTGCAGTTCAATCGGTGAACGGGGAAGCCCGCATCGCCTGGGTATCCCAAGCACTCTGTAGATCGACCGACCCTGACCAGTTGTTCGTCAGAGGGGCCGCACAGCGCAAGGCTGCCGTCATCTGCCGGCACTGCCCCGTGATGATGGAGTGCGGCGCCGACGCCCTGGATAACCGGGTCGAGTTCGGCGTGTGGGGCGGTATGACCGAGCGTCAACGCCGAGCGCTGCTCAAGCAGCATCCCGAGGTGTCCTCGTGGGCGGAGTTCTTCGCGGCCCGCCAGCACCGCAGCGTCTGCTGACCCCGGAGGTTTAAGTCTCGCCGGTGATCTGATCGGCGATCGCCTGTAACGCGTTCATGTCGGAGACGTCGAACGGCAGCGAGGGAACCCCCACCACCGGCACGTGCGGGTTGGCGCCGGTGAACCTGGCCAGCAACCGCACCTCCCGCTTGGCGGTCTGACCGCGATCGGCGTGGATCCGCAGCACCGCCGCCGTCAGATCGTTGCCGTCGCCGTCGGGGGAGGCCTCCAACTCGGTGGCGCCGTCGATGGCGCGCTCCACCGTCAGCGGACACAGCATGGGGTGAGTCCGGTTCAGGACCAGCCCGGCCAACGGCATGCCCTCCTGCGACAACCGGTCGACGAAGTAGGTGGCCTCGCGAAGGGCATCGGGTTCCGCCGCGGAGACCACGACGAATTGGGTGCCGCGCCGCTTGAGCAGATCGTAGGTGCGGTCGGCCCTCTCCCGGAAGCCGCCGAAGGTGGCGTCCATCGACTGCACAAATGTGGCGGCATCGGAAAGCATCTGCGAGCCGACGACGGTCGACAACGCCTTCATGGCCAAACTCATCGCGCCGGTCACCAGCTTGCCAAGGCCTCGACCGGGGCCGAGGAACAGCTTCCACAGCCGGCTATCCATGAAACTGCCCAGCCGCTTGGGGGCGTCGAGGAAGTCCAGTGCGTTGCGCGACGGCGGGGTGTCGACCACCACCAGATCCCAACGATCCTGGGCCAGCAGTTGGCCGAGCTTCTCCATGGCCATGTACTCCTGCGTACCGGCTAGCGACGTGGCGACGGTCTGGTAGAACTTGCTGTCCAAAATCGCCTGTGCGCGTGTGGGATCGGAGTATTCGGTCACCATCTCGTCGAAGGTTCGGCGCATGTCGAGCATCATCGCGTGCAACTCGCCGGCGACCTCAGAGCCCAGTGGCACCTGCTGCGGTTCGTTGCCGAGTTCCTTGATGCCCAGCGCCTGCGCCAGCCGTTTGGCGGGGTCGATGGTCAACACCACGACACTGCGGCCGTATTCGGCCGCGCGCAGCGCCATCGCCGCCGCGGTGGTGGTCTTACCCACTCCGCCGGCCCCGCAACACACGATCACGCGATTGGACTTGTCGGACAGGATCGACTTCATGTCCAACGCCGGAGGTGCCCCGCTCATCGACTCGCTCCGCTCATCTGACGCCTTGCTGGGCAAGGATTTCGGCCAGCTCATAGAGACTGCCCAGATCCACCCCGTCGGTAATCGTCGGCAGTTCCAGCCGCGGCGTATGCAGCTTCTCCAACTCCAGGGCACTGTCGGCGCGGGCCCGAATCCGGCTGGCGTGTTCGATTGTCTCGGTCAGCAGTCCGGCGAAATCGGCGTCCGGCATGCTGATCCCGGCCCGCGCCAATCCGCCGCGCACCGCCTCGGCGTCGATCACGCCGTCGGCGGCGGGGCCCAACGCCTCCTCGGGGAGGAAGGCCGGGATGTTGCGGTTGACGATCACACTGCCGACCGGCAGTTCGAGTGCCTCCAACTCCTGAATGGCCTCGATGGTCTCCTGGATTGGCAGCGCCTCCAGCAGAGTGACCAGGTGAATGGCGGTCTGATCGGAGTGCAGCAGGCGCACGACACCTTCGGACTGGCCGTGCACCGGACCGCCCTTGGCTATATCGGCCAGCGCCTTGGTCACGTCCAGGAATCGGGAGATCCGGCCGGTGGGCGGGGAGTCGACCACGATGGCGTCGTACAGCGGTCTCTTCTTGGCGTCGAGTCGGACGGCGGCTTCCTTGATTTTGCCGGTCAGCAGGACGTCGCGCAGCCCCGGGGCGATCGTCGTGGCGAACTCGATCGCCCCGACCCGGCGCATCGCCCGCCCGGCCAGTCCAAGGTTGTAGAACATGTCGAGGTATTCCAGGAACGCGGCCTCGAGGTCGATGGCCAATGCATTGACGTGTCCGCCGGCGTCGGCGGTTGCAACCTTGACTTCCTGGTAGGGCAGTGGTGGAACATCGAAGAGCTGGGCAATGCCTTGGCGCCCTTCGACTTCCACCAACAGCACCTGCCGGCCACCGGCTGCCAGCGTCAGCGCCAGCGCAGCCGCGACCGTGGTCTTGCCGGTTCCGCCCTTGCCGGTGACGAAATGAAGTCGGGCCTGGGTCAGGCGGTCGGGCCAGCCGACTGCGCTGTGCTCGCTCGAATTGGTCGCCACCAGTGCATGCTATCTAAGGCAAGCATCGGCGAAGTGCTGCTCGCTGAATCGGCAGCAGTGCGCACCCGCGGGGAGGTTAGGCTTCGCCAGTGATCGATGCAACCAAAAGCCAACCATCCACGTGGGAATACGCGACCGTGCCGTTGCTGACCCATGCGACCAAACAGATTCTCGACCAGTGGGGAGCTGACGGCTGGGAACTGGTGTCGGTGCTGCCGGGGCCGACCGGAGAACAACACGTCGCCTACCTCAAGAGGCCGAAGTGAGCGCCCCGGGGAACATCACGGCTCGGCTCGCTGAACTGGGCGTCACCCTCCCGGCGGTGGCCACCCCCCTAGCTGCCTACGTCCCGGCCGTGCGCACCGGCAGTCTGGTGTACACCTCCGGTCAGCTGCCACTGGAGGGCGGCAAGCCCACTCACTTCGGCAAGGTCGGCGCCGAGGTGAGTCCCGAGGACGGCAAGGCGGCGGCCCGGACCTGCGCGCTCAACGGGTTGGCTGCGATCGACGCGCTGGTCGGTCTGGATTCGGTGGTGCGGGTGGTCAAAGTCGTCGGCTTCGTGGCATCGGCCCCCGGATTCACCGGGCAGCCGGGCGTGGTCAACGGAGCTTCGGAGTTGCTCGGTCAGGTCTTCGGGGACGCCGGGGCCCACGCCCGCTCGGCCGTGGGTGTGGCGTCGCTCCCGCTGGAGGTCCCCGTGGAGGTCGAACTCATCGTCGAGGTGGCGTGAGCCCCAGGTGACCCTCAGGTGACCCACCCGGCCTACGGCACACTGCGGCCCGTCACCGAATCGGCCTCGGTGATGCTGTGCCACAACCCCGGACCCCTGACGCTGGAAGGCACCAACACCTGGGTGCTGCGCGCGCCTGGCCACCGCGAAGTGGTGGTCGTCGATCCCGGTCCCGACGACGACGAGCACATCGGCCGGCTGGCCGTGCTGGCCCCGATCGCGGTGGTGCTGATCAGCCACCGCCACGGCGATCACACCGACGGGATCGACAAACTCGTCGATGCCACCGGCGCCACGGTGCGTTCGGTGGGCAGCGGATTCCTGCGCGGCCCCGGCGGCTATCTCCGCGACGGTGAGGTCATCGAGGCCGCCGGTTTGCGGATCGGCGTGCTGGCCACACCGGGCCACACCGCGGATTCGGTCAGCTTCGTCCTCAACGACGCGGTACTGACCGCCGACACGGTGCTCGGCCGCGGCACCACCGTGATCGACGCCGAAGACGGGAGCCTGGCCGACTATCTGGAATCGCTGCGCCGGCTGGGCGAGCTTGGCCGGCTGCGGGTGCTGCCCGGTCACGGCCCCGATCTCGATGATCTGCGTGCCGTCACCGACATGTACTTGGCGCACCGCGAGCAGCGACTCGAACAGGTGCGACAGGCGCTGGTTACCCTCGGTGCGGACGCCACTGCCCGGCAGGTGGTCGAACAGGTCTACGCCGACGTCGACCAGAAGCTTTGGGACGCCGCGGAATCGTCGGTGCGCGCGCAACTGGACTATCTGCGCGCTACCTCATCTCGCGAGCAGAGGTAAGCGACCCTGGCTTAGCGGGCCCGGCGCGCCAGTCGTTCGGAGTCGCAGATCAGCACGCTCTTGCCCTCCAGCCGGATCCAGCCGCGGTGGGCGAAGTCGGCCAGCGCCTTGTTGACAGTCTCCCGTGACGCACCGACCAGTTGGGCGATCTCCTCCTGGGTGAGGTCGTGGGTGACTCGCATCGCCCCGCCCTCCTGGGTGCCGAAACGTTGCGCCAACTGCAGCAGTTGTTTGGCGACCCGGCCGGGCACGTCGGTGAAGATCAGGTCGGCCAGGTTGTTGTTGGTCCGACGCAGCCGTCGGGCCAACACCCGCAGCAACTGCTCGGCGATTTCGGGGCGGTCGGAGATCCACGCCTTGAGCGCGTCGCGGTCCATCGACACTGCGCGCACCTCGGTGATGGTGGTGGCGCTGGAGGTCCGTGGTCCGGGATCGAAGATGGACAGCTCGCCGAACATGTCCGAGGGCCCCATGATCGTCAGCAGGTTCTCCCGCCCATCGGGGGAGCGACGGCCGATCTTCACCTTGCCGGACATGATGATGTAGAGCCGGTCACCCGGTTCGCCCTCATTGAAAACGGTGTGGCCGCGCGGAAAATCGACGGGTTGCAGCTGTTTGGTCAGCGCGGATACGGCGGTGGGATCCACGCCTTGGAAGATTCCGGCCCTCGCCAGGATCTCGTCCACGTTGCCCCTCTTAGCTGATCGTTACTCCGACACACGACGGTATCCGAGCCTAATCGTTAGTCAGGCTCGACGAAGTCCAACGCTACACACGATTACCCAACCCTGAGGGCTGAAACAACGGATTCGGGCGGGTCGGCAAACCAGGCTCGTCGATCCGCAGCACCGGATCAAAGCGGCGCGAGGGCGGCAGCGAGGGGGACGGCGAGGGGGACGGAGAGGGGGACGGCGAGGGGGACGACGAAGGGGACGGCGAGGGGGGCGCCGCGGAGAACTCGGCGAGAGCACGCTGGGCGGCCCTCTGCCGGGCGGAACGTGCGGCCCCCTCCAGTCGGGCAACCACGTCGACCGCCGAGGGACGGTCACCGTGAAGCATGCTCTCCAGACGCTGCAGCCCCACCGTGAACACCATCAGCAGTCCGGGGAAACACACCGCGACCAACCAGGACATAGCGGGCAAGTAAACCGGCGGGAAGTCTCATCGCGATCACGAATTGCCACCGGTCTGTCGGCGGTCAGTAACCTTGCAGCCGTGACGGAGGGTGCGGAGGCCAAGCCCTCGAAGGCCAAGCCCTCGAAGGGCGAGGTCTCGAAGGGCAGGGTCTCAAAGTGGGAGGCCGAGACTCACCTCGGCCTCATCCGGCGGGCCCGCCGGATGAACCGCGGCCTGGCGACGGCCTTCCCACATGTGTACTGCGAACTGGACTTCACATGCGCACTGGAGTTGACGGTGGCGACCATCCTGTCCGCCCAGAGCACCGACAAGCGGATCAACCTCACCACGCCGGCGTTGTTCGCCAAATACCGCACCGCGCGCGACTATGCCGAGGCCAACCGCGCCGAACTGGAGGAGCTGATCCGGCCTACCGGCTTCTACCGCAACAAGGCCAACTCGCTGATCCGGCTCGGCCAGGAGTTGGTCGAGCGGTTCGGCGGCGAAGTGCCGCGGACCATGGAGGAACTGGTGACGCTGCCCGGCGTCGGCCGCAAGACCGCCAACGTGGTCCTGGGCAATGCCTTCGACACCCCGGGGATCACCGTCGACACCCACTTCGGGCGGCTGGTGCGGCGCTGGCGGTGGACCGCCGAAACCGATCCGGTCAAGGTCGAGCACGCCGTCGGGGCTCTCATCGAGCGCAGCGAGTGGACGCTGCTCAGCCACCGCGTCATCTTCCACGGCCGCCGGGTGTGCCACGCCCGCAAGCCGGCATGCGGGGTGTGCGTGCTGGCCAAGGATTGCCCCTCCTACGGTCTGGGTCCGACCGAACCCCTGGTTGCCGCCGAACTTGTCCGCGGGCCGGAGACCGAGCACCTTCTCGCTCTGGCCGGACTTTAGGACCGGGCGGCCCGCACGTCGTCGTCTCCGGCATCCGCGAACCCTAACCGCCCGTCAGATCTCGATTCGCGCGCCGATGATGACGGTCCGGTCCATCGGCAACCCGAAGTACTCGGCGTCGGAGGTCATCCGGGAGATCGTGATGAACAGTCGCTTGCGCCAGGGTGCCATCGTCGGATCCGGTCCAGGCCGCAGGCTGACGTCGGAGAGGAAGTACGTGGCGTGGTCGACGTCGACCGGTCCCCCTGCCAGTGCGGGATCGACCAGTCGGAGTGCGGCGGGGACGTCCGGGCGTTCCATGTAGCCGACCCGAACCATCACGTAGAAGATGCCGTGATCGGGATAGCCGAGGTCCTCAACGGTGATGCGTTCGGCATCGGGCACTCGCGGTACCGGCTGGGTCTCCACCGAGACGATCATGACGTGCTCCTGCAACACGTGGATCCGATCGACGTTGGCCCGCATCGACAGTGGGGCGGCCTCGCCGCCCCGGTTGAGATACACCGCCGTGCCCGGCAAACGGGGCAACGCCGGCCTGCGCCCGGCGAGATCGCGGACGAAGTCGCGCAGCGGCTCGAACTGCTCTGACCCCGGCGTGGGCGACGGCGACTTGAGCCTTCCCCGAGCCTGCTCTGCCGCCTTCTCCCTAGCGGCCAAGGCGATCTCGCGGCCGCGCCGCCAGGTGGTCATGACGGTGAAGCCGATCAGTCCGATCAGCAGCGGCAGCCACGCGCCGTGCAGCAGCTTGGTCAGGTTGGCCGCGAAGAACAGCAGGTCGACGGTCAGCAGGGCGCCGCCGCCGAGGATGACCAGCCACAGCGGTACCCCCCACCGGATTCGTGCGATGTACAGGAAGAGCAGCGTGGTGATGGTGATGGTCCCCGTCACCGCCATGCCGTAGGCGTAGCCGAGCGCCGCCGAACTGCGGAACGCCAAGACCAGAACGATGACCGCCACCATCAGCAGGCCGTTGACCCACGGCACGTAGATCTGACCGATTGAGGACTCCGAGGTGTGCGCGATCCGCATCCGCGGCAGGTAGCCGACCTGGGCTGCCTGGGAGACCATCGAATACGCCCCGGTGATTACCGCCTGGGAAGCGATCACCGTCGCCACCGTGCACAGCACGATGATCGGAATCTGCGCCCAGCCGGGGAACAGCATGAAGAACGGGGCCTTCACGTTGCTCTCGTCGCCGATGAGCAACGCGCCCTGCCCGAAGTAGTTGAGCACCAAGGCCGGCAACACCAGGCCCAACCACGCGAGGGTGATCGGCGCCCGGCCGAAGTGGCC
>CAXNJA010000009.1:0-36212 GCA_964202555.1 Mycobacterium sp.
CTCGACGCCGGTGAAGTACTCACCGAGGCGGGTCACCATCTCGCTCTGGCGGTGGTTGTTGTCCGGTTCGAACAGCAGATCCGTACCCCAGGCTGTCTTGACCCCGTGCTTCTTCGCCCACCGGTACAACTGCTCGGTGCCTTCGCAGACCTGTCGGTCCTTCGCCGTCCGGTCCGGATCGGGAAAGCTGTGGTCATGGTGGCTGAACGGCTGGGTCGACAGCCACACATCGCGTTCGGCAAGCATCGCGACGGTGGGTTCATCGGCCAAGTGGCCGTGCTCGATCGACTTGACGCCGGCTTCCACGGCACGATGGATACCGGCGACGTTATAGACGTGAGTGGCGACATAGGTGCCGTAATCGGCGGCGGCCTCGACCGCCGCCCGCAACTCAGCCGGGGTGAACTGCAGCGTGTACAGCGGATCGTAGAGTGAGGCAACCCCGCCGCCGGCCATCAGCTTGATTTGCGACGCCCCGAGTTTGAGTTGTTCACGTACGGCGGCGAGTACCCGGTCGGCGCCGTCGGCGACCCGAAGGAACCCGATCTGTTCAGCCCGGGATTCCCTGCCGCCCAACGCCGTCGGCGGTTCGAAGACGAAACCGAAATCCCCGTGACCGGCGGTCTGAGAGATCGCCGCCTGGCTGGGGTAGATGCGCGGGCCAAGCGCCGGTTCGGCGTCGACGACTATCTTGATGCCCACCGTGTCGCCGGCCATGTCGCGCACGGTGGTGAATCCGCGCAGCAGAGTGTCTTTGGCTCGCGCCAGCGTGGCGGCGGCGAGTTGGGTCTGGGTGGCGGTGGTGATGTCGGCCATGGTGTTCGCCATACCGACCAGATGCACATGGGCGTCGCTCATGCCCGGCATGAGCACCCGGCCGGCACCGTCGATCACCGTCGTGTACGCGTCCTCGGCGATCGGTGAGGTGTCGACTGCGGCAATGGTCCGGCCTTCGACGAGGACGTGGCCCGGGACCAGGTGGTCGGAAATCCCGTCGAAAATCGCGACGTTCTTGACGACAAGTCGCCGTTGGGCCGGCATTGTTCAGGACCTTGAAGATTCGGAGGATTCGAGACTCTCGTCGCTGTCGCTGTCGCTGTCGCTGTCGCTGTCGCTGTCGCTGTGGCTTTTCTCTGTTTCCTCGTCGTCCGGGTACGGCTCAGCATGATCCTCGCCGAGCACTTCGACGGTCTCGACGGGCTCGACGACGGGCTCGACGGGCTCGACGACGGGCTCGACGGTCTCGACGGGCTCGACGGTCTCGTCGGCCCCAGCCTCCGGCTCATCCGGCCCGATCAGCACCAGACCGGTCAGATAAATGCCGATGAAGACAGCGGTGACCGCCACCCCGAAGCCCCCGGCCCAGGACGCGAGCAGTAGTGCCGCAAAGCAGCCCCAAAGCCACCAGCGGTGTAAGCGAGAGTTCATCGGCGCACAGCTTAGGCGGCTTTCAGCCGGATCTTCCACCGAACCAAGCTCAGGTACAGCACGCTGAGCCCCAACAGCATCGCCATGTCGAACCACCAACTCGACCCGGCGTGTTTCCACCACCGGTCCTTGGGCGTCAGCGGTCCCGGTACCTGATTGATCAGGTCCACGGTGGAGGCCGAGGCCGCAAAGCCCCAGCGCGCCGGGGTTAACCACGACATCTGGTCGAGCACAAGACGGTTGGTGACCGGCACCATGCCGCCGGAGAACACCAGCTGGCTCATGATCGCCACCACCAACAGCGGCATGATCTGCTCGTTGGACTTCGCGATCGCCGACAGCAGCAGGCCGAGGTTGGCCGAGGCCACGCAGGCGGCGGCGATAGTGGCGAACAGCTCCAGCGACGGGTTACCGAGGGCGACCGCCCCCTGGGTGGGACCGCCCTTGCCCCACACCACGATTGAGACCATGATCGCCGACTGCAACACGGCGAACAGGGTGTAGACGCAGACCTTTGCCAGCAGGTAGGCCGTCGTCGAGAGCCCCACCGCCTGTTCGCGCCGGAAGATGGCGCGCTCGCCGATCAGGTCCCTGATGGTCAGCGCGGTTCCCATGAACACCGCCCCGACGTTGAGGAACACCAGGATCTGTCCGGGCTCATTCGGTGAGTCGCCCATCGGGTCCGGCTTGCCGAATCCGACGTCACCCGGCACCGCCAGGGAGAGCACGCCCATGATGAACGGCAGCAGCGCCAGGAAGACGAAGTAGGCCCGGTCGGAGATGATCAGCCGTGCCTGGCGGCGCACGATCGTGGAGAACTGGCGGCGCAGACTGGTGTGCACAGGCTCGCCGAGATCAGACGGTTCCTCGGTCGGCGGCGGTGGCGGCGGCGGACCGCTGAGCGCCACATACCGGTCGTTGGCGCCTTGCGGGTCGCCGGCGACGGCGCTGAAGATGTCGGCCCAGTTCGTCGTGCCCATGGCCGGGCCGATCTCCTCGGGCGGCCCGTAGAACGCGGTCTTGCCGCCCGGCGCCAGCAGCAGCACCTGATCACACACATCCAGATAGGTCAGCGAGTGGGTGACCACCAGCACCACCCGACCCGCGTCGGCGAGTTGGCGCAGCATGGTCATCACCTGCCGGTCCAGCGCCGGGTCCAAGCCGGACGTCGGTTCGTCGAGGATCAGCAGCGACGGTCCGGTCAGCAGTTCCAGCGCCACCGAGGCGCGTTTGCGCTGACCTCCGGAGAGCTTGTCCACCCGGGTTTCGGCGTGCTGGGTCATCTCCAGTTCGCTGAGCACCTGCGCGACCACCTGCTGGCGGTCCTCCTTGGTGGTGTCCGGCGGCAGCCGCAACTCCGCGGCGTACATCAGAGCCTGGTTGACGGTCAGCTGACCGTGCACCACGTCGTCCTGCGGCACCATCCCGATCCGGGACCGCAGCGAGGCGTAGTCGGCGTGGACGTTGTGACCCTCGAAGCTGACCGTCCCACTGGTGGGGTGGGTGTAGCCGGCGATCAGCCGCGCCAGGGTGGACTTGCCCGCGCCCGACGGCCCGATCATCGCCGTCAGGGTGCCCGGCCGCGCGGTCAGCGAGATGTTGTCCAGCAGGGTCTTGTTGTTCTCGATGGTCCAGGTGACACCATGCACCTCCAGCCCGCCGGTTCCGGTGGCCGCCGCTGTTTCGGTGCGGCGCACCAACGTTCCGTCGGCGAACACCAGGTCGACGTTGCCGATGGTGACGACATCGCCGTCGTTCAGCAGCGCGGTGTCCACCCGGGTGCCGTTGACGAAGGTGCCGTTGATGGAACGGTTGTCGACGATCTCGGTGCCGCCCGGGGTCGGGATCAGCGTGGCGTGATGGCGGGAGGCCAGGACGTCGGGAATGACGATGTCGTTGTCGCTGGAGCGGCCGATCTTCAGCGACCCGGGCGGCGCCGGCGCCGTGGACGATCCCGGCTTGAGGATCTTCAGCATCGAGGTGGCCAGGTTCGAGGTGTTGGGCGACCGGACCGGGTTGGGACCCATCTGGGTGGGGGCCGCATCCGGTGCGGGCAGCGGTGGCGGCGCGGTCACCGGCCGACTCGGCGGGGGAGTCGGCGGCGGCGTATTCGCTGGGTAAGTCGGTGGGTAAGTCGGCGGGTAAGTCGGTGGGTAAGTCGGTGGGTAGGTCGGCGGGTAAGTCGACGGATGGGCGGGTGGGTAGGTCGGCGGGTACGTCGGCTGCGGACGGGATCCCGGATACATCGGCTGTGGCGGCGGCTGTGGCGGCGCGTACGCCTGGGTGATGACCTCTGTTGCGATCTGCGGGGGTCGGCCGGCCGAGCCCTGGTGCCGGCCGACTTCGAAACTCACCGCCGGGCCGTCCGGATTGCCGATGTTCACCGTCATGCCGTCTGCGATGTCGAACTGCGGCACCCGCCTGCCGTTCACGTACATCCCGTTGAGCGAGCCGTTGTCCAACGCCGTCCAGCGGCCGCCTGAACTGGAAGGCTCGAACCGCAGCACCACGTGGGCGCGCGACACCAGCGGATGCGCGATCCGCAGGTCGGCGCGCAAGTCCCGGCCGATCACGACGTCGTGTCCGGCGGCGAAGGTGCGCGGGGGCCCGTCATAACGAATCGTCAGCGCGGGCCCTGCACCGATTGAGGGGCTGCTCATCGGCGCCAATGCTATCCCTAGAGCCGGTCTGCTCCCGGGCCCCCGGTGACGACGCACTGCGTGCGCGAATAGATCGTCGGCATGCACTTGTTGCAATGCGTACACAGAGACTTCACCGATTCGCCGTCCGCCCCGATCCGGTTGATCAGGTCCGGTTCGGCCAGCAGCGCCCGGCCCATCGCGACGAAATCGAACCCCGCGGTCATGGCTTTGTCCATCGCGGCCTTATCGGTGATCCCGCCGAGCAGGATCAGCGGCATGGTCAGCTCGCGACGGAACTGCTCGGCGTCGCGCAGCAGAAACACGTCGCGGTAGGGGTATTCGCGGAGGAACTTCTTGCCGGTCATCCGGATGCCCCATCGCAGCGGCGGTGCGAACGCGCCGGCGAACTCCTTGACCGGGGCCTGGCCGCGGAACAGGTACATCGGGTTGACCAGGGAACTGCCCGCCGTCAGTTCCAGGGCATCCAGGCCGCCATCCTCCTGCAACCAGCGTGCGGTCTGCAGCGCCTCCTCGATGCTGATGCCCCCGCGGACCCCGTCGGTCATGTTGAGTTTGGCGGTCACCGCGATCGCGGCCCGGCCGTCGCGGTGCACCTCATCGCGCACCGCCCGGATGATCCCGCGGGCCACCTTGGCGCGGTTGGCCAGCGAGCCGCCGAAGTCGTCGGTGCGCCGGTTGATCAGCGGGGAGAGGAAGGCGCTGGCCAGATAGTTGTGCCCGAGGTGGATTTCGACGGCGTCGAAACCGGTGTCGATGGCGTAGCGCACCGCGGCGGCGTGCGCGGCGATCACCTCGTCGATGTCACCGCGGGTGGCGTGCTTGGCGAACCGCAACGACAGCGGGTTGAAGAACCGCACCGGCGCCAGCGCGGTGGCCTTGTTGGACCGCGCATTGGCGACCGGTCCGGCGTGGCCGATCTGCGCGCTGATCGCCGCGCCCTCGGCGTGCACCGCCTCGGTCAGTCGGCGTAGACCCGCAACGGCCTCCGGGCGCATCCACAGTGCCGAGTCGTCAGTACGCCCGCCGCGGCTGACCGCGCAGTAGGCGACCGTCGTCATCCCGACACCGCCGGCGGCCATCACCCGGTGGAAGTCGATCAGGTCATCGCTGACCAGCGCCGCGGGGGTGCGGGCCTCGAAGGTGGCCGCCTTGATGATGCGGTTGCGCAACGTGACCGGACCCAGTTGAGCCGGGCTGAAGACATCGGGGACAGCGCCCATATGGAAAATGTAGCCGTGCCCGCTCAGATGCTGGATGGAAAGCTGACCCGCGACGAGATCTTCGCCGATCTCACCGGGCGGGTCGCCGCGCTCACCGCCGCCGGCCGCACCCCCGGTCTGGGCACCGTCCTGGTCGGCGACGACCCTGGCAGCGGCGCCTATGTCCGGGGCAAGCACGCCGACTGCGCGAAGGTCGGAATCACCTCGATCCGGCGCGACCTGCCGGCCGACGCCTCCGAGGCCCAACTGGCCGAGGCCATCGACGAACTCAACGCCGACCCGGCGTGCACCGGCTACATCGTGCAGTTGCCGCTGCCGCGCCACCTCGACGAGAACGCGGCCCTGGAACGGATCGACCCCGCCAAGGACGCCGACGGTCTGCATCCCATCAACCTCGGCCGGCTGGTGCTCAATGAGCCGGCGCCGCTGCCGTGCACCCCGCGCGGCATCGTGGCGCTACTGCGCCGCTTCGAGGTCCCGATTGACGGGGCGCATGTGGTGGTGCTCGGCCGGGGCGTCACCGTTGGCCGTCCGCTGGGACTGCTGCTGACCCGTCGCTCCGAGAACGCCACAGTGACGTTGTGCCACACCGGAACCCGCGACCTGGCGGCACTGACTCGGCAGGCCGACATCATCGTCGCGGCCGTCGGGGTGCCGCACATGCTGACCGCGGATATGGTGCGCCCCGGTGCGGCCGTGGTCGACGTGGGTGTCAGCCGGGTGGACGGAGTCCTGACCGGCGACGTGGCCCCTGACGTCTGGGGCGTTGCCGGTCACGTCTCACCCAACCCGGGCGGAGTGGGGCCCTTGACCCGGGCGTTCCTACTGGCCAACGTTGTTGAAAGAGCGGAAGTTGTTGAACGAGCGGAAGTTGTTGAACGAGCGGAAGTAGTTGAACGAGCGGAAGTCGTCGAACGGGCCGAAGCCGTCGAACGGGCCGAAACCGGGCTGTGAGGATTCCCGAGACAGCACGCGAGGTGGTCCGCGCGCAGTGGCCCATCCTTACTGTCGCCGCTATCTTCGCCGTGGCACTGGTGCTTGTCACCGCGGGTTTCTGGCGCCGCGGTTCCTTCCTGATCGGCGTTGCGGTCGGAGTGGCCGCCGCACTGCGGTTGGCCCTGCCCGACGAGCGCGCCGGACTGCTGGTGGTCCGTGACAAGGGCCTCGACTTCGCCACCATGACGACGATCAGTGCCGTCATGATCTACACCGCGTGGACCATCGACCCCCTGGGGACCAGCTAGCGGACTACTCAGCGCAGCATCGCCCGCACGCACACCGTGATGTAGGGCAGTGCGATGCCGGTGGAGTTGGCCAGCGCGGGGTGGGTGGCCAGCAGGCTGCGCACCTCGTCGAGGGTTTGGCTGCGGACCTCGGCCGGGGAGGTGATGCAGTAACTGCGGGAGGCGACGTAGTCGATGAGCGTCTGCGGGGTGACGTAGTTGGTCCACTCCACTTGATGGGTCGCCATGTCGGTGAACGGCTCAGGCAGTTCGACGGTTGCGTTGGCCCAGTCGTGTTCCAGTCCGACGATTCGGCCGAAGTCCTTGACCCAGCCCAAGCGTTCATCGCGCACGTTCCACAACAGGCCCAGTCGCCCGCCCGGCCGCAACACCCGGACCACCTCGGCGACCGCACGTTCCGGGTTGAACCAGTGCCAGGCCTGGGCCACCAGTACTGCGTCAAGGCTGTTGTCCGGCAACGGAATATGCTCGGCGGTGCCCAGCAGTGCGGGGGTGTCGGGAAGTGTCGTGCGGAGCACATCGAGCAGTTCGGGGATCGGGTCCACGGCAACGACATTCAGGCCACGCTCGACGAGTCGGCTCGTCAGCTTGCCGGTGCCCGCACCCAGATCAAGCACGTCGTGTACGGGTGCGCCCGCGGTGGGGGACAGCAACCAGTCCACGGCCGACGGCGGGTAGGACGGTCGCCCCCGCTCGTAGGCGGCGGCTTGGGAACCGAAGGACAGGGAGCGCTGTTTGCGGCCGTCGTCGGCAGCGGTCACTGCGACTGCCCGTCGGCGAGCGTCAGGGTTTTCCGGATCAGCTGACCCACCGCCTCGGTCTCGATCAGGAATCCGTCGTGGCCGTAGATCGACTCCACAACGTCAAGTCCGCTGCAGCCCGGAAGCAGATCGGCCAGTTCCTGCTGCAGCCGCAGTGGGTAGAGCCGGTCGGAGGTGATCCCCCCGACGACCGCGGGCACCGGACAGGACTGCAGTGCGGCCGCCACCCCGCCCCGTCCGCGGCCCACGTCGTGGTTGGACAGTGTCTCGGTGAGCGTCACGTAGCTTCCGGCGTCGAAGCGCCGAATCAGCTTGGCGCCCTGGTGTTCCAGATAGCTCTGCACGGCGTAGCGCCCGCCGGTCAGCGGGTCCTCCCGGTCATCTCCGTTGGCTTGGCCTTCGTTGCCGAACCGGGTGTCCAGCTCGACCTCACCGCGGTAGGTGAGGTGGGCGAACCGGCGGGCCAGTTGCAGCCCGGATTCAGGGGAGCGGCCGGTGCCGTGGTAGTCGCCGCCCTGCCAGTTCGGGTCGGCCTTGATCGCCGCGATCTGGGTGCTCTGGGTCCCGATCTGGTCAGCGGTGGCCCGCCCGCCGACGGCCAGCACCAGACCGGCACGGACCTGCCCGGGATAGCCGATCATCCACTCCAGGGCGCGTGCGCCGCCCATCGACCCGCCGATCACCGCGGCCACCTCGGTGATGCCCAGCGCGGCCAGCGCGGCCACGTCGGCGTTGACTTGGTCGCGCACGGTGATCAACGGGAACCGTGACCCCCACGGACGGCCGTCGCGGGCCAGCGAGGTGGGGCCGGTGGATCCCCGGCAACCGCCCAGGACGTTGGTGGCGATCGCACACCAGCGGTTGGTGTCGATCGGTCCGGCCGGCCCGGCGACACCGTCCCACCAGCCGGGGGTGGGGTGCCCCGGCCCGGCCGGGCCGGTGATGTGTGAGTCGCCGGTCAGCGCGTGCAGGACGACGACGACGTTGTCGCGGTTGGGGGACAGTTCGCCCCAACGCTGCACCGCAATCGACACGTCGTCGATCACCGCGCCACTCTCCAACGTCAGCGCACCGATATCCACCACGCCAACCTGACCCTCCGCGGGGAGGGTTTCGATGCGCTCGAACGAGAGTGTCATGTCAGCGTCGCTCAATGGGCCGCCACGGCGCTGGGTTTATCGACTCTCTTGGCGGCGGCGAAACCGCGCTCGAGGTCGGCCAGGATGTCGTCGATGCCCTCGAGGCCTACGGCCAGCCGCACCAGACCCGGGGTGACCCCGGTGGCCAACTGCTCGTCGGCCGAGAGCTGCTGATGGGTGGTCGACGCCGGGTGGATCACCAACGAGCGCACGTCGCCGATGTTGGCGACGTGGCTGTGCAGTTCCAGCGCGTTGACGAAGGCCTTGGCTCTGTCGATGCCCGTCTGCCCCGCACCGGCCAGTTCGAAGGACAGCACCGCCCCGGTTCCCTTGGGCGCCAGTGTCTTACCCAGCTCGTACCACGGAGAGCTGGGCAGCCCGGCGTAGTTGACGCCCACCACGTCGGGGTGCCCGGCGAGGAACTCCGCGACCTGCTGGGCGTTGTGCACGTGGCGTTCGATGCGCAGGCTCAGCGTCTCAAGCCCCTGGGCGATCAGGAATGCGTTGAACGGGGCCGGTGCCGAACCCAGGTCGCGCAGCAGTTGCACCCGGGCTTTGAGCGCGAACGCCGGCGCACCGAGGTCGGCGAACACCACGCCGTGGTAGCTCGGATCGGGCGTGGTGAAGCCGGGGAACTTCCCGGGTCCGGCGGCTCCGCCAGTCCAGTCGAAGTTGCCGCTGTCGACGATCACCCCGGCGACCGCGGTGCCGTGGCCGCCGAGATATTTGGTGGCCGAGTGCACGACGATGTCGGCGCCCTGCGAGATCGGCTGGATCAGGTACGGGGTGGCGATGGTGTTGTCCACGATCAGCGGGACGCCGTTGGCATGGGCTACCTCGGCGACCCCGGGGATGTCGAGCACATCTATCTGGGGGTTGGAGATCGTCTCCCCGTAGAAGGCCTTGGTGTTGGGCCGTACCGCCGCCTGCCAGGAGTCCAGGTTGTCGGGGTCGTCGACGAACGTGGTTTCTATCCCCAGTTTGGGCAGCGTGTAGTGGAACAGGTTGTAGGTGCCGCCGTACAGCCTCGGGCTGGACACGATGTGGTCTCCGGCGCCGGCGAGGTTGAGGATCGCGAAGGTCTCCGCGGCCTGACCGGAGGACAGCAGTAACGCCGCCACCCCGCCCTCGAGGGCCGCGATGCGCTTTTCGACGACGTCGGTGGTGGGGTTCATGATGCGGGTGTAGATGTTGCCCGGCTCGGCCAGCCCGAACAGCGCGGCGGCGTGGTCAGTGCTGTCGAAGGTGTAGGACGTCGTCTGGTAGATCGGCAGCGCCCGGGCGTGGCTGGCGGCGTCCGGGGTCTGGCCGGCGTGGATCTGCTTGGTCTCGAACGACCATGAATCGGGGGTGGTCTCGGGGGTGGTCATGGGGGGTAAAGCTCCTTGGGTCGCTGGGCTGGGTACACGGGGGCTGGATTAGCTCGCGTTCAGCAACAGCGACACATATGGGGGCTCCGCATCAGGTTTCCCTGTCTACTCGGGGGGCCCGTCATGGCGGACCCGCGCTTGCCGTGCAGCCGCGTGGTGGCTACTCAACCTGGTCATCACCCAGGGCACCCCACCGCGGTTGGAGGGTTGCCGGCCAGCAAGCCGGGGCTTTGCGCTGGCACTCATGACCGACCCGAATCTTAACGCACACCTGCGCTGGCTGGCCAGCCTGCCTTCTGGCAAACGGCCGGTGAACGCATTGAGCGGAACCAGGGCACGGCCCGTCGCCACCCCGTCCTCCCTTGTAATGTTGCGCCCAAGCGGGTGCTTGCCCGCGGGGCTGAGGAGGATGGCGACTCACATGTCGAGCGGACGCAAGATCAAGGTCGAGGGCACCGTCGTCGAGCTCGATGGCGACGAGATGACGCGCATCATCTGGAAGCTGATCAAGGACACCCTGATCCTGCCGTACGTCGACGTCAATCTGGAGTACTACGACCTGGGCATCGAGCACCGCGACGCCACCGACGACCAGGTCACCATCGACTCCGCCAACGCCATCCTCAAACACCACGTCGGCGTCAAGTGCGCCACCATCACTCCCGACGAGGACCGCGTCGAGGAGTTCAAGCTCAAGAAGATGTGGCTGTCGCCCAACGGCACCATCCGCAACATCCTCGGCGGCACGATTTTCCGCGCGCCCATCGTCATCTCCAACATCCCCCGCCTGGTGCCCGGCTGGACCAAGCCGATCATCATCGGCCGGCACGCCTTCGGCGACCAGTACCGCGCCACCAACTTCAAGGTCGACCGGCCCGGCACCGTCACGCTGACCTTCACCCCCGAAGACGGCAGCGAGCCGATGGTGCACGAGGTGGTCCGCATCCCCGAGGACGGCGGCGTCGTCATGGGGATGTACAACTTCAAGAAGTCCATCATCGACTTCGCCCGGTCGTCGTTCTCCTATGCGCTGCAGCAGAACTATCCGGTGTACCTGTCGACCAAGAACACCATCCTCAAGGCCTATGACGGCATGTTCAAAGACGAGTTCCAGCGAATCTTCGACGAGGAGTACAAGGCGGAGTTCGACGCCCGCGGTCTGACCTACGAGCACCGCCTGATCGACGACATGGTGGCGTCCTGCCTGAAATGGGAGGGCGGCTACGTCTGGGCGTGCAAGAACTACGACGGCGACGTGGAGTCCGACATCGTGGCGCAGGGCTACGGCTCACTGGGGCTGATGACGTCGGTGCTGATGACCCCGGACGGCAAGACCGTTGAGGCCGAGGCCGCCCACGGCACCGTCACCCGGCACTACCGCCAGCACCAACTGGGCAAGCCGACCTCCACCAACCCGATCGCGTCGATCTTCGCCTGGACCCGCGGTCTGCAGCACCGGGGCAAACTCGACAACACCCCGGAAGTGATCGAGTTCGCCGAGACCCTCGAAGAAGTGGTCATCCACACCGTTGAGGGCGGGCAGATGACCAAGGACCTGGCCCTGTTGATCGGCCCTGAGCAGCCGTGGCAGACCAGCGAGCAGTTCCTGGCGACGCTGGCCGACAACCTCAAGAAGTCGCTGACGTAAGCCTCGGTGTGTGGTCGTCCACCCACGCGACAATCAGGTCGGTGATCAACTGAGGCGCTTCGAACATCGGGATATGGCCGACGTTGTCCAACGTGGTGACCCGGTCGATGTCCGGCAGATGTCTGACGAAGTGCTTGGTGTAGCGCGGGTGCGGCAACACCCGGTCCTTCTCGCAGACAACCAGATTGGTCGGTGTGTGCGTTGCGGCCAGTTCCATCAGGCCCGGCAGCAGCAACGCCTTGACCAGTAGTTGGTAGTAGGCGCGGCAGTGCGTGACATCGTCGATGACCTCGATGAGGTCGGCATCGGACAGGCCAGCCGGGGTCGCACTGCACGGCACGCTGGCCAACTGCTTGGCCCATGGCAGCCGTGCTGCGCGCCGCCCGAACACCATCGCGATCAGCCACACCGGAAGCCCGGCAACGAATTTGCCGACGATCTCGTACTTGATCGGCGACCAGCGTTGCCAGCCGCCGGCCGGCGCGATCGCGGTCAGCGTGCGTGCCCGCCCCCGTCTCTCGAGTTCGAAGGCCACCCAGCCGCCCAGCGAGTTGCCGACGATATGGGCGCTGCCCCAACCTAATTCGTCGAGTTGGGCTTCCACGTGGTCGGCCAGCGTCTTGGTGTCCAGGAACCATGACCGGGTGTGCGGTCCGCCGTTATGGCCGGCCATCGTCGGTGCGAACACCTCGAAGCGCCCGGTTCGGGCCAGTGCCGGGGCGACGTCGTGCCACACATGCGACGACATCATGAAGGGGTGTAGTAGCAGGATCGGTTCCCCCGAACCGAGGTGGATGGGTTCCCGCCGGCTCATGACCACCGACGTTACGCCGTCGGCGAGATTCCGTGTCGCTGGGGCGGGTAGGTTCCTGTCGTGATCGTGACCACCGTCAACGTCAACGGAGTCCGTGCGGCCGTGCGTGAGCGCTCCGCCGACAACCGGGGTCTGCTGGCCTGGCTGGCGCAGACCGACGCCGACGTGGTGTGCCTGCAAGAGACCCGCGCCGACGACACCCAACTGGTGCAGGCGCTGGCCCCGGCCTTGCACTCCACCGGTTTAGGAGGTTGGCACCTGGCCTCCGCCGAGCCGCATCTCAAAGGCCGCAGTGGGGTGGCGGTGCTGAGCCGCTCACCGTTCGATGACGTCCGAATAGGGCTTAGCGCAACCGAATTCGAGCAACATGGCCGCTACCTGGAAGTCGAGGTTTCCGGGGTGACTGTGGGCAGCCTCTACGTGCACTCCGGGGAGGCCGGCACCGACCGTCAGGTGGAGAAGGAACGATTCATGGCCACGCTGGCCGAGCGGATGGCGGAGTTGACCGCCGACGGCCGCGACGCCGTGTTGTGCGGAGACTGGAACATCGCCCACACCGAACACGACATCAAGAACTGGAAGGGCAACATCAGGAAGGCCGGCTTTCTTCCTGGCGAACGGCAATGGCTGACCGAACTGATGGACAGCGGCTGGGTGGACGTCGTGCGCTGTCTGCACCCCGACCGTCCGGGGCCCTACAGCTGGTGGTCCTGGCGGGGCAAGGCTTTTGACAACGACGCCGGCTGGCGCATCGACTACCACCTGGCAACCGAGGGACTGGCGGCACGGACCCGCGGCGCGCGGGTGGAGAAGCCGGCGGCCTATGCGCTGCGGTGGTCCGACCACGCGCCGGTCACGGTGGAGTTCGGCGACAGCTAAGCCGCCGGGCAGCCTTCCCGATTCGGACCCTCCAGCGCCGTCGGTGCATCCTGCAACGCCTGATGCAAGACCTCGAACACGCGCGGATCCCAGGTCAGAGCGGTCTTCCAGTCCAGCCCGGCCTGATCGGACACGAAGATGCTGTGGGTGTCGTCGAAGGTGTGGCAGCGCCGGTGTGGCAGCACCGGGTCGGCGATGTTCTTGGCCAGCGCACTGTCCTCGGCCACCAGGCCGTCGTTGGGCCACACCGCCGGATTCGCCGGATCCGGCAGGGTGAACTTCTTGCCCGCGATCAGTACCACCGGGATCTGGTCCAGCACCCCGGCCTGGAAATCGTTCCAGCCGTTCTTGCCGGTCAGGAACTGCGTGTTGACCTCGCGGCCCGATCCCGACATCAGTTCCAGCACTCGCGGTTTGAACTGCTTCATGCCCGACTCGCAGAACTTGTCGCCCTTGCACTCAGCCAGGGTGATCAGATCGTTGGCGTAGTCGGAAAGATACGAGCCCTGCCACGGCGTGCCGACGGTGGTCAGCGAGCGGATCTTGACGGGTGAGTCGGTGGTGGCCAGCACCCGGATCGCCGCCCGGGAGAACAGCCCGCCCATCGAGTGGCCAACGAAGTCCACCTCGGTGACACCCTTGTCGTTGTGCAGCCAGTTGATGAACCGGGCCAGGTGTTCACCGGCGGTGTCGATGCTGCCGGCGGAGTTGACGGTCATGTTCTCCGGCAGCGTCACCGGGCACACCCCGAACGCTCCGAAACCCTGCTGGTCGACCACCTGACCGCGACCGTTCATGGCCGGGGAGGTGTACACGGTGTAGCCCCTGGAAATCAGATCCGCACGGATCGCGGTGTCGGTATTCCCGGCCGCCAGGCCAGTCGCGCAGGCGGCATCGTTGGTGGTGAACGGACTGACCGCGTCACCGCCGGAAACGATCACCACCGCCGCGCCGGGGGGCCGCTTATCGCCGGAACCCGGGCCACCCGCACATCCGGCCAGGGTGGTTGTCGCCAGTACAGCCGCAGCCATGGCCGCAAAGAATTTCCGCATGACAGGATTGTCCCATCATGAGCCAGCAATCCCGTGTCGTTTTCTCCGGTGTGCAGCCCACCTCCGAGTCCCTGCACCTGGGCAACGCCCTCGGTGCGGTCGGGCAGTGGGTCGGCCTGCAGGACGATTACGAGACCTACTTCTGTGTCGTCGATCTGCACGCCATCACCGTCGCGCAGGACCCCGCAGTGCTGCGGCGGCGCACCCTGGTCACGGCCGCGCAGTATCTGGCGCTGGGCATCGACCCCGCTCGTTCAACGATCTTCGTGCAGAGCCATGTGCCCGCGCACACCGAATTGGCCTGGGTGCTGGGCTGTTTCACCGGATTCGGCCAGGCATCGCGAATGACGCAGTTCAAGGACAAGTCCCAGAAGCAGGGTGCTGACTCCACGACGGTCGGGCTGTTCACCTACCCGGTCCTGCAGGCCGCCGACGTGCTGCTCTACGACACCAACCTGGTACCGGTCGGGGAGGACCAGCGCCAGCACCTGGAGTTGGCCCGCGATATTGCCGGCCGGTTCAACTCCCGGTTTCCCGGAACCCTCGTGGTGCCGGAGGTGATGATCGCCAAAGAGACCGCCAAAATTTACGACCTTGCCGACCCGACAGCGAAGATGAGTAAGTCGGCCGCCACTGACGCCGGTTTGATCAACCTGCTCGATGATCCGAAGATCTCGGCCAAGAAGATCCGCTCGGCGGTCACCGACTCCGAACGCGAGATCCGGTTCGACGTCGAGGCCAAGCCGGGGGTGTCCAATCTGCTGTCCATCCAGGCCGCGGTCACCGGCGCTTCGATCGAGGATTTGGTGCACGGCTACGCCGGCCGGGGCTACGGCGACCTGAAATCGGAGACGGCCGACGCGGTGATCGCCTACGTCACCCCGATCCGGCAGCGAGTCACCGAACTGCTCGACGACCCCGCCGAGTTGCAGGACATCCTGGCGAAGGGAGCCGATCGGGCGCGCGGGGCCGCCGGGCAGACGCTGGCCCGGGTTTATGCCCGGTTGGGCTTCCTGCCGAGCCGATGAGGGGCGTCCTGGCGCGACTTCAGGCCCGGTATCCCCGGCTGGACCACGCGATTCGCGCCCAGCGGCGCTACGACACGTCCCAGGGTGACTTCTACGCCGCAGGGGTCACCTACTTCACCATCTTCGCGATCTTCCCGCTGCTGATGGTCGGGTTCGCGGTGGTCGGATTCGCGTTGGCGGGCCGGCCGGCGCTGCTGGCCGAGATTGACGCGCGGGTCCGGGCGGCGGTGCCGGGGGAGTTCGGCGACCAGATCCTCAGCCTGATCGAGGCGGCGATCGACTCCCGTACGTCGGTGGGCGTGATCGGATTGGCCACCGCGCTCTACGTCGGGCTGCTGTGGATGCAGCGACTGCGTGCCGCACTGAGCCATATGTGGGGGCAGGACTTCCCGTCGCCGGGTGTGCTGAACACCAAGTTCTCTGATCTGCGGGCCCTGGTGTCGGCATTGGTGGCCTCCCTGCTGACGATCGGCCTCAGCGGGCTGGGCACCTCGGCGCTGGGGCTGACCGGGTTCGCCCGGGCCGGTTCGCTGTTCGGATCGTTTCTGGTGGCTTGGTTGCTGTTCACCGTGATGATCGCCCGGCTGCCGCACGAGTCGATCGAGCTGGGCCGGTGTGTGCGCGCCGGACTGCTGGCCGCGGTCGGGTTCGAGGTGTTCAAGCAGGTCGCCTCGCTCTACCTGCGTGTGGTGCTGCACAGCCCGGCTGGAGTCGCCTTCGGCCCGGTGCTGGGCCTGATGGTGTTTGCCTATGTGACGGCGCGGCTGGTGCTGTTCTCCGCGTGCTGGGCGGCCGAGACACCCGCTATCCAGGATCGTCCAGATCCCCTCGTAGCAGCTCATCCGGATGGTGGTACAGGTTGATGCGGGCCTGACCCCGGTCGAGATGCGGCGGAGGGATCCATTCAGTTCGGTTGTCACTGTTGCGTTTTCGGGTGGTCCATCCGGTGGGTGAGCCGTCGACCAGACGGTTGTCGCAGCCGCAGGCCAGCGTCAGTTCGTCGATGTCTGTGCTGCCGCCATGCTGCCAGTCCCGCTCGGCGTGGTGAACCTGGCAGTGGTGGGGTGGGGCGGTGCAGTCGGGTTTCGTGCATCCCCGCTCCAGAGCGTGAAGGACAAGCCGCTGCCCGGGGCTGGCGGTGCGTCGGCTGCGTCCGTAGTAGAGCCGGATCTCGCGGGTGCTCTCGAATAGCGCCAGGTACGGATGTGCGTCCGCCGCCATCCGGATCAGCGTCGGGATCGGCAGTTGCGTTCCACCGCCGGTATGGGCACGGCCGGTGGCCGCGGTCAGATCCGAGAGGGCGGCGGTCGCGACGATCGTGACCGGAAGTCCGTTGTGCTGCCCCAACTTCCCGGATTTCAGCATCGCCCGGCATACGGTCTGCACAGCGTCGTGGGTGCGTTGGGCCGCGGTTCGCGTGTCACCGCTGATCTGCCCCTGCGACGGCACGCCGTCGACGCAAGGTTCGTCGTCGTCGGGGTTGCAGTAGCCAGGCGCGGCAAGTTTGGCGAACAGGGCGTCGAGGGTCGCCCGCAGTTCCGGGTCGATCCACCCCGTGATCCGGCTCATGCCGTCGAGTTCCTGCCGCCCGAAGCTCACGCCGCGCTTGCGCGCGTGCTCACGGTCGTCGTTGAGCGTGCCGTCCTGGTCGAGGTAGCCCATCAGCTGCCGAGCCACCTTTCGCAGCCCCTCCGGGGTCAGCCCACCCGCCAGCCCGCCCAGTTGGGACTCTGCGGCCGCCCGGGTGGCCGGGTCGACGGCCGCCGGCAATTGATCCATGAAGTCCCTGATCACGGCGACGTGTTCTGATCCGATCTCGCCACGGGCCTGGGCCGCGGCGGTTTCCGGCAATTCCGGATCCAGGTGGTCGCCGGTCACCGTGCGCCGGCGCCCGAGCCGGGCGGCTTCGGCGATACGGCGGCCGGCGTCGGATCCGCCGATCCCCAGCCGATGCGATAGGACCGCCCGCCACGACTTGGCGCCCATGTCCTTCGGGGTGGCCTGGGACTGCAGCTGGACGAGCAGCGCATGTTCGGTGGCAGGCTGGCGGCGTCGATGGATTTCCAGCCGGTGTAGAACCTCGAGTACCTGGGTGGCACCGAGGGCCTGAACCGGTAGTGACGCCAGCTTGTCCCACGCCACCTCGAGGTCGTCCAGCGCAGCCATTACCGCCTCGGCGTCGGCGGTGCGCATGTCCATAGTTCGAACATTAGTTCGAACCTCTGACAGGTTCGGGCTACGATCGAACCTGCACCCGCTGATTGAGTGACCGCGCAGCCATGATCAGGCTGAACACGATGGCAGTGCCGATCACCGAGACACCGATCCGCACCGGAAGCGCGTCGGCCGACAGGAGCGGGGTGTCCAGCATGGCTGCATCCGGTTTCGGCGGGATGAGCGACGGGTCCGGCTCGATCAGGGTGCCGATCTTGGTGCCGGGCGCGGTGGCGAAGCCGTAATCCAACAGCCGGGCGGCCTGCTCCCAGGGCGCGATCGGCTCACGGGTGCCGCGCAACAGGACCGCGACCAGACGGCGGCCGTCCCGGTTGGCCGCACCGACGAACGTCTGCCGGGCGTCGTCGGTGTAGCCGGTCTTGCCGCCCAGCGCCCCGGGGTAGTTGTAGAGCAGCTTGACGTCGTTCTCCACCGGGTACGGATTGCCCGCGAAGTCGGGGAACGGGTACTCACGGGTGCGGGCGATCCCGGCGAAGACCGGGTTGTTGAACGCGTAGCGGGAGAAGAGGCCGATGTCATAGGCCGAGGTGCTCATTCCCGGGCCGTCAAGACCGGACGGGGTGGCCGCCCGGGTATCGCGCGCGCCGAGTTTGGCAGCCAGGGTGTTGAGCTTGCCCAGTGCGGTGTCCATTCCGCCCATGGCTGCGGCCAGCGCGTTCGCCGCGTCGTTGCCGGAGTGCATCAGCAGGCCGTGCAGCAGGTCGTTGACGGAGTAGCGGCCGCCGGGCTTGATGCCCACTTTGGTGCCCTCGGCGTTGGCGTCGTCCTGCGTGCCGTCGATGATCCGGTTCAGCGGGAGTTCGTTGATGGCCTGCATTGCGGTCAGGATCTTGATGACGCTGGCCGGTCGATGCCGGCCGTGCGGGTCCCGCGCGGCGATGACGTCGCCGGTGTCCAGATCAGCCACCAGCCACGCCTCCGCCGACACGTCGCCGGGCACCGGCGGTGTTCCGGCCGCCACGATCACCCCGCACCCGCTCAAAGCCTCGCCACCGACCGGGGTGGCCGGCACCGGCAGGGGTTGCGGCGGGTCACCGGCTTTGGGCACCTCCGAGGAGTCCACCGCCGGCGGGGTCGACACCTTGTACGGGCACGTGTTGGGGTCCGGGGCGGATGCCGGCTCAGCCCCGGCCAGTGCCGGTGTGCCCATCATCAGCAGCGTGGCCGCGATCGCGGCGGCGCGCCGCATCCTGGTCAACGTGGCCATGGGTTTGCAGGCTAAGCGATGCCGGGCCGATATCCGCGGAGCCGCGCTGTGACTGGTGGGGCTATTGGAGCAATTGTTACTTCAATACTCGGTTGCCCGGCAGTGCGCAGTGCGCGACGGCCGGATAGCCGATGCTGCCCATCCACAGCCGGCCCCGATGCTCGACGAGTCCGGTGACCACGCCGAAACCAGGGTGGTCCATGTGCAGGCCGGCCACCGCCTCGCCGGTGTCCGGGTCGAACGCCACCGCCCACACCGTCGGTTCGATCTGCGGTTGCAGCCGGTCCGGGAGTCGCCAGATGAGTGTGCGGATCCACGGCGGGCGAGATGCCAGAAAGTCCGCCGCCGCGTTGAGGGGGGTCACCATGGCGCACCAGATCCGGCCATCGGCTCCCGTCGAGAGGTTGTCCGGCATGGCGGGCAGGTGCTGCGCCAGTGGCGTCACCGTCCCGGCCTGCGGCCCGGTCAGCCAGTACTTCGACAGCCGGCGGCCCTGCGTCTCGGCGAACACCAGCGCCGAACCGTCCGCGGTTGCGGTCAGGCCGTTGGCGAAGTAGAGGTTGTCGCGCACCTGCGTGACGGTGCCGTCGCGATCGCGGCGGAACAGTCCGCCGTCACCGCGGGCCTCGAAGATCGCCCCCTTGAAGTGCGCGAAGGTGAACTTGGCAGTGGACTGGGTGAAATAGATTGTGCCATCGGGCAATTCGACCACATTGGAGCAGAATGTCAGCGGGTGGAAGTTCACCTGTTCGACGAGCACCTCGATGTCACCGGTCGCCCGGTTCATCGCCAGTAGCCCGCCGGGGCTCGCGCAGATCAGCAGTCGACCGTCGCGGGCCACCGTCATACCCAGCGGGCGGCCGGCGGTGACCGTGCCGACCACCTGCACCGGACCGGCGGGGTCGATCCGCACGATCCGGCCGTCGATCAGCCCGGTCCAGAGCATGCCGTCGTCGTCGACGACGATGTCCTCCGGAGCGTCTCCGGGCATCGCGACGACGGTCAGATCGGCCGGGCCGAACTCCGGCATCGGTTCGACCGGCGGCGGCTGCCACCGCACCGGGTCGATGCGCGGTTTGGGGCTTTCTCCCGAATTGGCCGGGCTCACAGCAGCCGGGTGGCCTCGGTGAGCACCCGGTGCAGGATCTCGTAGATCTCGTCGAACTCATCCGGGCCGCTGATCAGCGGCGGCGCCAGTTGCACCACCGGGTCGCCGCGGTCGTCGGCGCGGCAGTACAGCCCGGCCTCGAACAGCGCCGCGGACAAGAAGCCGCGCAGCAGACGCTCGCTCTCGTCGTCGTTGAAGGTTTCCCGGGTGTTCTTGTCCTTGACCAGTTCGATCCCGTAGAAGAAACCCTCACCGCGGACATCGCCGACGATCGGCAGTTCCAGCAGCCGCTCCAGGGTGGACCGGAAGATCGGGGCGTTGGTCTTGACGTGTTCGTTGATCTTCTCGCGCTCGAAGATGTCGAGGTTGGCCAGCGACGCGGCCGCCGAGACCGGATGCCCGCCGAAGGTGTAGCCGTGGCCGAAGGTGGTTTTGCCGTCGTTGAACGGCTCGAAAAGCCGGTCGCTGGCGATCATCGCCCCGATCGGCGAGTAGCCCGAGCTCATGCCCTTGGCGCAGGTGATGATGTCCGGCACGTAGTTGAAATCGTTGCAGGCGAACATCGAACCGATGCGGCCGAAGGCACAGATGGTCTCGTCGGACACCAGCAGCACGTCGTACTCATCGCAGATCTCCCGGACCCGCTCGAAGTATCCGGGCGGGGGTGGGAAGCAGCCGCCGGCGTTCTGCACCGGTTCCAGGAAGACGGCGCAGACGGTGTCCGGGCCTTCGAACTCGATGGCCTCGGCGATCCGGTCCGCGCAGTAGCGACCCCAGGCCTTGATATCGGTGTGGTACTGCTCGGGCGCCCGATAGAAGTTGGTGTTGGGCACCCGGAATCCCCCCGGGGTCAGCGGCTCGAACGGTTTCTTGAATTCCGGCAGGCCGGTGATGGCCAGTGCGCCCTGCGGGGTGCCGTGGTAGGCGATCGCCCGGGAGATGACCTTGTACTTACCGGGTTTGCCGGTCAGCTTGAAGAACTGCTTGGCCAGTTTCCAGGCGCTCTCGACGGCCTCGCCGCCGCCGGTGGTGAAGAACACCTTGTTCAGATCGCCGGGGGCGTAGCCGGCCAGTCGCTCGGCCAGTTCGATCGCCGGCGGGGTGGCATACGACCACAGCGGGAAGAACTCCAGCGTCTCGGCCTGCTTGGCGGCCGCCTCGGCGATCTCGCGGCGGCCGTGTCCGACCTGCACGACGAACAATCCCGATAGACCGTCGAAGTACCGTTTTCCGTAGCTGTCCCAGATGTGTACCCCCTCGCCGCGGGTGATGATGGGCGGCGTTATGCCGTGACCGTGCCGGGCGAAGTGGCCCCACAGGTACCGGTCGGCCTTGGCTCCCAGTTCGACGGTTAGCTGATGCTCGGCGGAGAGCGTCATCGGGTACCCCAATTATATTGTTGTTTAACGAGTTTCAGATAGACCAGGGTCTCGGTGGACATAACCCCGGGGACCGCCCGGATCTCGGTGTTGAGCAGTTCCAACAGTTCGGCGTCGTCGGCGCAGACCACCTCGACGATGGCGTCGTATGTCCCGGCGGTGAGCACCACATAATCCACCGACGCCAGTTGCGACAGCCGCTCGGCGACCTTGGTCGCGTCCCCCTGGCAGCGGATGCCGATCATGGCCTGGCGGGAGAAACCCAGTTGCATCGGGTCGGTGACCGCGACGATCTGCATGACACCGGTGTCGATCAGCCGCTGCACCCGCTGCCGGACGGCAGCCTCGGAGAGGCCGACGGCCTTGCCGATACCGGCATAGGAACGCCGGCCGTCCTGCTGCAGCTTCTCGATGATGGCCTTGGACATCTCATCGAGCTGCACCGGTCCGCCATGGCCGGGGCCGACGAAGCGCAAGTCACGCATCACTAGATTGTGCACGGAATCCGTTGTCCAGAGCAATCGAAGCGACGAAATGCGTAGTATTCAGGCCGTGATTGCCAGTAGTTGGATCGACGGCGCCCCGGTCATCACAACCGGCGGCGGCCACCAGGTCATCAACCCCGCCACCGGCGGCGTTGTCGCGGAATTCGCCCTGGCTACCCCCGCCGACGTGGACAACGCGGTGGCCTCGGCGCGGGCGGCGCAGCCGGGCTGGTCGCGGGTCACCCCGGCCGAGCGGTCTGCGGTGCTGTTCACGCTCGCCGAACTTCTCGAGACCAACGCCGCCGACATCGTGGCCGAGGAGGTCAGCCAGACCGGCAAGCCGGTTCGGCTGGCAACCGAGTTCGATGTGCCCGGCAGCATCGACAACATCGCGTTCTTCGCCGGTGCGGCCCGCCATCTGGAGGGCAAGGCCGCCGCGGAGTACTCCGCCGACCACACCTCCTCGATCCGGCGGGACGCCGTCGGGGTGGTCGCCACCATCACACCCTGGAACTATCCGCTGCAGATGGCGGTGTGGAAGGTGATCCCCGCGCTGGCCGCCGGATGCGCGGTGGTGATCAAGCCGGCCGAGATCACTCCACTGACCACCCTGACCCTGGCACGGCTGGCCGCCGAGGCCGGCCTGCCCGCCGGCGTGCTCAATGTCGTCACCGGAGCCGGCGGCGATGCGGGTCAGGCGCTGGCCGGGCACCGTGGCGTTGACGTCGTCACCTTCACCGGCTCCACCGCAGTCGGCCGCAAGGTGATGACCGCAGCCGCCGCGCACGGCCACCGCACCCAATTGGAGTTGGGTGGCAAGGCGCCGTTCGTGGTGTTCGACGACGCCGACCTCGACGCGGCCGTCCACGGCGCGGTGGCCGGCGCACTGATCAACTCCGGCCAGGACTGCACCGCGGCCACCCGCGCCATCGTCGCGACGAACCTCTACGACGACTTCGTTGCCGGGGTGGCCGAACTGATGGGCAAGGTCGTCGTCGGCGACCCGCAGGATCCCGACACCGACCTGGGCCCGCTGATCTCGTTTGCCCACCGCGCCAAAGTCGCCGGGATCGTCGACCGCGCTCCGGCCCAAGGCGCACGGGTGGTCACCGGCGGCACAGTGCCGGACCTACCCGGGGCCTACTACCTGCCGACCCTGCTGGCTGAGGTGACCGAGGATTGCGAGGTCTACCGCGATGAGATCTTCGGTCCGGTGCTCACCGTGCGCCGCCACGACGGTGACGACGACGCGTTGCGTCAGGCCAACGACACCGACTATGGATTGGCCGCCTCGGCCTGGACCCGCGACGTCTACCGCGCCCAACGGGCGGCCCGGGAGATCAAGGCCGGCTGCGTGTGGATCAACGACCACATTCCGATCATCAGCGAGATGCCACACGGCGGACTGGGGGCCTCCGGTTTCGGCAAGGACATGTCCGACTACTCCTTCGAGGAGTACCTCACCATCAAACACGTCATGAGCGACATCACCGGGGTGCCCGAAAAAAGCTGGCATCGAACGATTTTCACGTTGCGCTAAGCGTTTGCCGACTAGGTGAACATCAGCGCGCGCTTGACCTCCTGGATGGCCTTGGTCACCTCGATGCCGCGTGGGCAGGCATCGGTGCAGTTGAAGGTTGTGCGGCAGCGCCAGACGCCGTCGACGTCGTTGAGGATTTCCAGGCGCTCGGCGGCGGCTTCGTCGCGGCTGTCGAAGATGAACCGGTGCGCGTTGACGATCGCCGCGGGCCCGAAGTAACTGCCCTCGTTCCAGAACACCGGACAACTGGTGGTGCAGCAGGCGCACAGGATGCACTTGGTGGTGTCGTCGTAGCGTTCGCGGTCTGTCTGGCTCTGGATGCGTTCCCGATCGGGCGGGTTGCCGCTGGTGATCAGGTACGGCTTGACCCGCCGGTAGGCGTCGAAGAACGGCTCCATGTCCACCACGAGGTCCTTCTCCACCGGTAGCCCGCGGATCGGCTCGATGCTGATGGTCAGCGGCTTGCCCTCCTTCTTCGCCTTCTTGGGGAGGAGGTCGCGCATCAGCACCTTGCAGGCCAGCCGGTTGACCCCGTTGATGCGCATCGCATCCGAACCGCACACGCCGTGTGCGCAGGACCGGCGGAAGGTCAGCGTCCCATCGAGGTAGTTCTTCGCATACATCAGCAGATTGAGCAGACGGTCACTGGGCAGGCACGGCACCCGGAAGCTTTGCCACCCGGCGGTGTCGGCGAACCTGTCGGGATTCTCCGGATCGAAGCGGGCGACCTTGAGGGTGACCATCACCGAGCCCGGCGGGACGGGCAGCGTCACAAGAACCTTCTCTCTTCGCGCAAGCGGCTCATCGTGTCTTTTTCTCTTCGCGCAAGCGGCTCATCGGCGTTAGTACTTCCGCTCCATCGGCTCGTAACGGGTCTGCACCACCGGCTTGTAGTCCAACCGGATGTCGGAGAGCAGATCCTTGCCCTCCTTGTACGCCATTGTGTGCCGCATGTAGTTGGTGTCGTCGCGATGGGGGTAGTCCTCGCGGGCGTGGCCGCCGCGGGTTTCCTTGCGGTTGAGCGCGCTGGCCACGGTCACCTCGGCCAACTCCAGCAGGAAGCCGAGTTCGATGGCCTCCAGCAGGTCGCTGTTGTAGCGCTTTCCCTTGTCGTGCACGGTGATTTGGGAGTACCGCTCTTTGAGCGCGTGGACATCGGTGAGCGCCTGCTTGAGTGTCTCCTCGGTGCGGAATACCGCGGCGTTGTTGTCCATGGATTGCTGCAGTTCGCTGCGGATGTCGGCCACCCGTTCCTCGCCGTGCTCGGAGAGGATGTTGGCGACCCAGTCCACGACCATGCCCGCCGGTTCGGCCGGCATCTGCACGAACTCGTGTGACAGCGCGTAATTCGCGGCGGCGATGCCGGCCCGCCGGCCGAAGACGTTGATGTCCAGAAGCGAGTTGGTGCCCAATCGGTTGGCTCCGTGCACCGACACGCAGGCGCACTCCCCGGCGGCGTACAACCCCGGCACCGGAGTTGTGTTGTTGCGCAACACCTGTCCGGTGATGGTGGTGGGGATGCCACCCATCACGTAGTGGCAGGTGGGGTAGACCGGAACCAGTTCCTTCACCGGGTCGACACCGAGGTAGGTGCGGGCGAACTCGGTGATGTCGGGCAGTTTCGCCTCCAGCACGTCTGCGCCGAGGTGGCGGACGTCGATGTAGACGTAGTCCTTGTGCGGACCTGCCCCGCGGCCCTCCAACACCTCGAGCACCATCGACCGCGCGACGATGTCGCGCGGGGCCAGGTCGACGATCGTGGGGGCGTAGCGTTCCATGAATCGCTCGCCCTCGCCGTTGAGCAACCGGCCGCCCTCGCCGCGCACCGCCTCGGAGATGAGAATCCCGAGCCCGGCCAGTCCGGTCGGGTGGAATTGGTGGAACTCCATGTCCTCCAGGGGAAGTCCCTTGCGGAAGATGATTCCCAGTCCGTCGCCGGTCAGGGTGTGGGCGTTGGAGGTGGTTTTGTACATCCGGCCGGAGCCGCCGGTGGCGAACACCACCGCCTTGGCGTGGAAGACGTGAATGTTACCGGTGGCCAGTTCGTAGGCCACCACTCCGGTGGCGACCGGACCGCTGGGGGTCTCGGTCAGCAGCACGTCGAGGGCGTAGAACTCGTTGAAGAACTCGACGTCGTGCTTGACGCAGTTCTGGTAGAGCGTCTGCAGGATCATGTGGCCGGTGCGGTCGGCGGCGTAGCAGGACCGGCGAACCGGCGCCTTGCCGTGGTCGCGGGTGTGGCCGCCGAACCGGCGCTGGTCGATGCGTCCCTCCGGGGTCCGGTTGAACGGCATGCCCATCTTCTCGAGGTCGAGGACGGCGTCGATGGCCTCCTTGCACATGACCTCGACCGCGTCCTGGTCGGCGAGGTAGTCGCCGCCCTTGACGGTGTCGAAGGTGTGCCACTCCCAGTTGTCCTCTTCGACGTTGGCCAGAGCGGCGCACATGCCGCCCTGCGCTGCGCCGGTGTGGCTGCGGGTGGGATAGAGCTTGGTCAGCACGGCGGTGCGCACTCGCGGACCGGACTCGACGGCGGCGCGCATCCCGGCGCCGCCGGCGCCCACGATGACGACGTCGTAGCGGTGCTCCAGAATCATCGGCGTTCTCCCTGAACGGTTACGAGATGTTGGGGTCGAAGGTCAGCAGCGTGTAGGTGCCGACCACCAGAATCAGCACCATCGAGGTGGCCAGCGTGGTGTTGAGCCAGAACCGGGTGGATTCCTTGCGGGCGTAGTCGGCGATGATCGTGCGCATCCCATTGCCGCCGTGCAATTGGGCCAGCCACAGCATCGCCAGATCCCAGATCTGCCAGAACGGTGACGCCCATCGCTGGGCGACGTAGTTGAAGTCGATCCGGTACACGCCGTTCTCCATGACCAGGCCGATGAACAGGTGACCGATCACCAGGAACATCAGCACGATGCCGGAGAAGCGCATGAACAGCCAGGCGTATTTCTCGAAGTTCGGCATGCCGGTACGCCGGCGGGGGGAGCGCGGATTGTCCAGACTCGCCGGGCGGTCGTGGTCGCGTTGCAGGACCGGGGCGGCCGGGCGGGTCACAGGAACCGCTCCACCATGTGTGAGCCGATCACGACGGTGGCTGCGGTCATGGTGACCAGCCATATCCCTGCCACAGCCCAGAGCATCTGTCGTTGGTAGCGCGGACCCTGCCACCAGAAGTCGACCAGGATCACCCGAAGCCCGTTCAGGGAGTGGTAGAGCACGCAGGCGACAAGGCCGAGTTCCATCAGGCCGATGATCGGTGTTTTGTAGGTCTCGACGACCTCGTTGTAGGCCTGCGGGCTGACCCGGACCAGGGCGGTATCGAGGACGTGGACGAACAGGAAGAAGAACACCGTCGCGCCGGTGATCCGGTGCAGCACCCATGACCACATGCCCGGATCGCCCCGGTAGAGAGTCCGTCGCCGCGTTCTGCTCAGCGTTACGCTCATTGGCCCTCCAACTTCGATTGAGGTGGACTCTAACTCTGTTTGTACGGCGAAAAGGGTGACGTGGAGATTACGGCCACCCCAACACCGCTGCCGACCGGGCGCGGTGAACGGAGAAACCCTGCATGACAAGGCGATACAGGTCCCCGAGCAACTCCGTGACTTAGGGCACAATGAGGCCTGTGAGCACGCCATTGACCCTGGAGAACATCGGGCACGCGCCCAAGGCGCTGCTGCACGATCACCTCGACGGCGGGCTGCGGCCGGCGACCGTCATCGATCTCGCCGGGCGGTGCGCCTACGACGGGCTGCCGAGCACCGACGAAGCCGAGTTGGCGGCCTGGTTCCGGACGGCGGCACATAGCGGCTCGCTGGTCCGTTACCTGGAGCCGTTCGCTCACACCGTGGCGGTGATGCAGACCCCGGAGGCTCTGCACCGGGTTGCCTACGAGTGCGTCGAGGACCTCGCTTCCGACAACGTGGTGTACGCCGAGATCCGGTTTGCCCCGGAATTACACCTGGGCGGCGGGCTGTCCCTCGACGAGGTCGTCGAGGCGGTGCTGGCCGGATTCGTCGACGGGGAGAAGGCCGCCGCGGCCACCGGTCGCACCATCGTGGTGCGCACCCTGGTGACGGCGATGCGGCACGCCGCGCGTTCGCGTGACATCGCCGAACTGGCGATCCGTTTCCGGGACTCAGGTGTTGTCGGGTTCGACATCGCCGGCGCCGAGGCGGGCTACCCGCCGTCGCGGCACCTCGACGCATTCGAGTACATGCGGGCCAACAACGCGCGCTTCACGATTCACGCCGGTGAAGCGTTCGGCATCCCGTCCATCCACGAGGCGCTGGCGTTCTGCGGCGCGGACCGGCTAGGGCACGGGGTCCGCCTCGTCGACGACATCGAGGAGTTCGCGGACGGCACCGCGAGTCTGGGACGGTTGGCGGCACTGGTCCGCGACAAGCGCATCCCGTTGGAGCTGTGCCCGAGCAGCAACGTCCAAACCGGCGCGGTGCCCAGCATCGATAAGCATCCCTTCGACCTGTTGGCCCGTTTGCGCTTCCGGGTCACGGTCAATACCGACAACCGGTTGATGAGCGACACCACCATGAGCCGGGAGATGTTCGGGCTGGTCGAAACCTTCGGCTACGGGTGGAGCGACCTGGCCCGGTTCACCATCAACGCGATGAAGTCGGCGTTCATCCACTTCGATGAGCGGTTGGCGATCATCGACGAGGTGATCAAACCGCGGTACGCGGTGCTGGTGGGATAAAAATTTTTTGGTAAGACAATTATTCCGGTAGGGAATTTGCCAGACTTGTAATGTTGCGCATAGGTTGCGGATGTCTAACCCAATAGTCAGGCGGTGGTGGTGACTGATTCAGCAGTGCACGCTCGGTTCGAGCATCCGGCCCGCCAAGTCGCCGCCGATGAGCTCGCGGGCCTGCTGAAGGAGGTCGCCGACAAGCTGTCGGCCACCGGACAGCGACCCAGGCGGGTGTCCTACGGTCGCGGCGGCGCGGGCCTGCTCAAGCGCCGGTCTCCGAAGGGCTTCGTCCTCGAACCGTCCGCTCCCCAGTTGTTGCTGCCCGACGGCCGCCTCTGGCACTACCACACCCGGCTGAGCCCGGAAGGCATCTACTACGACGCCCGGGTGGACCACACCCGCTCGATGCACGGCTCGATTCCGCTGGGCGGCGACCGATTCAGCTTCCTCGGCGCCGTAGTGCACAAGTACAACTTCGGCTACCGCCATCGCGATGACGATCCGGGGTCGTCCTACGAACTCGGCGCCATCATCGGCAAGGGCGGCTCGCCGCAGTTCATTTCGGCAACCGACGCGCTGGCCGAAATCGTCAAAGCCCTCTGAAGCGCCGTCGGCGCTATTCGCGCCGCAGTCTGGACTCGGTGAAGCTCTCCAGTTCCTCCCACTCAGCCACCGCCTGCGCCGACGATCCGCCGGGCCGGGGGTGGGCATCGGGATCGATGGTGTAATTCACGAATTGGCCCAGCGCGGTGTCCGGGGCCAGCAGCCGGTCGATGGTGTCGTCCTCGGAGTAGTCACCGACGTCACGGATGAACTCCACCGCCAGCGCGAGTTGATCGCGATCCAGAGCCTCCGGGCCGTCGGCGATGTCGTCGACCAGGCCGTTGAGCACATAGACGTTGTCGTCGGTGACGTCGACCCGCAGCGAGCCGTCGGTCGCGGCAGTACGGATGTCGTCATAGGTGCTCAGGTCCGACAGGTCGTGGTCGTGCTCATCGGCCAGGTAGCGGGCCAGGGCGCGCTCGGAGCCGAACACACTGATACGTCCGTTGCGGCCCAGGAAGATTGGCTTGTTGTCGAGGTAACACCGCAGCGTGTATAGGGTGCTGCTGCTGGTCATCACCCTGATCGGGTCGATGCCCACCTGTTCCCAGAACTTTGCGTCACCGCCGAGGACCACCGGGCCGCCGCGCGGGATGGCCGCCACGGCGCTGTCCTCCCCATCGTCGTCCGACGCCAGGAAGGCAGCCTCATCCACGAAGTCCTCGTCGACATCGTCGTAGGGCTGCTCCAATTCGGTGTCGGCCTCCGCGGCCACCCGGCTGTCGACGTCCGGTGTTGTGATGATCTCGTCGATCGCCGCGACCACCCCGTCCCAGCTGCGGGTGAAAATCTCGCCGATGGCACTCCAGCGCTTGCGTCCGGCCCGGCCGGTGAACTGGTCGATACCGCCGACGACCGACCCGAGGGTGGGGTTGCCGTTGAAGAACCGCGTCACGGTGGGCAACTCGCACACAGACCCGATCGAGGACACCACCGCCAGCGTGTTGGCCAGTGCTTCCACCGACGTCTCGGTGGGCTTGCCGGCGAGCAACTCCGCCGCCCCGATCAGGTCGGCCTGCCGGTCCTCGGCGGGCTGCAGTTTGTGCGCGTTGGCCTTGGTCAACCGCTCCCAGGCCGGGTGGTCGGTGAGGTCGTTGTCGGCGCCGCTTCGGACGAAAGCCGTCAGGTCCGCCACCGATTCGAAGGCGTACAAGTCCTCATCGCGGCCCAGGAAGCCCTCCCACTCGTCGCCCGCATCGCGCCAGCGAGGCGCCCACAACGTGTAAAAGTCACCTGCGGTGACACCGAGTCGGATCGGTACGAGCTGTGCAGCCATGCCGGACAGCCTAACGACCTACAGTTTCCTCCCATGGATGTGCGTGTCGTCAATCACCCACTGGCCGCCGCCCGGCTGACCACCCTGCGCGATGAACGGACCGGCAACGCCGCCTTCCGTGCCGCGCTGCGGGACCTGACGCACATGCTGGTCTATGAGGCCACCCGCGACGCGCCGCAAGAGGGCATCGCCGTGCGCACCCCACTGGCCGAGACCATGGGCGTCCGGCTGGCCAACCCGCCGCTGCTGGTGCCGGTGTTACGGGCCGGGCTGGGGATGGTCGACCAGGCGCACGCCCTGATTCCGGAAGCCAGGGTGGGATTCGTCGGTGTCGCCCGCGACGAGTCCAGCCACCACCCGGTGCCGTATCTGGAGTCCCTGCCCGCCGACCTGCGCACCCAACCGGTCATGGTGCTGGACCCGATGCTGGCCACCGGCGGTTCGATGGCCTACACCATCGAACTGCTGGCTGCCCGCGGTGCGGTCGACATCACCGTGGTGTGCGTGGTGTGTGCACCGGAAGGCATTGCGGCACTGGAGAAAGCGGCTCCGCAGGCCCGGCTGTTCACCGCGGCCATCGACGACGGACTCAACGACGACGCCTACATCGTGCCCGGTCTGGGCGATGCCGGGGACCGTCAGTTCGGGCCGCGCTAGCTAAGCGGTGTTGGGCGCGACTACAGCGCGCCGACGATCCGGGCCAGCAGATCACCCAGGTCGCGGGCCGACTCCCGGCCCGCGGCCAGCACCTCGTCGTGCCGCAACGGCTCGCCGGTCATCCCGGCGGCCAGGTTGGTGACCAGTGACACCCCGAGCACCTCGGCCCCGGCGGCCCGGGCGGCGATGGTTTCGTGCACGGTCGACATGCCGACCAGATCCGCGCCCAGCGTGCGCAACATCCTGATCTCGGCGGGTGTTTCGTAGTGCGGCCCGGGCAGGGCGGCGTACACGCCCTCGGCCAGCGACTCCTCGACGCTGTGGGCCAGCGTGCGCAGCCGCGGTGAATAGGCATCGACCAGGTCGACGAACTGTGCGCCGATCAGCGGCGAGCGCGCGGTCAGGTTCAAGTGGTCACTGATCAGCACCGGCTGGCCCACCCGGTATTCGGGTCGGAGCCCGCCGGCGGCATTGGTGAGCACCACGACCTTGGCCCCTGCCGCGCAGGCGGTGCGGACCGGGTGCACCACCTGCTGTAGATCGAGCCCCTCGTAGGCATGGATCCGTCCGACCAGGACCAGCACCCGGCGGTCACCGGCCGCCACCGACAGCACCTGCCCGCGGTGACCGTCGGCACTGGGCGGAAGGAATCCCGGTAACTCGGCCATCGCGACCTCGGTTTCGGGCGTCCCCAGCGCCTCGGCGGCCGGACCCCATCCCGACCCCAGGACGACGGCCACCTCGTGGCGGTCGACGCCGGTGCGCTCAGCGAGCGACTCGGCCGCCCGGGCAGCGTCTGGACTCACAGCCACAGCCACCCAGCCTAATGCGGCCTGAGATACTGGCCCGATGCCCCTGGCCGACACCGCCGAGTCGTGGCTGGCTGCACACTACGACGATCTCGTCGCATGGCGCCGTCACATCCACCGGCACCCCGAACTCGGTCGGCAGGAATTCGCCACCACGCAGTTCGTCGCCGACCGCCTGGTCGAAGCCGGACTGAATCCCAAGGCGCTCCCCGGTGGCACCGGGCTGATCTGCGACTTCGGTCCTGCCCATGCGCCCAGGATCGCGCTGCGCGCGGACATGGATGCGCTGCCCATGGCCGAGCGCACCGGTGCGCAGTATGCCTCCACGGTGCCCGGCGTGGCGCACGCCTGCGGCCATGACGCGCACACCGCGATGCTGCTCGGTGCGGCCACCGCACTGGCCGGCGCGCCGGAACTGCCGTTGGGGGTGCGGCTGATCTTCCAGCCCGCCGAGGAACTGATGCCCGGCGGGGCGCTCGACGCCATCGCGGCCGGCGCCCTGGTGGGTGTGTCGCGGATCTTCGCCCTGCACTGCGATCCGCGCCTGGCGGTCGGCCGGGTCGCGATCACCGCCGGGCCGATCACCTCGGCCGCCGACTCGCTGGAAATCACCCTGCACTCCCCGGGCGGGCACACCTCCCGGCCGCACCTGACCTCCGACCTGGTCTACGGGATGGGGACGTTGATCACCGGCCTGCCCGGTGTGCTGTCCCGGCGGATCGACCCGCGGCACGGCACCGTGATGGTCTGGGGTGCCGCCAACGCCGGGGTGGCCGCCAACGCCATCCCGCAGATCGGCACCCTGGCCGGGACCGTGCGCACCGCCAGCCGTGAGACCTGGCTGGAAATGGAAGCCCTTGTCCGGCAGACGGTTTCAGGACTGCTCGCCCCGTTGGAGATCGAGCACTCGCTGCAGTACCGGCGCGGCGTTCCGCCGGTGGTCAACGAGGAGCGCAGCACCCAGATCATGACCCACGCCATCGAGGCGGTCGGCCCCGACGTGCTCGCCGACACCCATCAGTCCGGCGGCGGCGAGGACTTCTCCTGGTACCTCGAGGATGTGCCCGGCGCGATGGCGCGCCTCGGTGTGTGGAGCGGTGCGGGGCCGCAGTTGGACCTGCACCAGCCGACCTTCGATCTGGACGAGCGCGCCCTGGCCGTCGGGGTGCGCGTGCTGGTCAACATCATCGAGCAGTCAGCGGAGTTCGAGTGAGACTTCTGGTGACCGGCGGCGCCGGGTACGTCGGCAGCGTGTGCGCGAAAGTCCTTCTCGACCAAGGCCATCAGGTCGTCATCGTCGACGACCTGTCGACCGGAAACGCCGACGCCATCCCGGCGGGGGCGGAATTCATCGACGGGGACATGGTGGCCCTCGCCCGCGACCTGCTGCCCGGTGGGTCTTTCGACGGGGTGCTGCACTTCGCGGCCAAGTCGCTGGTCGGCGAATCGGTCGAGGTGCCGGAGAAGTACTGGTACGGCAACGTGGTCGCCACCCTGGACCTGCTGGAGGTGATGCGCTCCGCCGGTACCCCGCGACTGGTGTTCTCCTCCACGGCGGCCACCTACGGCGAACCGGAGTCGACGCCGATCACCGAGCAGACGCCCACCCGGCCGACCAACGCCTACGGGGCCACCAAACTGGCGATCGACCACGCGATCACCTCCTACGCCGCCGCGCACGGCCTGGCCGCGACCAGTCTGCGCTACTTCAACGTCGCCGGGGCCTACGCCGGTCTGGGGGAACGGCACGCCTGCGAGACCCATCTCATTCCGCTGGTCCTGCAGGTCGCCGCCGGTCGGCGGGCGGAGATTCTGGTCTTCGGCAGTGACTGGCCCACCCCGGACGGCACCTGCATCCGGGACTACATCCACATTCGCGATCTCGCCGACGCCCACCTTCTGGCCTTGCAGCACTGTCGGCCCGGTGAGCACCGGATCTACAACTTGGGCAACGGCACCGGGTTCAGCGTCCGGGAGGTGATCGACTCCTGCCGGCGGGTGACCGGCCTGGACATCCCGTCCCGGGATGTGCAACGGCGGGCCGGGGACCCGGCGGTGCTGATCGCCTCGAGCGAGCGGGCGGTCAACGAGTTGGGGTGGCGTCCGCAGCACACCGGGATCGACGAGATCGTCTCCGACGCTTGGGATTTCACCCGCTAGCCGGGACCCACATTGCGGGCCGGGCGAGTACGGATGTCGTGCACGTACTCCGGTGGCGCACCGGCCACCTCGGCGGCGTCGGCCATCACCCCGAGGTAGCGGGCCGATGGCAGTCCGCCCTCCCAGGCGTCCATCACATACAGCCATGCCAGCGCCGGGTCGGTCGTGGTGTCGGAGGTTTCCCGGGCGATCCGGCACCTGATCTTCTTGTGCAGGCCCAGTTCCGAGCCTTCCCAACGGTCCATGTTGGCTTCGTCGGCCGGGGTGACGTCATAGAGCACCACGAAAACGCTGGAGGCGACATCCTCGACCAGGGAGGCCAGCGCCCCCTCCCAGCCGATGTCCTCCCCGGCGAAGGTCAGCCGCCAGCCGTGCAGCCAACCGGTCCCGGCCATCGGGGAGTGCGGCGCCCGAGCCAGCATCTGCTCAGGATCCATGTTGGATCCGTAGGCTGCGTAGAGAGGCACGACAGAAGCCTAAGGGCTACCTTCTTCCTGTGACCCCCCCTACCCCCAAGCGGATCGTCATCATCGGTGGCGGACCAGCCGGGTACGAGGCGGCGCTGGTGGCCGCCGCCCGCGACAGCGCGGTCACCGTGGTGGACTCCGACGGGATCGGCGGGGCCTGCGTGCTCTTCGACTGTGTGCCGTCCAAAACCTTCATCGCCTCCACCGGCGTGCGCACCGAACTGCGGCGCGCCTCCGGTCTGGGCTTCGGCATCGGCATCGAGGACGCCAAGATCTCGCTGCCGCAGATCAACAATCGGGTCAAGACGCTGGCCCGCTCGCAGTCCGCCGACATCGGTGCCCAACTGCTCAGCGAGAAGGTCACCGTGGTGGCCGGTCGCGGCGAACTGATCGACGACGTCACCGGCATGGCCCACCACCGGGTCCGGGTCACCACTCCGGACGGAAAGACCGGGGTGCTCAAGGCCGACGTGGTGCTCATCGCCACCGGTGCCACCCCGCGTGTGCTGCCGGGCGCGGTGCCCGACGGCGAGCGGATCCTGAATTGGCGGCAACTCTACGACCTGACCGAACTGCCCGGGCATCTGGTGATCGTCGGATCGGGCGTGACGGGCGCGGAGTTCTGCAATGCCTATACCGAACTGGGCGTCCCGGTCACCGTGGTGGCCAGCCGCGACCAGATCCTGCCGCATGAGGACAGCGACGCCGCGGCGGTGCTCGAGGAGGTGTTCGCCGAGCGCGGCGTGACGCTGGTGAAGAACGCCCGCGCCGACTCGGTGGTGCGGACGGCGTCGGGCAGCGGTGACGGCGTGCGCGTGACCATGGCCGACGGCCGCACCGTCGAGGGCAGCCACGCGCTGATGACGGTCGGCTCGGTGCCCAACACCACCGGTCTGGGTTTGGAGCGGGTCGGCATCGAACTCGGCCCCGGCGGTTACATCCCGGTCGACCGGGTCTCGCGTACCCCCGCCCCCGGGATCTACGCCGCCGGTGACTGCACCGGCCTGCTTCCGTTGGCGTCGGTCGCGGCCATGCAGGGCCGGATCGCGATGTATCACGCCCTGGGCGAGGGGGTGGCGCCGATCCGGCTGCGCACGGTGGCGTCGGCGACCTTCACCCGACCCGAGATCGCCGCGGTCGGGGTGCCGCAGACCGCCATCGACAGCGGAGCCGTCCCGGCCCGCACCCTGATGCTGCCGCTGAGCACCAACGCCCGGGCGAAAATGTCGCTGCTCCGCCGGGGTTTCGTCAAGATCTTCTGCCGGCCGGCCACCGGTGTGGTGATCGGCGGAGTGGTGGTGGCGCCGATCGCCTCGGAACTGATTCTGCCGATCGCACTGGCGGTGCAGAACCGCATCTCGGTGACCGACCTGGCCCAGACCCTGTCGGTCTACCCCTCGCTGTCAGGTTCGATCGTCGAAGCCGCACGAAGACTCATGGCACACGACGATCTGGACTAACCTAGCCGTACTCATCAGTAACTTCACCTGGGAGCGACATGAACGACCCCATCCTGCGGCCGGGCGCCGGCCAGACTTTCCTCGGCCCTGCACAGCGCGAGGAGGCCTGGCAGCGACTGGGCAGTGAACAGTTCGACGTCGTGGTCATCGGCGGCGGCGTGGTCGGCGCCGGCGCCGCACTCGACGCCGCCACCCGCGGTTTGAGCGTCGCCCTGGTCGAGGCCCGCGACTTCGCCTCGGGCACCTCAAGCCGCAGTTCCAAGATGTTCCACGGCGGTCTGCGTTATCTGGAGCAGTTGGAGTTCGGCCTGGTTCGCGAAGCTCTGCACGAGCGTGAACTGTCGCTCAGCACGCTGGCGCCGCATCTGGTCAAGCCGCTTCCGTTCCTGTTCCCGCTGACCCACCGGGTGTGGGAGCGGCCCTACATGGCGGCCGGCATCTTCCTCTACGACCAACTCGGCGGCGCGAAATCCGTTCCAGCCCAAAAGCATCTGACCCGATCCGCCGCCCTGCGGCTGGCCCCCAGCCTCAAACGCAAGTCCCTCGTCGGCGGAATCCGCTACTACGACACGGTGGTGGACGACGCTCGGCACACCATGATGGTGGCCCGCACCGCCGCGCACTACGGGGCTGTGTTGCGCAACTCCACCCAGGTGACCGCGCTGATGACCGAAGGCGACCGGGTGGTCGGCGTGACGGTGCGCGACTCGGAGAACGGTCTACTCACCAACGTCCGCGGCCATGTCGTCATCAACGCCACCGGGGTGTGGACTGATGAGATCCAGGCGCTGTCCAAGCAGCGCGGCCGGTTCCGGGTGCGGGCATCCAAGGGTGTGCACATCGTCGTCCCGCGGGACCGCATCGTC
>CAXNJA010000010.1:0-35475 GCA_964202555.1 Mycobacterium sp.
GTGAACAACCTCATCCCGGTCGTCACCGACTCCCTGGCCGCGGCTACCCCGGGCTTCGGTGTGCTCACCGACGTCGGTCCGGCCACTGCAAACATCTGGGCGAGCGGCGCTGCGGCGGCCGCGTTTGACGCCTTCGACATTCACATGCCCCCCGACCTACCTGAACAGGACGCCCCGACAATCAGCGTGCCTCCGGTGCAGGTGAGCGCCGGCCCGGTTGAGGCCTCCGTGGTGGACGCGGCGTCGCCGATCAGTCCAGGCGGCGACGATCCCGCATTTCCCCAGTCCGTCGGGGGTGGCGGCGCGGAAGACGGCGGGGATGGCGGCTGGGAAGACGGCTGGCAACTCCATCCGCATGTCGACCCGCAACCCGAGGCCGCTGACCCGCCCCGGCTCGACTTGTCCTGATCCCCCCTCGCATCCACCCCAACCAGGAACCCCATGTCGCTGACATGGGGTTTTTGGTGCACTGGGGGCTTCTCCTAGTTACCCCCAATCCCCTAATGATTTGCCTCAACAATCCCTAGTAGGGGCTTAGGGAGGAGGGGTCAAAACCCCGTTTGCGGGCCTTCCGATCATCCCTACCGTGGTTCTCACAGCGCCGGATGGACCGGCAAGCAAAGCCACGAAAGGGGCTCGACATGTTCGCTCTCATCGACTGGATCCTGGATCTGTTCCGCAGCGAGGACGCCGCCCGCGCGTTCGTCGCCGCACCCGAACAGGCCATGCGGGACGCCGGACTGGTCGGGGTGACCGCCGCCCAGCTGTCCTCGGTCGCCGCCACGGCCATCCCCGGGATGGTGCTCGGCGACGGTGACCCGATCGTCGGCCTGCAGCGTGCGGTGGCCAACCAGTACGGATTCGGGCCGGCCACCGTATTCTCCCCGCAGCCGTCGTTCGACCCGATCTGGGCGCCGTCGCCGGCGTTCGACTACGCCCCCGCGCCCACCTTCGCCCCGTCGCCGACTTTCGCGCCGGAGACGAGCACCGAGTTGGCCAGCCGGAACAACACCGAGTTGGCCAGCCGGAACAACACCGATCTGGATGTTCCACTGTTCAGCCCGCCTCAGGACGCGGGCGCCAATGCTCAGCAGGGCGCGTTCAATCTCGGCTTCGGTGACATCACCCTGGGCGACAAGACCAGCCAGAGTGCCACCAACGGTGGTGTGGTCGTCGGCGAGGACGCAGGCGGCGACATCCTCAGCGGTGACGGCGCGGTGCTCGGTGACGCCAACGCGGTGACCAACGGCGACATCCTGGCCGACCGGGGCTCCAACGTCTCCACCGGTCAGGACAACGTGATCCGCGACAGCGGAACCACCATGACCGCCGGTGGCGACGCGATCTCCACCGAGGACTCCGGCGCGGTGATCAAGGGAGCCGACAACGGTGTGAACAACGGCACCTCGATCGGTGGCGGCCAGACCACCACCACCGTCAGCGGCACCGGAAACACCGCGGCCGCCGACGGACGCGAGACGACCACCACGGTCACCACGACCGAGGTCACCTCCACCACAACGACCGACAACTCGGACAACTCGGTGTACGAGGCCACGGTCACCGACAGCTCCACCGAGGACTACTCCGACTACGCATTGTTCGACGCAAGCCGCGACACGACGCTGCTGAACAGCGAGCTCGGCATCAGCAACGAACTGTCGCTGGCGTCGGGCAACGGTCTGCTCGGCTTCTAACCGGCCGGCCGGCAGACGGCGCGGCGGGGCCCCGGTACTCCCCTTCCCCGGGTCCCCGCCGCGTTCGTGCGTGCAGCGAATACCGTGGGAACGCAAAGGAGGGACAGGTGAACCAGCCGCAGGATCGGCGCCCCGTCGGGGTGATCGTCGAGTTGATCGATCACACCCGCAGCATCGCTGACCTCAACGGCCGAGCCGATCTCTCCGCCCGGCTCGCTGCGGCCAGGGAGCGCATCACCGATCCCCAGATCCGGGTGGTGATCGCCGGCCAACTCAAGCAAGGCAAGAGCCAACTGCTCAACTCGCTGCTCAACATGCCGGTGGCCCGAGTCGGTGACGACGAAAGCACCGTCCTGGTGACCGTCGTGAGCTACGCCGAGCAGCCTGCGGCGCGCATCGTGGTGGCCGATGGTCCGCAGGGGGCCGCCGGATCGGCGGGCGAGGAATCCGTCGAGGTGCCGGTCGCCGAACTGGGTACTGATCTGCGCCGGGCGCCCCAGGCCCGCGGCCGGCGGGTGCTGCGCATCGAAGTCGACGCGCCCAGCCCGCTACTCAAGGGCGGGCTGACCTTCATCGACACTCCCGGTGTCGGCGGTCCGGGCCAGCCGCATCTGTCGTCGATCCTGGGTCTGTTGCCGGACGCCGACGCGATGCTCTTCGTCAGCGATGCCAGCCAGGAGTTCACTGCACCCGAACTGCGGTTCCTGCGGCAGGCTCTCGACATCTGCCCGGTCGCGGCGACCATCGCCACCAAGACCGACCTCTATCCGTTCTGGCGCCAGGTGATCGACGCCGACACCGCGCACCTGCGGCGGGCCGGCCTGGAGTTGCCGGTGATACCGGTGTCCTCGCTGTTGCGCAGCCACGCGGTGCAAACCGGGGACAAGGAACTCAACGAGGAGTCCAACTTCCCGGCGATCGTGTCCTTCCTGTCCGGCAGGGTGCTCAGCCGGGAGGACGACCGGGTCCGCGACCAGGTGGTCGCCGAAATCTGCGCGGCTGCAGAACATCTCAATTTCTCGATCGGCTCGGAGTTGGCCGCACTCAAAGACCCCGACCAGGCGCGCAGGCTCACCGTCGATCTCGAGCGACGCAAACAGCAGGCCTCCGACGCGCTACAGCAGACCGCCCTGTGGCAGCAGGTCCTCAACGACGGCATCGCCGATCTGACCGCCGACGTCGACCACGACCTGAGGTCCCGGTTCCGGGCCGTCACCCAGCACGCCGAAGAGGTCATCGACACCTGCGACCCCACGTTGCACTGGGCGGAAATCGGGGCACAGGTCGAAGACGACGTCGCCAACGCCGTCGGTGACAACTTCGTGTGGGCCTATCAGCGCGCCGAGGCGCTGGCCGCTGAGGTGGCCCGCACGTTCATCGACGCCGGTCTGGACGCGGTAAAGATCCCCGAACTCAGCGCCCGGGAGATGTCGGCCGGACTGGGCCGGATGAAGTCGTTGGCCCGCCTGGAATCCAAGCCGATCGGCAAGGGGCACAAGGTGATTACCAGCATGCGTGGCTCCTACGGCGGTGTGCTGATGTTCGGCATGCTCACCTCGGTGGCCGGTTTGGGCATGTTCAACCCGATCTCGCTGGGGGCGGGCCTGCTGATGGGCCGCAAGTCCTACCAGGAGGAGATGGAGAACCGCATGCTGCGGGTGCGCAATGAGGCCAAGACCAACCTGCGTCGCTTCGCCGATGATGTGCTCTTCGTAGTGACCAAGGAGTCTCGCGACCGTCTGAAAACCGTTCAGCGCCAACTACGCGACCACTACCGCGGAATCGCCGACCAGACAACCCGATCGCTCAACGAGTCGTTGCAGGCCACTGTGACTGCAGCCCGACTGGAGGAGAACGAGCGCAACCAGAGGGTCAAGGAGCTGGAACGGCAGGCCGACATCCTGCGGCAGGTGATCGACAACGCCGAGAAGCTGAGCCGATGAAGGACCGGGTGCGCGGCATCGTCGACGCCACAGCGCGGGTATACCGCTCCGACCCGGCCTACCGTCAGCGCCCCGACATCGTCGGCCAGTTGGACCGGATCGGGGCCCGGCTCAATGAGCCGCTCCGGATCGCGTTGGCCGGCACGCTGAAGTCGGGAAAGTCCACTCTGGTCAACGCTCTGGTGGGGGAGTGCATCGCCCCCACCGATGCCACCGAGGCCACCCGGATCGTCACCTGGTTCCGGCACGGCCCCACCCCGAGGGCCACCGCCAACCACGTCGGCGGGCGACGCTCCAACGTTCCCATCGTGCGCACCGCAGACGGAACCGGTGGCCTGACATTCGAGTTCGAGACGCTGCACCCCGACGACGTCGCTGACATCGACGTCGAATGGCCGGCCGAGGAGCTCACCGCCGCGACGATCATCGACACCCCCGGCACTTCGTCGCTGACACCGGATGTTTCCGCCCGCACGCTACGGCTGCTCGTACCCCCGGACGGTGTGCCTCGGGTGGATGCCGTGGTGTTCCTGCTGCGCACCCTCAACGCGGCAGATATTGCCCTGCTCAAGCAGATCGGCGATCTCGTCGGTGGCTCCGCAGGCGCGCTGGGGATGATCGGCGTGGCCTCGCGGGCCGACGAGATCGGCGCGGGCCGTATCGACGCCATGCTGTCGGCCAACGAAGTCGCCACGAGGTTCACCACCGAACTGGACCGCACCGGAATCTGTCAGGCTGTTGTCCCGGTGTCGGGGCTGGTGGCGCTCACCGCACGGACGTTGCGGCAGAGCGAGTTCGCCGCGCTTCAGAAACTCGCCGGGGTGGAACCCGCCGCGCTGAACACAGCGATGCTCAGCGCCGACCGGTTCGTCCGCGACGATCCGACCCTGCCCGTCGACAGCGCAACCCGAGCACAATTGCTGGACCGGTTCGGCATGTTCGGCCTTCGGATCTCGCTGGCATTGCTTCGCGCCGGGGTGGACGACGCCGACAGCCTGGCCGCGGACCTGCTGGAGCGCAGCGGCCTGGTTGCGTTGCGGGAGGTGATCGACCAGCACTTCGCCCAACGTTCCGATCAACTCAAGTCGCACACCGCACTGGTCGCGCTGCGCCGTTTCGTCCAGCGCCATCCCACCCCGGCGACCCCGCGCATCCTCGCCGACATCGAACCGCTGCTCGCCGACACCCACGCCTTCGAGGAACTCCGCCTGCTCAGTCAGTTGCGTTCCCGGCCAACCACTTTGACCGAGGATGAGATGGCATCGCTGCGCCGGATCATCGGCGGATCGGGCACCGCGGCGGCCAGCCGCCTGGGGTTGAGCGCCGAGCGTCCCCAGGACGGACCCCGTGCGGCGTTCGCCGCCGCGCAGCGGTGGCGGCGGCGTGCCGAGCACCCGCTCAACGACCCCTTCACCAGCCGTGCCTGCCGGGCCGCGGTGCGCAGCGCGGAGGCACTGGTCGCCCGGTACGCCGGGCGGGCCTGAGGATTAACCTCCCGGCGCGGGCTCGAACAGCGTCGGACTCGGCAGGGTCGGCCACGGGATTGTCGGCAGCACCGGCTTGGTCGTCGTCTCCGTGACGGTGGTCACCGACGTGCTGATGGTGGTGGTCGTCGACGGGGTGGGGGCCTCGGTGGTGGTCGGCGCGGTGGTGGTCGGTTCGGCGGTGGTGGTCGGAGCCACCGTCGTGGTCACGGTGGTGGGCGGCGGCGGTGCGGCGGTGCTGCTCGGCTCTGGGGCGGCCGTCTGGGTCGTCGTGCTCGACGGTGGGACAGACTCGCTGGTTGGTGCTGAGGACGTGGTGACACTGGGCGAGGTGATCGCCGGGCTTTGCGACGTTCCGGCGTTGGTGAATTTCACGACCGCGTAGACCAACAGCGCCAGCACGGCGGCGCTCAAGACACCCAAACCGATCAGTGCGGCCGGGCGCTGGAACCACGGCGTCGGCGTCGTCACCGGCGTCGGGTCCGGGTATCGGACGGTCGGCCCGGTAGGGGAGGGATAGCCGGTGGGTGGGCCGTACTCGCTGTACGCCGCACCGCCGGTTCCGCCATAGTCGGCGTACTGCGTCGGGTCGCCTGCGGGGTAGTCGTCCGGGGTGTCAGGGAATCCGTTACGCGCCACGTGCTCCGACTCTAGTGGTGGGCGGTGAAGTGCGGCATGACCTCGGCCGCGAACAGCCCCAGATGTTCGGTCGCAGCGCGGGAATCGCCGATGTCCAGCAACTGTAGATACACCCGCTGCACCCCAGCATCCGCGAACACCGCCAGCCGGTCGATGACCTCGGCGGGGCGGCCCGTCAGCGGGGAGTTCGACCGCAACTCCGCCGCCTCCCGGGAGACCGCGGCCGCCCGGCGGGTGAATTCGCTCTCATCGCTGCCTACGCACACCACGAACGCGGCCGAGTACACGAGCTCGTCGGGGTCGCGGCCGGCGGCCGCCACGGCGGCGCGAACCCGTCCCAACTGCTCCCGGGTGAACTCCAGGGTCGGGAACGCCAGATTGAACTCCGCGGCGAATCGGGCCGCCAGCGCCGGAGTGCGCTTGGGCCCGCCGCCGCCCACGATGATCGGCGGATGCGGTCGCTGCACCGGTTTGGGCAGTGCCGGGGAATCGGTGATCGTGTAGTGGGTGCCGGAATAGTTGAAGAGTGCACCTTCCGGGGTGGCCCACATCCCGGTGATGATCGCGAGTTGCTCTTCTAGCCTGTCGAACCGCTCGCCGAGGGATGGAAACGGAATGCCGTAGGCGAGGTGCTCTTTGTCGAACCAGCCCGCGCCGATGCCGAAGTCCACCCGGCCCGCGCTCATGGCGTCCACCTGGGCCACCGAGATGGCCAGCGGACCGGGGTGGCGGAACGTGGCTGAGGTGACCAGGGTGCCCAGCCGGATGGTGGAGGTCTCCCGGGCGATCCCGGCTAGCGTCACCCAGGAGTCGGTGGGCCCGGGCAGCCCGTTGCCACTCATCGCCACGTAGTGATCGGAGCGGAAAAAAGCAGAGAACCCAAGGGATTCCGCAGCCTGCGCCACGGCGAGTTGCTGGTCGTAGCTGGCACCCTGTTGAGGTTCGACGAAGACGCGGAAATCCACGCCGGTAAGCCTAGGTCAGCTCAGAAGAACTCGACCCGCTCGGTGCTGATGAACATGCCGTGGCCGGTGCCGTCGTTGGTGAAGGTGGTGCCGGTGCTGTCGGCGACTATGGTCCAGCCGACCGCCTGATAGGTGTCGTAGTCGATGGCGGTGGTCGGCATCGCCCCGAGGTTGCCCAGTACCCACCTGTTGCTGCCGCCGGCCGAAATCTCGACCCCGTTGGCGGGCTGACCGTCGATGGTTGGCGAGTCGGTGAACTCCGACTCGCAGCCGACTGTGTCGGCCGAGATCTGGCAGCGGGTCAGGCCGGACCGGGTTTCGATGTAGACGTAGCCGTTGGCGTTGGGGGCCAGCACCGTCCCGCCGGTCGGCCGCTGCATGGTCGTGGTCGGCACACTCGAGGCGCTGGTGGGCGGCGTGCTCGGTGCCGTTGTGCTGGGGCGGGTGGTGGGGAATGCGGGTTCGGCGTCAGTGCCACAGCCCGGGCAGATCGCCACGCCCTCGGTGGTGGTGCTGCAGCCCGCCACCAGGGCGGTCAGCAGACAGGCAGCAGCCAGCCCGACTCGCAGACCGATCCCGCGGCCGATCCCGCCGCCGTGGGAAATGCGCACCCGGCCAGACTACGCACTCAGTGACTGGAGTGACGAGAGTGACTCGCGGGAGGTTTACTGGACCGTGACGTTCGCAGTGAACGTCCACGCGTCCTTCTCCCCGCCCTCCCACGGCCGCCCATAGGTGGTCGACACCGTGGCGGTGCCCGGACCGGTGGCCTGCAGTACCCACACCTGGCGGCCCGCCGCACCGGGTTGTGCCTCCTGCGCGGCGATCGCCTCGTGGCCGGTTTGGACGAGAACTTTCGGGTCGGAGATCTGCATCTGCTCGGCCCACTGGTAGCCGGTCGAGGCGTTGGAGCCCAAGCTCACCTGTAGGAAGCCGCCGGCCGGAAGAGTGACGTCGCGGCTGATGCTCTTCTGGTTCAGCAACTCGTCGTAGGTGACTTCGATGGTCTGCGTCTGCGCGTCGGTGGGCGGGTCCGACTGCGGCGGTTCGGCCTTGGCTGCGCAACCCAGCAGGGGCGCGGCGGCTATCAGCACCACTGCGAGCATCCGAGCGTTCATGAGCCACTCCTTCTGAAGAACCCCCGGGTTCGGGACAGATACGACGGTATCCGCCACCCCGGAACCGGAACCGGCCAGTCATCGGCCCGGAAGTAGGCATCGGAGCCGCCGTCGACGAAAACGACACTACCGCAGAGGAAGTCGGCTGAGTCCGAGAGCATGAACACCACCCAGTCGGCCAGTTGCCCGGCGTCGCCGAACCCTCCGATCGGCACTGGGAACCGGCGGACCTGTTTGGCCTCGGCCGGAGTTGCCAGTTGGCGTTGCAGCATCGGGGTCATGATGGCGCCGGGTGCCAGAGCGTTGAGTCGGATGCCCGCCCCGGCCCACTGCGGCGTGACAGCGTGTCGGCGAACCCACCGGCTGATCGCGATCTTCGACGCCGCATAGGCCATCGGCGGCGCGGCCGGGCCGAGCAAGCGGTAGGTGCGCAGTGCCTTCTCGGCATCCCCGGCGAGTAGCGCCCGCACCGCCCGCCCCGGTACCGCCGGCACCGTGGTCGTCGAATTGCTGGAGAAAACAACCACTTTCGCCCGCTCCGCGGCGGCCAGTGCCGGGCGCCAGGCTTGCAGTAGTTCAACGACGCCGAAGTAGTTCACCTCGGTGATCAGGCGCTCCGCGCCCTTGGTGGGGCCCAGGCCGGCAGCCAGCACCGCTCCGTCCAATTGGCCGCCACACTGCTTCAGCACCGCATCGGCGGCTGCGCACCGACCCGCGGGCGTCGACAGGTCGGCGATGACGCCGGCGTTGGTGATGTCGACTTCGATGACGTTGTGGCCGCGCCCGGTCAACCGCTCGACGACGGCACTGCCCATTCCGGAGGCCGAACCGGTGACGGCGTAGGTGCCCACTGTCGTTGTACTAGACCAGCTGAACTAAACCAGCGATCCGCTACCGGACTTGGTTGCGGTGTCCCAGAATTCGTTCAGCGGAGCGGCGAACTTGTCGTTGTTGGTCAGCGTCGGCAGGCCCAGGGAGTCTTCGATGAACCGCAGCAGGCTGTAGTGGTTGTAGTGGTTGGTGGCGGTGAAGGCGCCGCTACGCATCCCGGCTGCCACCGCGCCCGGCGACGGGATGACGACGAACACCACCCGGTTGCCTTCGTTGCCGAAGTCGAGCGAAAGGTTGTTGTTGTCCTCATCGAAGGTGACGATCAGCGCCGATTTGCGGGTGGGGTCCTTCCACACCTCGGAATTCAGGACCACCGGGACGGTTTCCGAGAGGAACTGGTCAAGCGCCGGGATGTTGTACGGGTTGCCGGGTTCGAGCTGGCTGAGAGCGAATTTCAGCATGCCCCAGGGGAAGTCGACCGGGCCTTCGCCGTTGAAATCCTCGTTGGCGGCGAACCAGGCGTAGTTGGGTGCGGTAGCGACCGATTTCAGATCTTCGGCCATCTGCTCCAGCGGGACGATATTCGCCAAGGCCTGGGGGTCGTTGGCGATCGACGTGAACGCCGGGAAGGGCAGTTGGTCGGGGGAGTAGTCGCCACTGGCGACCAGTGGATTCCCGCCGGGCTGGAGGCTCTGCGCGTAGCCCCGCCACGTCAGGCCGGCGTCCGCGATGTTGGAGACCAGGGTGGTGTCGGCGTCGATGCACGGGGTCGCGCAGTTGTAGGTCAGACCGAAGTCGGTGCCGCCGATGACCGGGTAGTAGTTCGGCAGGCTCGGATGGGTCAGGCCGTAGTAGTTGTTGGCCAGTCCGTAGGCGTTGATGAGGCTGTTGAGGAAGGGGGCTTTCGTACTGTTGACGATGTCGTCATAGCCCTTGTTCTCCATGTACACCATGAAGACGTGGTCGAGTTGACCGACCGTCGACACCGGGGGGGTGGGCGCCGGCGGGGCGGGCAGGGTGGCTCCGACGGTGAATGCGATGTTGTCGGCGAATGCGGAGTTGTAGGCGAAATCCGCACCACCAAGCAGCCAGGGCACCCCGAAGGTCACCCAGGCGTTGTCATCGAGTGTGACCGCGACCTGCGCATAACGGGTACCGGTCGGGAGTGTGCCCGAGGTCGCGCGGTGCTTGAACCCGGTCTGGAACCAGCGTTCGAGAGGGCCGACCTCGGCCAGCTTGGCAGTGCCGAGGTAAGTCTTGTTGGCGTCGAGGAAGTCGACCTTCACCGAGGCCCCGGACTGATCGGACAGGTAGCCGCCGAGCCAACCGCTGAGGTTGTAGGTCGTGGTGCCCAGATCGATGTCGCCGGCGGCGCCGCTGAGGTCGACGGTCTGGGTCAGGGTCGCGGTCGCGACGTCGCCGCCGCCGAAGAACTGGTTCCCGCCGTCGGGAGGTCCACTCTTGGCCTTGGGGTATCCCAGGAAGGACGGCAGGTCCGGCATCGGGAAACTCGTGCCGATCGGCCAGGCGTTTCGGGGTGCCCCGTACTCGATCACCGTCGGGGTTCCGGTCACTGTCCATCCCGGGATCGTCACGGCGCTGTACCCGGACAGCGAAGGGTCACCGAGTTCGGCGCCGGGGTTGACCACCAGGTTGGGACTTTGGACCTGACCGGTCGTGGTGACCGCGGCGGGTGGGACGATGCCGACCAGTCGCTCGAATTCCTTTCGCGCCCAAGCCAAAACGCTGAACAACATCGGAGCTTGATTCGGCGCGCCCCCGGTGCCGCCGCCCAGCAGAGGTGCCAGCGCGGTGCTGACAAGTTGCGCGGTGGTGCTGGCGGGCAGCATCCGGGGCGCGGCGACGGCGGCCGCCGGGCGGGCGGGCGCAACGACGGTGGCGGCCGGTGCGGGGGCCGATACGACCGCAGTGGCGGCGACCTGCGGGGTGGTCGCGGGGGTGGGCTCGGGGGTTCTCTGGCCGGCTGATGCGAAAGGTACCGGTGGCGCAGAGGCCGGCTGTTCGGCCACCGCTGCACTCGGCTTGGGGACGGCGACGCTTCGGCTGACCGGAGAAGGGTCCTCTGCCTCGACGACAACCCGGGTCGGCTTATCGTCGGCCGCCGAGCGCGGGGCCTTGTCCGTCGCGGCGGCTGGGGCATCGCTGGATTCTTTGGCCGGACCGCCGCGGCGGGCGGGGGAGGACGCCCGGGTCTTGCCGGCCTGCCGAGGCGATTCTGCTTGCGACGAGGAGGTTTCCGACCCGGAGCTGTTCGGCGTCTCGGCGAGGGCCGGTAGGTCGGCGATGCTGTAGCCGACGCCCAGGGCGACAGCCAACGCACCCAGCCGACCGATGTTCCGCGCGCAACCCATGGGTTGTTCCTTTCCGTTGACAGCCAGCCCAGTTAGGCCAAGACGGCCCAGTTAGGCCAAGACGGCATTGGCGTCGAGGACCCACGGCAGTTCGGAGTCCGCGGGCGGCGGCGGCAGCGGCGCATCCGAAGGCGGGATGGTTCCCGCTCCGGTGAGGTAGGCGACTACCCGCGCCATCGCCTGAGTGACTCCGACCGCCAGATCGCCGTTGAACTCAACGATCCACTTCGTCACCTCGGCGATTCCGCTGATGAGGAAGATGTCCTGATCGACCACCGACTGCAGCATGTCGGTGATGTCAGTGACGAAGCCGTCGATGAAGTACGGGACGCTCGCGAAAACAGTGCGCGTTCCGAGGGCGAGGTCGGTGCCGATATTCGGGTAGCCGTACATCGAAATCGCATCGCCGAGAGCCTGTTTGAGATCAACCGGAGCAACAACGCCGGTCGCCTTGGTCTGCAGGGGCACGCCGTCGAAGTCCGACCGCTGGGCGATGTCGAACAGACTGATGATGGTAGGGGTGATGTCGGCGTTGGAGTAGCCCAGGTTCTGCTTGCCATCGCCCTGGTCATCGCCCTCAGGGTCGAAGATCACGAACGTTGTCGTCTCGTTGGGTGACTGGAAGCCGTGGCCCAAGCCTTGCGACTGCTGATGACCGTGGTCGGTGGTGATGATCACCGTCCACTGCTCACCGGGATTGGTTGTCTCCCAGTCCTCGACGGCCGCCAGGATCTGCGCGATGTTCTCGCTGGTGTTGATCAGCGCGTCCCGGTATTGGGTGGATCCGCCGCCGTGCAGGTGACCTTCCTCATCGACGCCCACCTGATAGGAGAAGACGAAGGTCGACTCGTTCGGGTTGGTCGCCTCGATCAGTGCGATGGTCTCTTGCGCGACCTTGTCGTCAGCGGCCTCCCAGCCATCGGCCTCCTCGTAGGCGATGTAGATGTTCTCATCCGCGGGGTAGCCGCCGGCCTCAGCGATGTCGTTGATGTACTGCCAGTTGGCGATCACCGCGGTCTTGACCGCCGGCTGGTTGTATTCGATGAGGTTGAAAACCGTCGGCCACTGCGTGTAGGGCTCCGGGTTGAACAGGTTGTTGATCACCCCGGTCTTGTTGTCCCACGCCCCGGTGAGGACCGTCGACCAGGACGGGCCGGAGATGGTGGTGTGCCCGATCAGGCTGGTCGCCCCGGTGGTGCCCTCCTCCATCGCGATCCGGAATCCGCTGGCCGGATCGTCGTAGGCGTACTCCAGGATCTTGCTGAGGTTGGTGCCGTCGGTACCGATCAGGAGGACGTGGTTGATCGGCGGGTCGGCGAGGACCTCGGCTTGTGCCACCGCACTGGCGGCGCGGTACCGGGTGTTGGTGCCCGAGGTTGCGCTGACGGTGACTGCGCTGGCCGGGGCGACCGGCACCGCGGGCAGGTCAGGGAGCAACGGCAGGCGTACCGGGGTCGGGGCGGGCGACGCGGGGGCGGGGCTGAGTTGCGGTGCAGCGGCGATCACGGGTGAAACCTCGGCCGCCACGGCCTCGGCCGCCACCGCCGGCTCCGGGGTGGCCGACTCGAGAGGGGCGGGGACGGCCGCGGCCGGGATAGCGGCGGCAGGCGCCACGTCGCTGTCCACCTCGGTGCTGATCGGGTCGAACGCCGGAGCCTGCTCCTCGACGGCTGCCGCAGGTTCAACCGGTGCGTCGGGTTGGTCGGGGATGCCGGCTGAGGGCTCGAAATCGTCGTCGGCGGCCTCGCGGTCCACGGCCGGTTCGGGGCGCGTCGAGCCTTGGGCACGACCGGTATTGCCCGATGTGGGCGTCTCCGAATCGCCCGCCGACGGCGCGCTGTCGATCTGCGACGTCGTATCGGCCTCGGTGGCCGAACCGCGTGACCGTCCGGGGGATTGGGTGTCTGCCGGGCCCGTCGACTCCGAGGAGGATGCCGATCTGCCGGTGTCGGTCGGTTCGGCCTGCGCTACCGCAGTCCCGAGTGCCGATCCGGCGCCTGCGACTACGCCGGCGACCGCCGCGCTGAGTAAAACCTGCTTGATGGTGGTCATGAAACGTCTCCCTGGTACGCGGTTGAAACCTTGGAATTTCCTGTGACGCTAATAGCCGCGCGCCCTAACCAGAAGGTTTTCCCGGATATCGGTGTGGCGAAGGTCCCACCGCCAAGGGACTTTGGTCAGCGAGTTGTCCATCAGGGCCCCGCGTCGGCGCGGAACCCTTGTCCGTCAACTGCGCCGGTGGTCGAATTGACCATTCCGACAGTGGGAGCCGTCATGGAAAACGTAACTGTTCGAGGACGTCTCACCCCGATTGCGGTTGCCCTCGGAGTGGGTGCGGCAGTGCTCGCCGGTGGTTCCGGCACCGCCGCCGCGGATCGCGGTCCGGACAGATCCCCCGGGGATTCCGCGGAGCAGGCCGACCCGGGTCCACCCACCCGGCGAGGACTCCGACCGCAAGACCCGACTCTTGCTGACTCCGAACCTGCGCCGCGTGGGCGGACGGTAGCCGGTCGGCGGGGGGCTCCGGAGTCGGTCGTGCCGGTCGTTGCCGATCTGCCGCTGCCTGCGCCTACCGTGGATGAGCAAGCAGTCCAACAGCTTCCGGCGCCGGCAGCCTCATCCGCCCGGGCGCGGGCCGGCGTGCCGGCTTTTGACGAGCGCCCCGATCCGGGGCCCGCGACATCGGTGGTGCCCGCGACCGCACCCGCGGCGATGGTGGGGCCGGTTGCGCAGGCGGCGGCTGATCCGTCTGGCGGGTTGTTCTCGTCGTGGGAGGCGCTGTTCAACAACCAGACCCCGCGGATCTCCCCGACCCAGACCGGACAGAGTCCGACCGGAGTGGTCAGTGGCCGGCTCAATGCGGTCGACCCCGACAGCCCCCGGCTGACCTTCACGGTCACCGAGGCTCCCGCCGGGGGCACCGCGGCGGTCGGTGCGGACGGGTCGTGGACCTACACCCCCGCCCCGCCGACGGCCGCCGCCGGAGCGGTGGACTCCTTTCGGGTGTCGGTCAGCGACGCCGCGAGCGGGTTCGCCATCCACGGCCTGGCCGGCCTGCTGCACCTGTTCAGTTTCGGCCTGATCGGCAGCCGGGGGGACTCCAGCACCGCAACGGTGACGGTGACGGTTGCGGCGGTGGCCACCGGCAACACTCTGCCGACCGGACGTGCATCGGTGAGCGCGGTCGACGCGGTGACCGGACGGGTCAGCGGGGTGGTGACCGGCAGCGACGCGGATGGCGATCCGCTGAGCTACGCCGCCCCCAGTGCCACCGCGAAGGGCGCGGTCAGCATCGACGCGGTCAGCGGGGTGTTCACCTACACCCCGACCGCCGTTGCCCGCCACGGCGCCGCCCGGGTCGGGGCACCGGCGGGTGACCGGGCCGATCTTTTCACCGTCACCATCTCCGACGGCCAGGGTGGAACCGCGGCTGTGCCGGTGACGGTTCCGGTGAGTCCCGCCAACGTCGCTCCGGTTGCGGGCATACCCACCGTCGGCACCCCCGATCCGGTCACCGGTGTGGTGACCGGACGGGTGAGCGCGACCGACGCCGACCGGGACCCGCTGACCTACAACGCCGCGCCGACGACCGGCAAGGGCAGCGTCGCCGTCGACGCCGGCACCGGGTTGGTCAGCTACACCCCGACCGCGGCCGCGCGGCAGAACGCCGCGGCTCCCGGCGCCACCGACGCCGACCGGTCTGACCGTTTCAGCGTCACCGTCACCGACGGCCACGGCGGAACGGCTGCCGTGCCGATCACGGTTGCGATCAGCCCATCGGCCGAACCCGGCGCACCGCTAGCCGCCTTCCCCGGCGCGGAGGGCTTCGGCGCACAGGCCACCGGAGGTCGCGGCGGCAGCGTCCTCTACGTCACCAACCTCAATGCCGACGGCCCGGGCTCGCTGCAGTGGGCCATCGACCAACCCGGCTCGAAGTACATCCTGTTCAAGGTCAGCGGAGTCATCAACAGCCAGATTCATCTCACCAACGGTGATGTCACCATCGCCGGTCAGACCTCGCCGGGCGGGATCACCGTGCGGGGCTTCGTCACCGATGAAAGCCCCTACCAGGATCAGGCTGTCCAGCCGCCGGCAGACTTCGCCGAAAACTGGATCCTGCAACACATCCGGATCCGCCCCGGGGCGAACGGCCCCAGCGATGACGGTCTGCGGCTGCGCTACACCCGCAACGGCATCGTCGATCACGTCTCCATCGGAAACGCGACAGATGAAGCCGTCGAGATCTCCTATTCGAACAACATCACCGTGCAGAACTCGATCATTGCCGAGACCGTCGGCGGGCACTCGTTCTACGGCGGCGTTCTGATGAACTACTCCAATCCGGCGAACGGATTCGGGCTGGACAACATCGCCCTGCACCACAATGTCTTCAATCGCATCGAGGGCCGACTGCCCGAGGGAAGCCGGGAGTCGGTCGCGTCAGCCAATTCCACTATGAATCTGGAACTTTCGAACAACCTCTATTGGGATCCCAACTTCTTCATCGCTCTCGGCCCGGACACCGGATCGGTGACCGGACCCAGTGGCCCCTACCCGATCTACTGGAATCTCAATGCCGTCAACAACTTTTTCCAGGTGCGAAGCGGTTTCCCCTATGGAATGTTCGACGATCAGATTATGCGGACCCCGCGCAACCGGATGTTCGTGAGCGGCAACCAGATGAGCGGCTATCCCGGCCGATCTGACTACGAGTTGTTTTACTGCTGCAACGACTATCCGTCGGTGAGTGATCCGAACACCGAAGGCCAGGTCGCGCAGAAGCTGGCTGCGCGGCATCCCTTCCCGGTCATCACCTACACCCCGACCGGTCAGCTGCGCACCGTTCTGCTCAACACGGCGGGTGCCTGGCCGCGTGACCCGATGGACAGCCGGCTTATGGGCAACGTCGCCGCCGACACGATCGCCTCGGCGCCCCGCAACACCAACCCGGCCGGTGATGCGCTGCTGCCGGCCTACCAGGGCTCGGCTCCCGTCGCCCCGGCCGACACCGACAGCGACGGCATGCCGGACGCCTGGGAGAGGGCCAACGGGCTCAACCCGAGTGTCGCCAACACCAACGCGCGCACCCTGTCTGCGGCCGGGTACACCGACCTCGAGGTCTACCTCCACGAGCTGTCGGCTGGCCGCGTCAGCGGATGGAACGCGGGCTAGCCTTGCTGCTGTGACAACCGTCGAGGTCTTCGCCGACGTGCTGTGCCCGTTCACCCACGTCGGACTGCACACATTGATCGACCGCCGCGTCCAGCGCGGGCTGGCTGAACCCCGGATGCGTATCCGTGCCTGGCCGCTGGAACTGATCAACGGACAGCCGTTGGACGCGGGCCACATCGCCGCGGAAATCTCTGCGCTGCGGGAATCCGTGCGCCCCGACCTGTTCGCCGGCTTCAACGTTGATGCATTCCCGAAGACCTCGATGGCCGCGTTCGCGCTCACCGCGGCCGCGGAGTGCACCGGCGACCCGGCGCTCAGCGAGGAGGTCGGCATGGCGCTGCGCGACGCGGTATTCGAACAGGGACTCGACATCGGCAGACCGGAGGTGGTGCACGCCGTCGCCGCCCGCTTCGGGTTGACACCGATGGATGCCGACGCCACCGCGGCCGCCGTGCGCGCCGACTGGGATGAGGGTAAGCAGCGCGGGGTCGTCGGCTCCCCACACTTTTTCACCGCCGACGGCGGCAGCTGGTTCTGCCCGGGCCTGGCCATCAGTCGCGACAATGTGGGCAACTTCATCGTCGCCTGGAAAGAGGGCAGCGCGGCATTCGTCGACAGGGTGTACCAATGATGGCCGCCCCCGCGCACGCCGACCTGAAACGCTGGCGGCGGCACCTGGCCAACGAACGCGCCGAAGCCGCGGTGTACCGGGACCTTGCGCTGAAGTACGACGGCGAGGAGCGCGAGATCCTGGCCGCGATCGCCGCTGCCGAAGAGCGCCACGAGCAGCACTGGCTGAACCTGCTCGGCGATCAGGTCGGAGCGCCGGTGCGCGCCGATCTGGGCACCCGCACCCTGTCGTTCATGGCCCGCCACTTCGGGTCGGTGTTCGTCTTGGCCCTGGTTCAGCGGTTCGAGGCGCGCGCGAGCTACGACGCCGATGCCGACGCGACCGCCACCATGGCCGCCGATGAGCAGATTCACGAGGAGGTCATCCGGGCGCTGGCCGCCCGCGGCCGTGACCGGCTGTCCGGCAGCTTCCGCGCGGCGGTTTTCGGCGCCAACGACGGTTTGGTGAGCAACCTTGCGCTGATCCTTGGGATCAGCGCCACCGGGGTGTCCAACCACACCGTTCTGGTCACCGGGCTGGCCGGGTTGCTGGCCGGTGCACTGTCCATGGGCGCGGGGGAATACGTCTCGGTCAGCTCCCAGCGTGAACTGCTGGCAGCCTCCGCGCCGAGCCCCAACGTCGGCTCGGCACTGAACCAGCTCGATGTGGACGCCAATGAGCTGGAACTGGTCTACCGGGCCCGCGGGATGGATGCCGAGCAGGCCAGAGCCCATGCCGCCGAGGTGCTGAGCGACGTCGATGCCGGAGTTCACGGAACCACCGGCCAGGGTAGCGCCAGCTTCGAAGCCATCGGAACAGGTCTGGGCGCGGCGGTGTCGAGCTTCTTGTTCTTCGCCTCCGGCGCACTGATTCCGGTGCTGCCGTTTCTCTTTGGTGTCGAAGGCACCGCTGCGGTGGTGCTGGCTGCCGTGCTGGTCGGCATCGCTCTGCTGGCCACCGGTGTGATCGTCGGACTGCTCTCCGGTGCGCCACCGATGCGAAGAGCGCTGCGGCAGTTGATGATCGGCTACGGCGCGGCCGCCATCACCTACCTGCTCGGTCTGCTCGTCGGTGGCGGCGTGGGCTGAGGGCTACTGCGGATGTTCGGCCAGGTAGTCGGCGACCGGGATGCGTTGCGATTGGTAGTAGCCCAGTGGCAGCAGCACGTCACCGGCAGTGCTGTAGTAGTAGACCTCCCACCGGTAGTAGCCGCCGAAGGAACCCGGGTCGTCAGCGATGATCGCGGCGTAATCCTTGACGGCCCTGACGTATTCGTTGGCGTTGTTGTAGGCGAAGATCGCGCGGTCGGGATTGCCGGCGAAGCCACTGGCAGCCAGGTAGCGCCCAGCCGCCATGATGGCGTCGCGGGGTGACGTGACGTCACCCTTGCCGTACGCGGCCCAGGTTTCGGGCATGAACTGCATCGGACCCTGCGCGCCGGCGGTGCTCACTCCGGCGATGCTGCCGAACCGGGTTTCGATCAGGTTGATCGCGGCCAGGTAATTCCAGCCGACCCCGGTGGCGGCTTCCGCCTCGCGGTAGAGGCCGAGCAGTTCGTCGGCCGGAGTGGGCGCGATGATGCGCCACGCCGGCAAGGTGTCGCGGGGCGCGGTCATGGCCGAGAGTTGACGGCGGGCGTCGATGTTGCGGTTATAGGTCGTGATCAGCGACTCCGGGATCTTCGGCCGGATGATCGAGTCCCAAGCCGGGTTTCGCCCGATGGCACGGTAGGCCACCTGCTGGCGGCGCGCAGCCGCCACCAACGCGGCCTCCGGCGTCGCCGGATCGCGGATTGCCTGCTCGTCGGCCACCAGATCGTCGGCGATCTGGGCCGGATCGGCCGCCAGGCGGGGTTGGGCGCCGGCCGGGGCGGCCGGGATGGTGGTGTCCATCTTGGTCACCGGTGCGGCAGTCGGTGCGGCAGTCGGTGCGGCGGTCGGTTCAGGGGCCGGTGCGGCGGTCAGTGCGGGCTGGCCGCAGCCGACGGCACCCCACCCGATCGCGATCAGCAGGACCGACGCGGCGGCAGTCCGGGAACGGTTCATGACAGGCAACTTAACGTCTGCCGGTGCACCCGACCCACGCACGCGGTCCGATGTCACTAGTGTGTCGGGTGCCATGAGTTCGCACCTCGCCGTCCTGGCCTCACTCGCGTTGGCGATCTTCCTCAGCCCGGAGACCCTTGTCCTGGGCCTGATCATCGCCGGGGACAAGAAGGTCCCACGGCTGGCCGCACTGGCCTACGCGCTCGGCGGCATGCTCGGGATCGCCTTCGCCACCGGCATCGGCCTGTGGATCGCGCACGCCTCCGGCACCGAAACCCATACCGCGCCGCACCACGGCTGGCCCAGCTTCCTGGTGCGGATGGCCATCGCAGCAGCGCTGATCAGCATCGGCGCCCGGCGCGCGATCAACGCGCTACAGAAGAGCCCGATCCCCGACGTCGCCAAGCCGGAACACCGGCCCGGTGCGCTGCGGACTGCGGTGACCCGCCGCTTCCCCGGCCTGGACCCCAACGTCGACCTTCCGGTTCCACGCCGGGTCGGCCGGGCCGGCCTGGCCGGATTCGCCATGTGCGGTCTGCATCCCAAGGTGTTCCCGATCGCCATCGCCGCCGGCCATCAGATCGTCCAGATCACCGACCGCCCACTGCGCACCCTGGGAATCGTGCTGTTCGCGGTGATCGCGGTCATCCCCGCGCTGGTGCCCCTGGTGATCGACATGGTCAAGCCGGGAGCGACCGTCGGGATCAAAGAGGCCTACGAACGAATCATGAAAGTGCACGGCCGGTGGATCACCGCGCTGCTGCTGCTCGGGGCGGGCAGCTTCGTGGCGTATGACGCGTGGCGCACCTTCCCCGGCCACTGAGAAGCCCCCGGGAAGCCCCCGGGAACAAAAGCCGCCGCCGCGCAGTTACCCCTACTGACAACCTGAGCGGCTTCCACTCAACTGTTGGTTGACAGCCCCCGCTGCCTCCCGCAAGCTTGAGTCTGGTCCGCTCAGACCAACGATGTCTGTCCGAAGAAAAAGCATCTACCAGGAGGAATATCAACATGGCTCGTGCGGTCGGTATCGACCTCGGGACCACCAACTCGTGCGTCGCGGTCCTCGAAGGCGGTGACCCCGTTGTGGTCGCCAACTCGGAGGGCGCTCGGACCACCCCGTCGGTGGTCGCTTTTGCGCGTAACGGCGAAGTGCTGGTCGGCCAGCCCGCCAAGAACCAGGCGGTCACCAACGTCGACCGCACCATCCGCTCGGTCAAGCGCCACATGGGCACTGACTGGTCGGTGGAGATCGACGACAAGCAGTACACCGCCCAGGAGATCAGTGCCCGCACACTGCAGAAACTGAAGCGCGACGCGGAGAGCTACCTCGGTGAGGACATCACCGACGCGGTCATCACCGTGCCCGCCTACTTCAATGACGCCCAGCGCCAGGCCACCAAGGAAGCCGGCCAGATCGCCGGGCTCAATGTGCTGCGCATCGTCAATGAGCCCACCGCCGCGGCGCTGGCCTACGGGCTGGACAAGGGCAGCAAGGAACAGACCATCCTGGTCTTCGACCTCGGCGGCGGCACCTTCGACGTCTCGCTGCTGGAGATCGGCGACGGTGTGGTCGAGGTGCGCGCCACCTCGGGTGACAACCACCTCGGCGGCGACGACTGGGACGACCGGATCGTCGAGTGGCTCGTCGACAAGTTCAAGGCCTCTGCCGGCATCGACCTGACCAAGGACAAGATGGCCATGCAGCGGCTGCGGGAAGCCGCCGAGAAGGCCAAGATCGAACTCAGCTCCAGCCAGAACTCGTCGATGAACCTGCCCTACATCACCGTGGATGCGGACAAGAACCCGCTGTTCCTCGACGAGCAGCTGTCCCGCTCGGAGTTCCAGAAGATCACTCAGGATCTGCTGGATCGCACCCGTGCGCCGTTCCAGCAGGTGATCAAGGACGCCGGCATCTCGGTGTCCGACATCGACCACGTTGTGCTCGTCGGCGGCTCGACCCGGATGCCGGCGGTCACCGAGCTGGTCAAGGAACTGACCGGCGGCAAAGAGCCCAACAAGGGCGTCAACCCCGACGAGGTCGTCGCAGTCGGCGCTGCGCTGCAGGCCGGTGTGCTCAAGGGTGAGGTGAAAGATGTTCTGCTGCTCGATGTTACGCCGCTGAGCCTCGGCATCGAGACCAAGGGTGGCGTGATGACCAAGCTGATCGAGCGCAACACCACTATCCCCACCAAGCGGTCGGAGACCTTCACCACCGCCGACGACAGCCAGCCGTCGGTGCAGATCCAGGTCTATCAGGGCGAGCGCGAGATCGCGGCGCACAACAAGCTGCTCGGCAGCTTCGAGCTGACCGGTATCCCGCCGGCTCCGCGCGGCGTGCCCCAGATCGAGGTGACCTTCGACATCGACGCCAACGGCATCGTGCACGTCACCGCCAAGGACAAGGGCACCGGCAAGGAGAACACGATCAAGATCCAGGAGGGCTCCGGCCTGTCCAAGGACGAGATCGACCGGATGATCAAAGACGCCGAGGCGCACGCCGATGAGGACCGCAAGCGGCGCGAGGAGGCAGACGTTCGCAACCAGGCTGAGTCGCTGGTCTACCAGACGGAGAAATTCGTCAAAGAACAGCGCGAAGCTAAGGAGTCCGGCGGTGGCGCCGCAGTTCCCGAGGACACCCTGATCAAGGTTGACACCGCGATCGCCGACGCCAAGACCGCACTGAACGGTTCGGATATCGGGGCGATCAAATCGGCGATGGAGAAGCTGGGCGCCGAGTCCCAAGCACTGGGGCAGGCCATCTACGAGGCCGCCCAGGCCGAGCAGCCCGCCGGCGGCGCTGGATCCGGCTCGTCGGCTGACGACGTGGTGGACGCCGAGGTCGTTGAGGACGATCAGGAGCAGCGGTGACCTTTCCGGAGGGCTTTCCGAAGGGCAGGAGCGAAGCGACCCGGGATATGAATAACGACGGCGTGAACGAACCGGTGACGGTCACCGACAAGCGCCGGATCGACCCGCAGACCGGTGAAGTTCGCGAAGGTGCCCCGTCCGGTGCCGCCCCCCCGGGGGCGGCACCGGCGACACCCGGCGATGCCGACAAGATCGCCGAGCTCACCGCCGATCTGCAGCGGGTGCAGGCCGACTTCGCCAACTACCGCAAGCGGGCCCTGCGCGACCAGGACGCTGTCGGTGAACGGGCCAAAGCTGTCGTGGTCAGCCAACTGCTGCCGGTGCTCGACGATCTCGACCGGGCCCGCAGCCACGGCGATCTGGACAGCGGCCCGCTGAAGTCGGTCGCCGACAAACTCGCCGCTGCGTTCGCCGGCCTCGGTCTCACCGAATTCGGCACGCAGGGTGAGGAGTTCGACCCATCCCTGCACGAGGCCGTGCAACATGAAGGCGACGGCTCCAACCCGGTGATCGGGCATGTCATGCGCAAGGGCTACAAGCTCGGGGAGTTCGTGCTGCGCCCGGCCATGGTCGGGGTCGTCGACGCCGTGGAGGTCACAGAACAGACCGACACGCCGTCTGAGGAGTCTGCGCCCTACGTCCAGAACGCAGAATCAGATCAGTAACCACACAAGGCACGGGTGAGGAGGTGACGCGGCATGGTGCAACGCGAATGGGTTGAGAAGGATTTCTACAAGGTGCTCGGCGTCTCCTCCGACGCCAGTGACGACGAGATCAAGCGGGTCGCCAAAAAGCTGCTCGCCGAGAACCACCCCGATCGCAACCCCAACAACCCCGCCGCCGAGGAGCGATACAAGGAGGTCGGCGAAGCCCGCGATGTGCTGACCGATAAGGCCAAACGCAAGGAGTACGACGAGACCCGGCGGATGTTTGCCGGCGGCGGGTTCGGCCGTCGATTCGGCGGAGGCGGAGGCGGCGGTGGAGGCGGCGGGGGCGGAAACTTCAGCGGCTATGACACCAGCGGTGGGTTCAACCTCAACGACCTGTTCGGTCAGGCCGGACAGGACGGCGGCGCCAACATCGGCGACCTGTTCGGCGGGCTGTTCGGCCGCGGCGCCCAACCCCGCACCAGCAGGCCCCAGCGCGGCAAGGACCTGGAAACCGAAACCGAACTCGACTTCCTGGAAGCCACCAAAGGTGTGGCGATGCCGCTGCGGCTGACCAGCCCGGCGCCCTGCACCAACTGCCACGGCAGCGGTGCTCGGCCAGGCACCAGCCCCAAGGTGTGCGCCAACTGCAACGGCTCCGGGGTGGTCAACCGCAATCAGGGCGCGTTCGGCTTCTCCGAGCCCTGCACGGACTGCCGTGGCAGCGGCTCGCTCATCGAGGACCCGTGCGACGAGTGCCGCGGCACCGGCGTGACGACGCGTACCCGCACCATCAACGTGCGCATCCCGCCCGGTGTGGAGGACGGCCAGCGGATCCGGCTTGCTGGCCAGGGTGAGGCTGGTCTACGCGGCGCCCCGTCGGGTGACCTTTACGTCACCGTCCAGGTGCGCCCCGACAAGGTGTTCGGCCGAGCGGGCGACGATCTGACCGTGACGGTGCCGGTGAGTTTCACCGAATTGGCCTTGGGCACAACGCTGTCCGTACCGACATTGGATGGCAAGGTCGGGGTGCGGGTGCCTAAGGGCACCGCCGACGGGCGGATTCTGCGGGTCCGTGGACGCGGGGTTCCCAACCGCAGCGGAGGCGCCGGCGATCTGCTGGTCACGGTGAAGGTGGCGGTGCCGCCGACGCTGGAGGGCCCGGCACTGGAGGCCCTAGAGGCTTACGCCGCCGCGGAGAAGGCCAGCGGGTTCGACCCCCGCGCCGGGTGGGTGGGTAACCGGCCATGACCGCCGCCAACGGCCCCCGTGGGCCGCGCGAGAGTCGGACCTTCCTGATCTCGGTGGCCGCGGAGTTGGCCGGCATGCACGCCCAGACGTTGCGCACCTATGACAGGTTGGGTTTGGTCAGCCCGGAGCGCAGTGCCGGTGGCGGCCGGCGCTACTCCGAACGCGACGTGGAACTGCTGCGCGAGATTCAGCGGCTGTCCCAGGACGAGGGCGTCAACCTTGCCGGCATCAAGCGGATCATCGAACTGACAAATCAGGTGGCGGCGCTGCAGGCGCGGATCGCCGAGATGGCCGAGGAGTTGACACGTTCCAAACCGCGCCGGGATCTCGCGGTGGTGCCCAAGTCCACCGCCGTGGTGGTGTGGAAGCCCCGTCAGCGTTAGCCCCGCCGGGCGGAGGCCCAAGTGGGCTGGTCTCAGCTGACCTTGATGGTGAACGTCGAGACGGCCGGCCGCCCCGGTACCGCCTTGTTGTAGCTGCCTTTACGCAACGCGTTGGTCGGTGCGGCCATCGGTTCGATGCCTACGACGTCGTCATTGCTGGGCGCGAAGATCTGCACTGCCGGATAGCCGTTGTCGAAGACCATCTCGATGCGTCGGTCCCCGCCGGACAGCGCGAACACCCCGCCCTGCGGGACCTCGTCGAAGCCATCGTCGAAGACGCGGTCGCCCAGTTTCTCGGCCTTCTTCGGCCATTCTTCGGTGGCACCGGTCGGGATTCCCCAGTTGTCCACCGGAAGGTGGCGCAGTGGCGGGGTCTCCAGCACCCACTCCGACCGCGGAACGCCGGGGATGGTCAGGTACGGGTGGAACCCGAAGCACAAGGGGACCGAGGCCGACGTCGTCGGGGTGACCGTGGTCTCGATGGTCAAGGCGCGATCGACGAGCTTGATGTCCAGGGTCACCACGTGCGGGAACGGGAAGCTGCACAACAGCCGCGGCTGGCCGCCGTAGTCGAGGTCGGCGATGAACCGGTTGTCCTCCTGCTCGGTGACCAGCCAGCCCGGGTAGGCGGCCAGCACACCGTGGATCACCAGACCGTGCTCGTCGGAGCGAACCCCACCCACCCCCGGAGTAAGCGTCACCGCACCGCCGTCGACGGCGTAGCCGTTGGCCGACAGCCGGTTGGCCCAGGGGTAGAGGATCGGGATGCCCATGGTCTTGCCGGTGGTCAAGTAGGCATGCAGCCCGCGCCGCTGACCGAGCAGTTCAACCCCGCCGTCCGCCAACGAGGTGCACACCATGCCCGCCGACGGGACGAAGGTCGCGGTAAGTGCCGACGACGGATCTTTGAGGACTACTGAGGGCAACTGGGCCATGGTCGGATTGTGCCATGAACGGTGCCATGAACGATCGGCGGTTGACCAAGCCAGTCACACATCAGCGGTGCTGGTCGATTGCCCGCCGTCATCGGTGTTTGTCGATGTAAGTGGTGAGGTCATTGATTGTCCGCAGCGAGGCGTACTGGGACTCCGGGATATCGACTTCAAAGCGCTTGTGCAACCGCACCAGGAAGTTCAGCCAATCCATCGAGTCAAGATCCACCTGATCGCGCAGCAACTCGGTGTCGGTGAGGTCGCCTTCCTCGATTTCCGGCGCGATGTCCAACAGTTCGGACACCACCCCGGCGCGGGTCTCACTACTCATGTGTGTCTCCTACAACTCCTGCGGCTGCTGCAGCAGCCGGTTGATCTCGGCCAGGAACAACGCGCCCCGGGCGCCGTCACTGGCACGGTGGTCGGCGGCCAGGGTGGAGTGCACCGTGGTGGCCACCCGGATCCCGCCGTCGACGACGACGACCCGTTGGGCCGGCTTGCCGAAGCCGACGATGGCCACCTGCTGGGGGTAGATCACGCCGAACACCGAGTCGACGCCGTTGGCGCCCAGATTGGTCACGGTGATGGTCGGGTCGGACATCTCCGAACTGCGCAGCGAACCGGCCCGCGCCCTGGCCACCAGATCAGTCAAGTCCTCCATCAGTTCGGCCAGTGGCTTCTCGGCCACGTCGTGAATGGCCGGGGCGACCAAGCCTCCGCCGCGCAGCGATATGGCCACCCCGACGTGCGTCCCGTTCGCCGGCTCGAAGTGTTCCCCCGAATGATCCGAGCGCCAGAAGCCGTTGAACTCGCTGAACCGCACGGTGGCCAGCGCGACGGCCTTGAGTTGAAGCACCGCCGGCAGGATCCGCTCGGTGATCGGCCGGCCGGTGTTCTGCTCGGTCAGCCACGCCAGCGCGGTGTCGAGGATGATTTCGTCGGCCAGGTAGTAGTGCGGGATCTCCCGTTTGGAGCGGCTCATCGCCGCGGCGATCGACGCACGCATCGCCGCCCCACGTTCACGGGCCTTCTCGGCGGCGGACCTGGGGGCGGACTTGGGGGCGGACTCAGAGGCGCCGTCGGCCGGCGGGGGCGGAGGCGGCGGCGTGGGTGCCTCGTGATGGGCGGTCGCGGCGGCATGTTCGACGTCGTGCAATGTGACAGCGCCCTGCGGGCCGGTCCCGGTGACCGATTTGAGGTCGACGCCGAGTGCGGCGGCGGTCCGCCGCGCGGCCGGGGACACCCACTGCCGATGGCCCACCGGTGCGCCGGCGACCGCGGCGGGGGCGGCCTTCGGCGCTGCGCTGCCCGGTTGATCACCGGGTTCGGCCAGTGTCGCCAGCGGAGTGCCGACGGCGACGGTCTCACCGACCGGCACCAGCAGTTCGTTGACCACGCCCTCATGCCAGCATTCGATCTCCACGGCAGCCTTGGTGGTTTCGACCACCGCGACGATCTGCCCGCGGGTCACGGTGTCGCCGGGTTGGATCCGCCACTCGTCGAGGCGGCCCTCATCCATATCCGCCCCGAGGGCGGGCATCCGAAACTCGATCACCTGCCACCCGTCCCCGGTCGCTGCGCTCCCGCCCACCGGTCCTGCCCGAACAATCCACGCACCGCCGCCACGATCTTGTCGGGCTGCGGCAGGGCCGCTTCCTCGAGATGCTTGGCGTAGGGGATCGGCACTTCGGCGGTGCACACCCGAGCGATCGGGGCGTCGAGTTCGTAGAAGGCCTGTTCGACGATGCGGGCGCTGATCTCGCCGGCCAGGCTGCCGGTGTGCCAGGCCTCATCGACCACCACCACCCGGTGTGTCCTGGCGACGGACTCCATGATGGTGGCGTCATCGAGTGGACGTAGCACTCTCAGGTCGATCACGTCACAGTCGACGCCGGCCTGGGCGAGTTGCTCGGCGGCGTCGAGAGCCTTGGGTACACAGCCCCCGTAGGCGATGATCGTTGCGTCGGTTCCGTTGCGGCGCAACGCCGCCCGGCTGATGTCGGTGGGTTGGAGTTCCTCCAGGTCGGCGGAGAGGTTGTAGAGCCCGACGTGCTCGGCGATGATCACCGGATCTGGACTGCTCAGCGCGGTGCGCAACATCCCATAGGCGTCGGCGACGGTGGACGGCGCCAGCACGGTGATGCCCGGGATGTGGGCGTACCAGTTCTCCAGGCTGTGGGAATGCTGGGCTGCCAACTGTCGGCCCGCCCCGGTCGCCATCCGCACCACGACCGGTACGGAGAACTGTCCGCTGGACATATGCCGCAGTGCAGCAGCGGTATTGACGATCTGATCCAGCGCAAGCAGGCTGAAGTTCACCGTCATCACCTCGACGATGGGGCGCAGGCCACCCAGCGCCGCACCGATGCCGATACCGACGAAGCCCAGTTCCGAGATGGGGGTGTCGCGGATTCGATCGGCTCCGAATTCCGCAAGCATCCCCTTGGACACCGCGTAGGTGCCGCCATAGCGGCCGACGTCCTCGCCGAGGAGCACGACTCGGTCGTCGGCGCGCATCGCGTCGGCGATTGCATCGTGCACGGCGTTGCGGTACGTCGTTGTCACGATGAGGGCCCAGTGGGTGTCATCACGTCGCGAGTCAGGGTGTCGATGCTCTCGAGGGTTCCGGCGTCGGCGTAGGCGACTGCATCGGCGACCTCGGCTGCCGCCGCCGCTTCAATCGCCGCGATGTCGTCGGCGTTCAGCAGTCCGTCGGCCTGGCACTGCTGGGCGAATGTCTGGATGGGGTCGTGTTCGTCGCGCCATTCGGTGACTTCGGCCTTGTCGCGGTACAACTCCGGATCGAACATCGAGTGCGGCCGAAACCGGTAGGTGCGGAACTCCAGGAAGTACGGCCCGCCCGCGGTTCGGATGTGCTCGACGGCGGTGTGCATCGCGGCGCGGGAAGCCAGCACGTCCATGCCGTCGGCGGAGGCGGCCGGAACCCGGTAGGCCAATGCTTTGGCGACCAGATCCACCTGGGACAGTTCCCGTTCGATGGCGGTGCCCATGGCGTACCGGTTGTTCTCGCAGCAGAACAGCACCGGCAGTTGCCACAGTTGGGCCATATTCATCGTCTCGTGGAAGGCGCCCTCGGCGGTGGCGCCCTCACCGAAGTAGCAGGCGCTGATGCGTTTTCGGCCGAGTTGCTTGTCGGCGAAGGCCAACCCGGCGGCCATCGGCAGTCCGGCGGCGACGATCGCGTTGCCGCCGTAGAACCGCCGGCCGGCGTCGAACAGGTGCATGGAACCGCCGCGGCCCCCGGAGCAGCCCTCCTGCTTACCGAACATCTCGGCCATGATCTTGGTCATCGGGATCCCGCGCAGCAGGGCGTGGGCGTGCTCGCGGTAGGTGGCCACCACCGCGTCATCGGAGCCCAGCATCGGAAGGGACCCGACGGCGACCGCCTCCTCGCCGACGTAGAGGTGCAGGAAGCCACGAATCTTTCCGGCGCTGTACATTTCGGCGCACTTCTCCTCCATGCGCCGAACCCGGATCATGTCGGTCAGCAACGTGCGGGCGGTTGCCGCATCCGTCATACCTGCACTCCCGGGGTCTCCACCGTCGAGGTGTCACCCTCGGGCAGTCCCAGTTCGCGAGCCTTGAGTAGCCGCCGCATGATCTTGCCGCTGCGGGTATGCGGCAACGAGTCGACGAAGTCGATCTCCTTGGGCGCCACCGCGGCACCGAGTCGCTTGCGGGCGTGGCCCATCAGGTCCCGGCGCAGATCGTCGTCGGCTGTGTAGCCGGTCTTCAGTGTCACGAAGGCCTTCACGACAGCGCCGTAGGTGGGGTCGGGCTTGCCGATCACGGCGGCCTCGGCGACCGCCGGATGGTCGGTGAGGACGTTCTCCACCTCGAACGGCCCGATCAGGTGCCCGGAGGCTTTGATGACATCGTCGGCGCGACCCACGAACCACAGGTAGCCGTCGGCGTCGCGCTTGACCAGATCCCCGGACAGGTACAGGTCACCTCCCGGATCGGCGTGGAAGCACTTCCGGTACCGGTCATCCTGGTTCAAGTAACCGCGGAACATCGACGGCCAGCCCACCCGCAGCGCCAGTTCACCCTCGACGTCAGGCTCGGAGATGATCTCCACCTGACCGGATTCGGGGTCGTGAGCGACGATGACGACGTCGACACCGGGCAGTGGGCGGCCCATCGAACCGGGTTTGATGTCGAAGGCGGGCGTGTTGGCCACCATGATGCCGCCGGTCTCGGTCTGCCACCAGTTGTCGTGAATCGGCAAGCCCAGCAACCGTTTACCCCACCAGACCGCTTCGGCGTTGAGCGGCTCGCCGACGCTGGCGATGAATCGCAGGTGTGGGAAGTGGTACTGAGCCGCCAGGTCCGGTCCGGCCTTGATGAGCATGCGGATCGCGGTGGGGGCGGTGTACCAGACCGTGACCGCCTGGTCCTGCAGGATCCGATACCAGCGCTGCGCATCGAATTCGGCCTCGTCGATGATCGACGTCACACCGTGCAGCAGTGGGGCGATGATCCCGTAGGAGGTTCCGGTGACCCAGCCCGGATCGGCTGTGCACCAGTAGATGTCGTCGGGATGCAGATCCAGCGCGAAGCGCCCGGTGATGTAGTGCATCGCCACTGCGCCGTGGACGTGCTGGGCGCCTTTGGGTGTTCCGGTGGTGCCACTGGTGAAGTGCAGCAGTGCCGGGTCGTCGGCGCAGGTGTGTTCGATGGGTGCCTCGTCGCCGGCTTCGGCCATGAGCGTGGCGAAGTTGTGGGTGCCGGGCAGGCTGTCGTCTCCGTTCTGGTCTCCCACCACCAGCACATGCTTGACCGACGTCAACTGGTCACGGATCTTGGCGATTTTGCGTGTGTAGATCGCGGCGGTGGTGACTATGACGTCGGCCGCCCCGATGGTGGCCCGGGTGGCGATTGGCTCGGGGCCGAACGCCGAGAACAGCGGCGAGACGACGCTGCCGTTGCGCAGCGCGCCGAGCATGCTGATGTAGAGCTCGGGGACCCGGCCCATGATGACGAATACCTTGTCGCCCTTACCGATCCCCAGGCCCCGCAGCACATTGGTGAACTGTCGGGTGAGTCTGCCCAGTTCGGCGTAGCTGATGTCACGGGTGTCCAGCGTGGGTGTGTCGGCGATGAACCGCAGGGCGGTCTTGCCGGCTTCTGGGCCCTGGCTGTGACGGTCCACCGCGGCGAAGGCGATATTGCAACCGGGCATTCCGGCGCACAGGTCGGGGATCTGATTCCAGCGAAACGATGCCCGGGTGGCGTCGTAGTTGTCGAGGTTGGGGGCGACCTTCAGGTCAGCGGGTCCCTTACCGATGGTCGTGTCATGGTCCATCGCGGCGACTAGCGGTGTGGCGGATCGAGGACGCCGTCGCGTCGGGCCCGGGGAAAGTTCGCCATCACCCGGTCGATCAGCGCGTTGTAGGCGGCACCGTCATTGATGATGTCGCGACGCTTCAGGTGCCGCAGGAAGCCGTCGATGCGACGTTCCAGCGGCCAATCCCAGTAGTCCCGACGGGTGAACGGTGAACACAGGAACTTCCAGGCAATCCCGTCTATCTCATCGCCCGCAGCAGGCGTGGCCATGACTGTCCCCCTTGAGTCCACCCCTGTGATGATCACTGCATGCCGCCATTGACGTAAGGGGCAAAAGTCCTTCGGCCGAGGGTCTACGGCCTTCGTCCCGCTGCAGAGGGCTCTGACACCGGGCGCCGGAACAACACCAATACCAGGATGGCCGCCGCCACGGGGATCACCGTCATGACCAGATTCAGCGTGTGCGCCGCGCTGAGCACGCCTGCGGTTGCCTCGGAGATCACCCACGCGGTGCGTTCCGGATCCAACACCGTGGCGCCCGGCTGAGCAGCTGTGGTGCTCAGGATCTCGCCGGCCTGCTCGATGCTGACTCCGGCGTCGGCCAGCTTAGGGCCGATGTCGCGGATCAACAGGATGATGCCGAACATCGAGAACAGCGCGGCCCCCAGTCCGTAGAAGGTACCTCCCACCGATGCTTTCACCGCCGAGACGACACCACCGAGATGCGTTGGTGCACTGGACATCATGACCGTCGTCTGCGGTGTCTGGATGATCGCGCCGCCGACGGTCGTCAGTGCCATCACCGCCCCGATAACAACGATCGGGGTGTCGAACCGGAATGACAGCCGGGCCAGCAGGCTGATCGCCAATACCGACAGGCCTGCCACCACCACGGTGCCGTTGCCAAAGCGTGCCGCCGCCCGGCCGGCACCGACGGCAGCCAGTGCGGCCACCAGTGTGGCCGGGATGAGAAGCAAGGCGAACGCCCAGGTGGACAGATCGCGGACGACGACAAGGTAGAAGGTGACCATGGTCATCGATCCGCCCTGCACCAGATTGTTGGCGGCGCCTGCACTGACCACGGCATTGAACCGGGGCGAGCGGAAGATCCGCAGATCCAGCGCCGGATCGTCACAGCGCAACTCCCACCACACGAACGCGGCCGCGGCGCCGATGCCGGCCAGGATCGATGCGATCGCGGCGAGATCGACGCCACTCTGCAAATCGGAGATGCCGTAGGTGACGCCGACGAGTGCGACGGCGATCAGCAACAGGCCGGGGAGGTCGGTCCCGCGGTGTGAACTCTGCGTCTCCGGGACGTAGCGCAGGGTGATCACCACGACGAGGACTGCGAGCACGGGTGTGACAAGAAGCCCAATGCGCCAACTGAATTGCTCGGCCAGTGCACTGCCGATCGTCGCCGGCAGCACACCGAATGCATAGACCGCGGCGAGGTACCACGCGATCGCACCGGCGCGACGCTCCGGCGGAAAGACGGCGTTCATGATGGCCAGCGACAGGCCGCTCAGGAATGCGAACGCCACCCCGATACAGGCTCTGGCGATCATCAGCACCACGACGTTGGGAGCCGCCGCGCCGATGAACCCGAATGCCACAGCGGCGCACGCGCCGGCGATGAACATCCGCTTCATGCCGTACTTGTCACCCAGCACGCCCGCGCCGAGCACCGAGGCGGCCAGGGTCAGGGTCGCCAAGGATGAGACGAAGATAGTCGTGCCGTGCGAGAAGCCCAGGCCGTTGCGGACCAGGGAGATGTTGGCCGCCAGGATCCGCAGATCGCCGACGGCCACGGCGCTGCCCAGGCCCATGGCCACCGTCGTCATGGTGGCGGCAAACCCGCTGACCTGCCCCTGCCGCACCAGGTGATGCTAGTGCCGCGGAGGCGCCCCTGCTAGAGCGCGTGAATTCCCTTGTATAGCAGCGCCGAACCGATCACCAGCAGTATCGCGGCGACCAGAGCGCTGTGGTTTCGCTCCATCCAGTCCTTGACCCGTTCCAGTGGCGCGTCGAGTCGCTCGCCGAGGAGTAGATACCCCAGCGCGGGGATGGCCACCGTCGATGCCGCGAGCGCGGTGAAGATCAGCACTGCTTGCCAGGCTCCGGTACGGCCCAGTGCGGCGGTGCCGATGGCCACGCCGGCCGCGGCGCACATCGTGAAGACTTTGAGATTGGCGACCGTCAACACGATCGCCGTGATGAAGGCCCGCCCAGGCCCCATCGAACCCATCGCGGTCATCCACTTCGGGTTGTGGGCCCGGCGGTGCCGGCCGAACCACCGGTAGAGGCCGAAGGCGATCAGGGCGGCGCCGAGGACGATGCGGACGTAGGGGGCCCAGGTGGGTTTGCTGTCCAGCCCGTCGTTGGAGATGTCGGCTCCGCCCACGAACGCCCCGGTGATCACCGCGATGCCCAATATCCACCCGCACAGGAAGGCAAGGCTGGTGGGGCGCGGGCGCGGGGTGTGCAAGACCAGGATGCCCGGGATGATCGACAGCGGTGAAATCGCAATGATCAACGCCAACGGGATCAGTTCCTTGAGGCCGGAGCCCATGTTGCTCACCGGGGGAACCTACGCGAATTACTGTCGATGGCGCAGAATCTAGCCCCGCACCGCCCGGTGCAGTGTCCAGGCAGGCACCCAATGCGTCACCGGCCTCCGATGTGTGCCGTAGCTGATGTCGTAGGTGACCAGGCCCCACCACTCGCCTTGTTCGCACAGCCCCCAGCAGGTCAGGGAGCCCGGTACGACTTTGTCCATCTGCAGGCCGTGCGGATGGTAGCGGCCGGAGCGGTGCGGGCGCCGTGGGAACAGGATGCTCAGATCAACCAGCACCGCCAGTGCGGGATGCACCGGCCGAAACGGCGGCCGCAGGGGTTGGCCGTTGTACCCGATGGCGGCGAGGTCACCCATGATTCGATCATATGTTCGATAACAACGGGGCGGTACGAGTCTCGTGAACAGATGTCGGAAGTCTCTACCGGTGTACGGCGTGAACTCACTAGACTTGAGTGGAACAGACTCAAGAATTCTGGTGTTGTATACCTCGACAAGCTTCTAACAGCAGAAATGGAGGACGTCGGAGTGGACTCGTTCAACCCGACCACCAAAACCCAGGCGGCGCTGACCGCCGCGTTGCAGGCCGCCAGTTCGGCCGGCAACCCGGAGATCCGGCCCGCCCACTTGCTCTCGGCGCTGCTCACCCAGACCGACGGCATCGCCGGCCCACTGCTTGAGGCGGTCGGGGTCAACCCGGCGACCATCCGGGCCGAGGCCCAGCGCCTCGTTGACCGGCTCCCTGCCAGCAGTGGCGCGACATCGCAGCCGCAGCTGTCCCGGGAATCTTTGGCCGCGATCAACGCCGCCCAGCAACTGGCCACCGAGATGGGCGACGAGTTCGTCTCCACCGAGCATCTGATGGTCGGCCTGGCCGGATACTCGGGTCGTTCCGCAGGCTCCACTGTCGCCGGCGACTCCGACGTCGCCAAACTGCTCACCGGCGCCGGCGCCTCTCCGCAGGCCCTGCGCGAGGCCTTCGTCAAGGTGCGCGGCAGCGCCCGGGTCACCAGTGCCGACCCCGAGGCGAAGTACCAGGCGTTGGAGAAGTACTCCACCGACCTGACCGCCCGCGCCCGTGAAGGCAAGCTCGACCCGGTTGTCGGGCGCGACAACGAGATTCGCCGCGTCATCCAGGTGCTGAGCCGTCGTACCAAGAACAACCCGGTGCTCATCGGTGAGCCCGGCGTCGGTAAGACCGCCATCGTCGAGGGTCTGGCCCAGCGCATCATCGACGGCGACATTCCCGAGAGCCTGCGCGACAAGACCGTCATCTCGCTGGACCTGGGGTCCATGGTTGCCGGCGCGAAGTACCGCGGCGAATTCGAGGAACGCCTCAAGGCAGTGCTCGACGAGATCAAGGACTCCGCCGGGCAGATCATCACGTTCATCGACGAGTTGCACACCATCGTCGGCGCCGGCGCGACCGGCGAAGGCGCGATGGACGCCGGCAACATGATCAAGCCCATGCTGGCTCGCGGCGAACTGCGACTGGTCGGCGCGACGACGCTCGATGAGTACCGCAAGTACATCGAGAAGGACGCCGCCCTGGAACGCCGGTTCCAGCAGGTGTTCGTCGGCGAGCCCTCGGTGGAGGACACCGTCGGCATCCTGCGCGGCCTCAAGGACCGCTACGAGGTGCACCACGGCGTGCGCATCACCGACTCCGCTCTGGTGGCCGCTGCAACGCTGTCCGACCGCTACATCACCAGCCGGTTCCTGCCGGACAAGGCCATCGACCTGGTCGATGAGGCTGCCTCCCGGCTGCGCATGGAGATCGACTCCCGGCCCGTCGAGGTAGACGAGGTCGAGCGCCTCGTGCGCCGCCTGGAGATCGAGGAGATGGCGCTGGAAAAGGAATCAGATGAGGCGTCCGCCGCCAGGCTGGAGAAGTTGCGCGCCGAACTGGCCGACCAAAAAGAGAAATTGGCAGAACTGACGACTAGATGGCAGAACGAGAAGACCGCCATCGACATCGTCCGCGAGATCAAAGAACAGCTCGAGGATCTGCGGGGTGAGGCCGATCGGGCCGAACGCGACGGTGATCTGGCCAAGGCGGCCGAACTGCGGTACGGCCGCATTCCCGAGCTGGAGAAAAAGCTCGACGCGGCACTCCCGCAGGCGCAGGCCCGCGAGGGCGTGATGCTCAAGGAAGAGGTCGGACCCGACGACATCGCCGACGTGGTGGCGGCGTGGACCGGCATCCCGGCCGGCCGACTGCTGGAGGGTGAGACCGCCAAGCTGCTGCGCATGGAGGACGAACTCGGGCACCGCGTCATCGGCCAGAAGAAAGCCGTCGCCGCAGTTTCTGATGCGGTGCGCCGCACCCGGGCCGGGGTCGCCGACCCCAACCGGCCCACCGGATCGTTCCTGTTTCTCGGCCCCACCGGCGTCGGTAAGACCGAACTGGCCAAGGCACTGGCCGAATTCCTCTTCGACGACGAGCGGGCGATGGTCCGCATCGACATGAGCGAGTACGGCGAAAAGCATTCGGTGGCAAGGCTGGTTGGCGCCCCTCCCGGCTACATCGGCTACGACCAGGGTGGTCAGCTCACCGAAGCGGTGCGCCGGCGCCCGTACACGGTGGTGCTGTTCGACGAGGTCGAGAAGGCCCACCCGGACGTGTTCGACGTGCT
>CAXNJA010000011.1:0-34630 GCA_964202555.1 Mycobacterium sp.
TTGGACGGTGTTCGGAATCGACCAGTTTTCGCATGGGCGAGAATGGCGCTTCCGTTGCTAGGAGCTACGAGGTTTTGACGGCGGTACTGGGGCCTGTTGACCGCGATGCATATCGACCACTGGATGGCCGGGTCAGTGACGATGGACCACTGGACCGGGGTGTGTGTCGGGCCGTCGGCTACTTGTGGTTCTTGCCTAGTCCTGGCGAGCCGCCGCCGATAACCTTCCGGACGCCCTTGGGGCTGGACTTGGCGGTGTCGTTGAGTCGGCCTGTGGTCGCGGCGTAGGGGGACGCAGGCAGTGCCCTATTGACGGGGTCTGTGTCCGTCTTCTTTTTTCTCATCCGCTTGCCGCTAATCGGCTTGTGCGCCGCAGTTCGATCCGTATCCCGCAGAGAAGCGCCTTGACTGCGTAACTTCGCATACTTTTTACGATTCGTCGCTCGATCTTTTGCGGCAAGCGTCTGCAGAACTTGGGTACGTACACCAAAACGCTTAGAGAACTGGGCGCACACTGCCTTGAGTGCACGCTCACGGACGTCCTTGACAATGAATGCCTTGCGGTAGGCCATCGTCGCTGAGGATTCCGGCCGCAAGACAGGCGATTTCTACGTCCTCATATCGGATCACGGGTGCGTCGTAATGTTCCGCGACTGCGAGTGCCGCGATCGCTTCTAAATGCGTGAGGCGAAACCCGGCCACGCCGGGATGACACATTCCGAGGGTCAGACGGACAAACCGGGGGAGCCCGAAGGCGGCTCCATCAGCCGATAACGCGGACGGCTGCGACGTCCAGCACCACGCCGATCGTGTGCCGCTGGAGGTGACCAATGGCTTTCCGCCGCCGAGTGCGGTGCTGACTGACCCCGCGCATTGCATGAGCAGTTGCGGTAGTTCGTAATCAGGGACGGTGTCATCAATCCGAAGCGTGAAGGCGATGTGGTGCTGGCGCAGGGGATACCCGAGAGTTGTGACTGCGGTGTCGACATCGATGACCTGCTTGGCGAGGATCGCTTTCACGATTTCGTTGCGCCGAGCGAGCGCGCCGCGCTGCCATTGCTCGCGCTCATCGTTGAATACCGGGATCAACGACTCAATGACGGTGTCGATCCACTGGGTCGCGTGGGACCAGAATCGCAACAGGACAGCGGATCGGAGATCCGGCTCCGTCACTTGCGTCCGCAAAAGATCAGTGATGAAGTCCCAGGTCGAACGCTGGCCGATGCGGTACGCCGACAGAAGTACTGGAAGTTCGAAGCCGCGTCGCGCAAGGGTCCGAGCGAAGTCGTGGATCGGTGGCGCCGGCTGGACGTCGATCGTCTCTCGGTTCATGACCGTGAGGAAACCCTTCCAGTGGGCACGGGTGCTGGCTTCCAGTTCGGGCCGAAGCGTCGGATCGCGCAACTCCGGCACACCCTCGACGATGCGGTCGTTCACGACTGCGACTAGTCGGTCGAGAGTCTCCGGATTCTCTGAGGCGCGGCCGAACTCGTCGAACCACTGTTGCTCAGCGCCGTTATCGCTGTCGATCACGGCCCACCCACATCAAAAACCGCCCTGACGAGGCAGTATGACGCAAGCCCGCAGCTCCGCCGGGGAACTGCATACCCCATATTTGAATTGACATAATGTGGCTTATCGGCAAAACGGTGAACTGGGCGAACTGGGATCCAGCCGGCCGGTCAACCGGATGTCCGGTCTGCGGCGAACAATCTTCGCGTTTTGCATCTCTTCCGTTCCGCATCTCCCCGGGTTTGCGTTGGACGTTGCCGATCGTTTTCGCCGATCCGAAGGCAAACCCGGTTTTCCCGAAACCCGTCCCAGGAAATTTGGCGCCGGGCTCGGTCAGGCCGCTGAGCCCGGCCGCACTTTTCGGTCGGTCAACACCCGGGCATCAAGCATCAAAACGTCACAGTGACGAATTGATGCCTAGTCGTCGAGCAGGCTTCGTAGCATCCACGCCGTCTTCTCATGGATTTGCATCCGCTGAGTCAGTAGGTCGGCGGTCGGCTCATCGTGCGCCTCCTCCACCACCGGGAAGAGTTTGCGGGCCGTGCGAACAATCGCCTCCTGGCCTGCCACCAGATCCCGGATCATCTGGGTGGCACTGACGGTCCCCACGCTTTCGGTGATGCACGTCAGTTCGGAGAATTCGGCGTAACTGCCGGGCGCCTTCGCGCCGAGGGCACGGATGCGCTCAGCGATTAGATCGACAGCCAGTGCCAACTCGTTGTACTGCGTCTCGAACATCAGATGCAGTGTCTGGAACATCGACCCGGTGACATTCCAGTGGTAATTGTGGGTCTTCAAGTAGAGGGTGTAGGTATCGGCGAGAAGATGCGCCAAGCCCTCGGTGATACGGATGCGTGCCTGCGCGTCGATCCCGTTGTCGATGCTCATGTCGATCTTCATCGGCGAGGTTGTCATAATCAGCCTTTCTGGGCTGGTTCCAGTTTATACATCCGGTATGTCCCACCGGGACGTTCCTAATCGTGCCACCACCAGTGCGGTCCCGGATTTAGGCTGACACCCGATCGGCGGAAGGGATGACTCATGCGCCAGTGGCTGGGTGCCGGCACGCTTGCTGTCGCCCTGGCTGCCGCTCTGGCCGGACCGGGAGCTGCCCACGCGGACGCCTACTCCAGGGTCGCGCCCGCTCCGACCGCGCCCGCTGTTCCGGCGCCCGCTGTTCCGGCGCCCGCTGTGAGCTACCGCGTCAGCAACCCAATTCCGCCGAGAACACAGTGGAACGCCAACTACGGCTACTGCGGCGAGACGTCATTCATCAGCGCCGGCCTCAACTACGGCCAGTACCTGTCGCAGTACGACGCCCGCGCCATCGCGAGCCCCGACATTCGGCAGAGTCTGCCCGATTCCCAACTGCTGCTGGGTGTCAACGACGTTGCCGCCGCCAAGAAGATGCACCTGACCGCGGTTCCGTTCAACACCGCGCAGCAGAAGACGACGGCGCAGTTCCTCACCTGGGTAAAGACGAATGTGACGGCAGGCTATCCGGTGGTCATCGGCGTCTACACCAACGAATTCCGTTTCGATGGAGACACCGACCCGAATGCTGGCTACGACGAATACGACCACATCGTGCCCGTCACCGGGTTTTCGTCCGACCACCCGCTGACGGCACCCGCGGCCTACTACGCCGATGACGTCATCACCTTCAACGACAACGCCATTTGGACCGGTACGCCCAATGGTCTGCCGCAAAACACGTTCAACTACGCGCTCGGGTCGTTCCCCGCCACACGGCAGCAGGCCAATGCCGCAGCCGGACCGGTGTATTCGCTGAGCAACGCGAAGAATTACGGCATCGCGATCACCGGGGTGGCCGACCTCAACCGCGAAACGGTCCCGGTCCGGCTCACGACGAGCACGGTCGGCGAGTCCCCGGCGATCGCCGAGGGCTCGAGTACCCGGCCCGCCCCCGAGCCCGTGGCGCTGACCATCACCGTGTCGGGCCTTACCGCGGGAAAGACCTACAACCTCTATCGGTACAGCAGCATGTCGGCAGTGCCCGACTCCAACTTCAACGCCAATGCCGTCAATGCCGCCCAGAAGTGGACGATCGTCGCGACCGGTTCGTCCTTCACGACGACGCAGACCGTCTTGTCGAGCGAGACCGCCGCCTACCGGGCCGTGCCGGCCACCGCGCGCTGATTTAACAGCTGGCCACCAGGTCCCGCGCTAGGATTCCGCCGTGTCACTGAAGGCAGCCGAATGGCTCGGAGCCGCAGTAGTCGGCCTGCTGCTCGCCGGCGCCTTGGTGTACCTGTTCGGTTCGTTCTTCCTGATGGCCGCGCACGTCGAGCGTCGCGCCGGGAAGCGCCAGGTGCGCGCGATGATGCGCGAGTTGTACTACGTGCTCATCACCCAGCCGCTGATCCCGCTGTTCTTTTTCATCGGGCGGAAATTCAGCGACGGCAACAACGTACCGGTGGTGTTCGTGCACGGCTACTTTCAGAACCGCGCCGACTTCTGGTGGATGGCGCGGCAGTTCCGCAAGGCTTCGAAGGGCCCGCTGTACGGCTTCAACTATCCGTGGTTCGACTCAGTGGACCGCAACGTTCCCCGGCTGGACCGATTCGTCGAACGCGTCTGCGCGGAGAACAACATCGACCGGGTCTCCCTGGTGGCCCATTCGCTGGGCGGCCTGGTGTGCCTGGAGTACTCGCACTCCCCCAACGGCAAACGGCGGGTGGCGCATTGCATCACCATCGGCACCCCGCACAACGGCGTGAAGTGGCGCGGGCCGATCCCGGGCAGTGTGGCCAAGGAACTCCGCGAGGGCGGCAAGTTCCACATCGAGCGACGGCAACGCCCGGTGGTCTCACCGACGCTGAGTGTCTACTCCACCCACGACAACATCGTCCACCCGCCGACCACCAGTGCGCTGGGGCCCCGCGGCGGAACCGACGTGGCCATCGACGGACTGGGGCACCTGTCTCTGCTCTATTCACCCGAAGTGACCCGGGTGCTCATCGAGTTCACCGAACAGGACGACCACCAACTGCGCGCGGAGGACAGCGGCGCGGCGTCCTGAGCCCTGCCGCACGCCCGGATTGGTGGCGGCCTGCGCAGTCCGGTAGGCCAACTGGCAAAATACCCAGGGTGAGGATGCGACTTACGGCCATGCTGGCCGCCCTGGTCCTCGGGGGTTTGACTGCCACCCCGGCAACGGCGAATCCGCCGGGCATGCTGAGCTTCGGCGGACTGCAACGGACCTTCGTACTGCATGTGCCCGCCGGACTCGGGCAGCCGAACGGACTGGTGATCAATCTGCACGGGGCCGGCATGACCGGAGGACAGCAGGCCGCCGTCACCGGATACAACGCGGTGGCCGACCAGTACGGGTTCATCGTCGCCTACCCCGACGGTATCGACACCGCCTGGGCCGACGGCCGCGGCGCATCGCTGCCGGACCGCCAAGGCGTCAATGACGTCGGCTTTCTGGCCACACTGATCGAGCGGCTTTCCCGGGAATTCAAGATTCCCCCGGGCCGGGTATTCGTCACCGGCATGTCGGCCGGCGCCTTCATGACCAACCGGCTGGTCTGCGAGCGGGCCGACCTCGTCACCGCCATGGCACCGGTGGCCGGGACCCTGGGAGCGGCCACTCCGTGCGCGCCATCGCGGCCGGTGTCGGTGATGGCGGTGCACGGCACCGCCGATCCGGTCGTGCCCTACAACGGCGGACCCATGGTCGGTCGTGGCGGCCCCAGCACCATCATTTCGGCCCCGGCGCTCGCCGAGCGGTGGCGGGCGATCAACCGCTGTCCCGGGCCGCTGGCCGATGACTCGCCCGCAACGGGCGAGATCCAGGAGATGGCGGCCACCGGGTGCGCCGACAACACCGAGGTTGTGCTGGTCAGCATCGACGGCGGCGGCCACACCTGGCCGGCCGGGCGGTTCTCACTACCGGCCAACATTGTCGGCCCGACCAGTTTCGCGGTCGACGCTTCGGGCGCCACCGCTCAGTTCTTCGCCGCGCAGATCCGCTGAACCGGCGCCGGCCGGCGAAGGCACGTCAGGGGTTGGCGGAAATCCGGTTCGAGGCCGCATCGACGCTGATCTCCGTGCGCTTCTCCACACTGGGCGCTACAGCCTGTGGCTCACCGGGCTTGCGCTCCAAATAGCGGTAGACGAACCGGCCGCCGGTGAACTCCACCCCACGGGGGGCGATGCGGTCACCCAGCGACACTGCATTCGTGGCCCGGTAGGAGCCGTCGTCGTCGACGGCGAGGACGGCGTAGTAAAACGTGCCACTGCCGCCGGGGTCGTTCTCGAGCAGCAGTGCCGCATCAGCCCTGCCGTCTCCGGTGGCGTCACCCATGACCGGTTCGCCGACGATGCGGACGGTGTTCTGAGTTGCCGACCCTGGCGCCGCAGGCTCCTCGGCGACCCCGTCCCTGAGGGTGACCATGTCGCCGTCGAGGGTGACCGTGATGTTCTTCACCTCGGCGGGCGCGGCCACGCTGGTCTGCTGAATTGCCGAGCGCATCACGACGAACAGCAGGATCAATGCCGCTGCCGAGGCGAGGAGGAGGCCGGTGAGCACCGGCCGCTTCATCGCGCGAACTTCAAGAAGTAGGAGACGGTGCGTGGGGCGACTTCGTTGCCTCCGAACCAGCCGCTGACCCGGGCGGCGGTCCAGACGTTGGGTTTGAGGCCTTCCGGATACGGCTTGTACACCGTTTTGCCGCCGTAGCTGAGCCGCACACCGGAGTAGTCGACGAAATAATCGAAGGTCTCACCGGCAGGTACTGAGATGACCTCGGTCTGCTCGTTGGGCAGGATCCGTTTCTTATCGACGTTGTAGAACGGCGCAATCTCGAATTCCTGGGAAACCAGGTTGTATCGCCAGCCGACCATGACCGAGTTGCGATCGGGTTCCAGTGGGGTGAACGCGATGCCGGTGAACTTGTTCCAGTCCTTCTGGTCTTCGTCTTTGAGGTCGTAAACCGTGTCGGCGGTGAACGTTCCGGTTCCGCCGACCTTCTTGATGAAGTAACCGAAGCTGTTCGGAATGGCGAAGTGGGTGCCCTTGTAGATGGTGATGAGCCGTCCGCGGGGGTCGCCACCGAACAGCGACTGAAGCACGTTGACCGCCGGTGTGGCGGTGCCGGCCGTCGGTGCGGCCGCACCGGGGGGCGGAACACCGGGGGCCGGAACACTGAGTGCCGATACGCCGGGTGCCGGAACGCTGGCCGTCGGCATGGCGGCCGACGTTGTGACGGCAACTGGTGCCACTGCTGGTGCCGCCGGGCGCGATTCCTGCGCGGCTGCCGCCGGCAATGGCTCAGCTGGGGGCGCCGCCGGTTCGTCGACGGCAAGACGGGCTCCCCGGGTGGCACGGGCGGTCGGGGCGAGGGTGGCCTTCGGCACTTCGAGGTCCACATCGACGCTGGCCGCCGACGGCGCCGGGCGGGTGCTCCCCCGGTCGGTTTCGGCGGTGCCGGCCCCCCGTCGGGGACCCGAACTGGCCCGGACACTGGACTCCGCTGCGTCCGATCGGGCGCCTGCCCGGGAATCCGTGGGCTCTGCTGACGCCGGCGCGGCAACGCTCAGACCGATCACCACTCCGGCGCCCAGCGCCGCTGCCAAACCGCCCACGCGCCCCACAAGAACTGCCGCTGTCATGGCCGCCAACTCCCACCTGATCCCGTAAATGCCTCTGGAAGCTTAGCTGGCAGGCCTAATTGCCCTGCTGCGCCCGGCGGCCCTCACCGCTCCACTGCGACCACGACCCCGGAAACAGCGCCGCGTCGACACCAAGCGCGCTGAGTCCGGCCACGACCACTGAGGCGGTGACCCCGGACCCGCAGTAGACCCCCGCCGAAGCGAGATCGAGGCCCTGCACGAGCGCGGCAAGGTCAGCAGGCGGGAGGAACCTGCCGTCGGCGTCGAGCATCGAGGTGCTCGGCAGGTTGCCTGCCCCGGGGATGTGCCCGGCTACCGGATCCACCGGCTCGACCTCACCGCGGAAGCGTTCACCCGCGCGGGCGTCCAGCAACGTGTCCACCCGGCTGGCCTCGACGTCCGCGGCGGTCAGCGTCGGTCTGGCCCCGGTGTAGAGATCCGGGTGGTAGACCGCGACATCACCGCCGGGCACCTGAACCGGGCCGGTCTGCAGGTCCCCCCCGGCAGCGGTCCACCCCGACAGCCCGCCGTCGAGGATGCGCACATCTGTCAACCCAGCCGCCGTGAGCACCCACCACGCCCGGCACGACCCGGCCCGATTCCAGTCGTCGTAGACCACGACGGGCTGGCCCCGCCGGATCCCCCACCGGCGGGCGGCGGCCTGGATCGCCTCACCGGTCGGCAGAGGGTGGCGGCCCAGACCGCCGCGGGCGTGGTCGCTCAACTCCTGCTCCAGCGACACATACACCGCTCCGGGAAGGTGGCCCTGCAGATACGCGGCGTGCCCATCCGGCTGGTCCAGCCGCCAGCGCACATCGAGCAGCGCCGGGCAGTCCCCGGCGCCGATCCGGCGGCGGAGGTCGTGCGGGTCGATCAGGACTGTCTCGCGTGGACTCACGGCTGCACCGGTATCGTGCCGAAATCTATCTGGGCAGCCGGATTGGCGATAGCCGTCACCATCGCGGTCCCGAATGGTCCGGCGTCATCGAACAAGGTACCCGTACCGACTGAGACGCCGTCTGCGCACCAGTGTGAATCTGCTTGCACCCCAATGTATTCACCGAACGGAAGGCGCGACAGACCGACGGTGAGGTCGCCGTTGATGTAGCCGATTCCCTGCGTTCCCATATTGGTCACCAGGCTGACAGCCTCAGCGGCCACCACGGTACGCACGAAAGGGCTGACGTGCTCGCCTTCGGCAACCTCGATCGAACGGTGATACACCCGCTTGCGCGAGGTGTTCTGATGCTCAACGCCTGACGAACTCCACCCCGTCGCGTCGCTGCCGATCAGGTAGGCCGGGCCCGACACCCCTGCCGGAGCCGCGAACGTCTCGGCGCCGGCCCACTCCTGTCCCGGCGGCGGCTGGCTTCGCCGGTACTGAACCATGCCGACCCGCGCGACGACGACTCCGTCCTGGAGGACCTCGCACTCGGAGTTGCGGATTCGCCGGCCGTCGCGGACCAATCTGGTCCGCACCGCGGTCGGCACCCGGTGGGCGGCCTTGAACAGATCCGCGGTCAGCCGGGCGGGTGTGAATCCCTCGACCCCGAAGTCGCGTTCGAGGCATCGGGCTGCCAGGCCGACGACAGCCGGGCCGCTGAGTGAGTCGGTACCCCAACGGCTCAGGGCGTACTCAGTCGGAGCAAACATCTCACCACCGTCTGGGGCGATGTCGACGGTGAAGAAGTGGGTGGCGGCCCTGAACACCCCGAAATCCTTGCACAAACGATTAGCCGACATAATCAATCGCGGGCGGTGAGCCGGGTAAGCGAAGGGAACGCACGGTGTCGGATGTCGGAGCGGCCCGGACGGCCGTACGCCCGCACCGCAGCGACAGCAGGCCAGGCCTTCTGGTCGGGACCATGAGCGTGGTCGTGCTGACCGTCGCCATTCTGCAAACCGCCGTGGTGCCCGTCCTGGCGGTGATGGCCCGCCAACTCGACGTCTCCCCGGTCGCGGTCAGTTGGGTAGTGACCGCCAATCTGCTCGCCGCGGCGTCCAGCACTCCCCTGCTCGGCCGTCTCGCCGACCTACACGTCAAAAAGCGGGTGCTGCTGGCGGTGCTGGCCGTGGTGCTGGCCGGTTCCGTGCTCGGCGCCGTCACCTCGTCGTTGCCCCTGTTGATCGTCGCCCGGGTACTGCAGGGCGCGTCGTTCGCGTTGTATCCGATCGGGGTGTCGATCCTGCGTGAGGAACTATCTGAAGACCGGTTGATGCGCGCCATGGCGGTCCTGTCCGGGGTGCTTGGATTCGGCGGCGGGGTCGGACTGGTGATCACCGGACTGCTGATGCGCGGCGAGGCAAGCTATCACCGGGTTTTCTGGTTCACCGTCGCCTTCCTTGCGGTCGTGATCGTGGCGGTCGTCGTGGTGATTCCGAGCCGTCCGCGTTCGACGACGGGAACAGTGGACTGGGCCGGGGCGGCAGGACTGGCAGCCGGGCTGTCTCTGCTCCTGCTTGCCACCACCCAGGGCAACGTGTGGGGCTGGACAGCCGGCCGTACTGTAGCCGCGGGGCTGGGCGGGGCGGTTCTGCTGACGCTGTGGTGGTGGTGGGAACGCCGGTGCGACCAACCGCTGGTGTCTACCGCCATGCTGACCCGGAGGCCGATCCTGCTGACGAATCTGGCAACCGTCGCGGTGGGGATGGGCCTGTACTTCGCTTTCCTGGGACTGACCGGCCTGGTGCAGGCACCGAAAGCCAGCGGCTACGGATTCGGCGCCACCGTGCTGCAGGCCAGCGTGATGTATCTGCTGCCCGGCGCGCTGGCCGGGTTCCTGACGGCGTTGGTCAGCGGGCGCTACATCCAGCGGTACGGCGCGCGGTCAGTGCTGGCGGTCGGAACCGCCATCGGGGTGGTGGGCTTCGGAATGCTGGCGGTTGCGCACTCTGCGGCCTGGCAGGTGATCGGCGCCAGCCTGCTCATCAACGCCTACATCAGCCTGGCCTACGGGGCGCTGCCGACGTTGGTGATCCAGGAGGTCGGAATGGGCGAAACCGGTGTCGCCACCAGTATCAACGCCATCGCCAGGACGGTGGGGGCCGCATTGGCCGCAGCGATCGTGGCGGTCCTGCTCAGTCGCAACCTCACCGGCTACCCGCCGGAGAGCAGCTACACCGCGACCTTCGCGCTCGGCGCGGTGACCGGACTGATTGGGTTCGTGCTGATCATGGCCAGTAGGCCGCGGCTGCGCGAGGTGCAACCCAGCGACATCACCGACTCCCGCGCGATGAACCACGAGTGGGGTTAGGCCTCGACGCTGTGCCTCCCTGCCGACCCGGACCAAGGTGACCTCTCCAGCACCAGCATCTGATGCGGGACTGGATGCTGATCCGGTTGAGCAGATTGCGGCGGCGCGGAGGATCGTAAACGCGGAACCGGCGAAACGGGACGAGAGTAGAGGCGCGGGCGGCGATAATGGTGGGGTGATGGTTCGGATTGCCACCGGTGCCGCGGCAGCCATGATCGCCGCAGTCGCGGTTGCCGCCCCTGCCGACGCCGACAAATGGTCGCTCAACGGCACCTACACCGCGACCTCCAACGGCGAATGGGCCCGCACCAACGATGTCCGTCGCAACCAGAACAGCGTGCGCGCCGTATGGACGGTCTCCTCGCAGTGCAGTTACCCCACCGAGTGCACCGGAACTGTGACCAGCAATCAGGGTTGGACTGCGCCGATATATCAGACCGGCGGCGAATGGTACGTCAAACACATTGTCCCGCAATGGATCCGCTGCCCGGACGGCTCGACCGCCGACGGCCTTCAGATATTCCGGTTCAAAGCCATGACACCGGACGGTTCCACCACCGACCCGACCTCGAACACACTGATCGGTGAGGACGCCACCACCGGACCGAGCGGGGCCTGCGGGCGCAGCCTGGCGGTATTCATCACCATGCCGTTCAAGTTGGTGAAGGTCTAGCCCGTCGGCAGCAGGTCGGTCCAGGTGCGCTGACCATCGCCGGCCACCACATCGGTCTGCCGGCCCACGGACCCGTCGGCGGTGGCGAACTGTCCGGTGCCGGGGTCGTAGGTGGCGATCGCCACCGACGGGCCCGGGGCGTCAGTCGTGAAAGCACTCGGCGCCACCTGCGGACCGGGCGGAGGGGCTGGTAACGGAGGCGCCTCGGCAGGGGCGGGACCGGGCGCGGGCGGCGCCGCGGCGGGCGGTCCGGGGGGCATCGGGGTGCCCTCGAGGGGACCGTAGATCTGCTCCTGGAAGGTCACCCGATCATCCGGCGGGATGCCCTGCGTTATCAGGTTCGGGTCGAACGGGTACGGACCGAGGGCATGCTGGCGCATAGCCAGGGGCACGAACGAATCCCCGCTCTCACAGATCTCGACGGTGGGAGCCCGCTTGCCTGGCTGGCCCATGCAGGGATAGTTGCGGGCGCCGCGCACCGCGATCGGGGAATCCTGCGGAAGCTTGCAGTACAGCCCATCGGGGGTGTCCGCGTCGGAGAGATCCGCCGGGGAACGCCACGACGACGGCGGCAGGAATCCGACCGTGCAGGCCGGCGGATCGCCGATGGTCAAAGTGAAATCGCCCTGGGTGAACCCGGTCGGATTGTTGCGTGGCAACCCCACCGCCTGCACCGAGGCGATGTAGGGCGGCAGTAGAACCAGCAGTTGCTCCACTGACGGGCGGTAGGTGACCGCGATCTGGCCGACGGTGGTGAGGTTGGCCAGCAAGACCGGCAGCGTCGGCTTGACCTGATTGAGCAGGCTGGCGGCCTCGTCGAGGGCCCCGGGACCGGTGTTGAGCAGCGTCCGGACCTGCGGATCGTTGGTGTTGAGTTGGCCGGTCACCCCGGCCAGGCTGCGCGTCCAGACTCGCAGTGCATCGGCGGAGACGGCCTGGGCCTCCAGCAGCGGACGGCTGTCGTCGATCAAGGCCCGCGCCCGGTCGGAGACTTTGTCGAAATCCCCTGCGACAGTCGACAGCGAGTTCAGCAGCGCGCCGAGGTCATCCCCAGAACCGTTGAGGCCCTTGAAGGATTCCTCGAGCAGATTGGAGAGCCTCTCTTTGGGGATGCTGGCCAGCAGTGCGTGGACCTGATCGAGCATCGGGCCGACCTTCTGCGGCACGGTGGTGTCGCTGACCGGTATCACCGAGCCGTCCCTCAGATACGGACCCGAGTCGGTACGCGGCAGCAGATCGACGTACTGCTCCCCGACCGCTGAGACGCTGAGCACACTGGCCTGCAGATCGGCCGGGATCTTGGGCGAGGTCGCCAGCGACAGGGTCGCCTCGGCTCCGGCCCGGGTGGCGCGGACATCGGTCACCCTCCCGATCTGCACCCCGCGGTAGGTGACGTTCGAGAACTGATACAGCCCGCCTGTTCGCGGCAGTTCGAGCTTGACCGTCATCCGCCCGATGCCCAGCAGGGTGGGCAATTGCATGTAGACGAGCACCATCGCGGCAATGCCGACGATCGAGGCGAGAGTGAACAGGACCAACTGGATGCGCACGAAACGGGTCAGCATCAGTTGCCACCTTCATCCATCGGGGCCAGCTGCAATTCAGGCGGAGTCGGAGTCGGAGCCGGAGCCGGGGGCGGAACCGGGGTGGGCCCAGCCTCAGGTGCGACCGCCAGCGGATCCTGCTCGTCGAGCGAAATTACCCCGGCCACCTCGGCCGGCGGCGGACTGAACGGTGCATTCAGCGGGTCGTAGGTATAGGTCGCATACCACGGATCACCCGGTGCCGGAACGAGTTTGGCTCCCTCCTGGCCCCAGCGGGTGCCCAGGAACAATGTCTTCTTAAGCCGCGGAACGGTGAAGTCGAAAATGATGTACTGGTTGAGGTAGTCCCCCCGGATCGCCCGGTCGATGGTGGCCTGCCCGTACGGGAACGCGGTGAAGTAGGCCAGCGCCTTGTCCAGGTCCGGGCCCACATCAGCCAGCGAGCGCAGGGTCGGCTCCAGATTGGCCAGGTTGCGAACCAGATCCGCCTTGCTCTCGTTGACCACGTCGGTGGCCACCGTAGAGAGCGTTCCGAGCCGGTCCAGCGCCGCTGTCAGCCGTGGCCGTTCGGCGACCAGGACCTCAAGGGCCGGTGGGATCCGGTCCAGCGCCCTGGTCAGCACATCACGCTGACCGGCGAAGGTGCCCGCCACCCGGTTCAGTGACACCACCGTCGCATTGATGCTGTCGCGTTGCGCCGCAAGCAGTCCGACGAAGTCGTTCAGGCGGGTCAGCAGATCCCGGATCGGAACCTCGCGGCCGTTGAGAGCGCGGTTGAGTTCGGAGATGATGTCGCCGATCTGACCCAGTCCCCCGCCGTTGATGACCACCGACAGCGCTGAGAGGGTTTGCTCGGTGGAGGGGTAGGTCGACGTCTTGGAGAGCCCCAGCGTGGAACCGGGCGTCAGCCTGCCACTGGGCGACTGACCGAGGGGCGGGTTGAGCGCCAGATGCATCGAGCCCAGCAGGCTGGTCTGACCCACCGTCGCCACCGCGTTGGCCGGAATCACCGCATCGGGCTTGACCGATATTTCCACATTGGCGTGCCAGTCGCGCACGGTCATGCGGTTCACGCTGCCGACGACCACATCCCCCAGGAGAACCGGTGAATTCGGTTCCAGCGTGCTGACATTGGCGAGTTCAACGTGATACTCCGCGGCGTCGCCGCCGCGGCCGACCGCACCGGGCAGTGGCAGGGAGTTGAGTCCGCCGAACCCGCACCCGCTCAATCCCACCGCTGCACACAACGCGGCGATCCCCATCCGTCCCGTCCGCCCAATCCGTACGGAATTCATCACGGCGCGGCTCCCACTCCCTGGGGCAGCGGTACCGGTGGCGGCGGCGGGACCGGCGCCGCCGCAGGCACCTCGGCAGGCATCAGCATGTCCTGCAGGTTCGACGGCCCACCCGGGGTGGGGCCGTGCGACACACCCGCCGGAACCGGGGCGCCAGGGTACAGCGCGGGTTGCGGATCGGCCGGCAAACCCTGCGGGGCGTAGGAACCCCGGGGTCCCGGGGCCGCCGGGGCGCCCCAGCCGGGTGGCGGCGGAACGTCCCCGTTGAGGCCGGTGTAGGCCGAGATCTCCGGTGGGATCTCCACGGTGGGTTCGGTGGGACCCCCACCGGGGGCGAGATGAGGTTCGGAGTAGATCAGATTCCACGGACTCGGCGACTTACCCAGGTAGACGTTGGTCGGCAGTGGCAGGTAATTGAAGTTGAGCAGACGCAGCGCCGGACCGAGGTACTGCGAGCACAGTTTGGCGGTCTCGCTGGAGGTGGCGTTCTCGATCGCTCCGATCGCCGCGCAGACCACCTGCAGCGGATTGGAGAAGTTCGCCAGCGCGAAACCGCCTAGCGCACTTTGGATGTCGGGGTTGTAGATGTTGTAGCTGTTGCCGATCGCATTCGGTGCCACATGCAGCAGGTTCTTCAACGCAGTCTGGTTGGCGCTGAGGTTCCCGACCACGTCGGCAAGTCGCTCGACCTGCTCGGCTGTCTGGTTTCGGCTGCCGGCGACGAACCGCTGGACGTCATCCACGGCGCTGGACAGGTTCGTCAGAGCCGCGTCAAGTTCGGAGCGGCTGCCGTCGAGCACGCTGGAGACCGTCGCAAGGCGGTCCTGGAACTGCACGATCTGGGTGCTGCTGTCGCGCAGCACCGTGACGAAGGTTTGCAGGTTGGCGATGATGTCGGTGATGTTCCCGCTGCCGTCGGCGAGGATCCGGCTCAGCCCGGTGATTTGGCGGATCGTCTCCCGAAGTTTGTCGCCGTTACCGTCCATGGCGTTGGCGGCGCTGTCGATGAACCGGCCCACCGACGACGTCGACGCCGCCGTGCCGGGCCCCAGATCGGTGGACAAGCGCATCAGCTGGGTCTTGATCTCGTCCCACTCCACCGGCACCGCGGTGCGGTCGACGTCGATGACGCCCCCGTCGCGCATCGTCGGCCCGCTGGTGTCCCCGTCCGCCCCGAAAGCCGGCGCCAGCTGGACGTAGCGGGCGCCGACCAGATTTTGGGCGACGATGACGGCCCGGGCGTCGGCGGGGATCGGGACCGCCCGGTCGACGGCCAACGTCACCTTGGCTTTGGTGCCCTGCGGCTCGATGCTGGTGATGCTGCCGACTCGGACCCCGGCCACCCGGACCTGGTCGCCGGGATAGATGGCGGTGGCGGTGGTGAACAACGCCGTGATGGTGGTCGGCTTGTGGACGACGTTGCGCACCATCAGCGCCACTCCGGCGACGAGCAGGAGCGTGAGTACGGCTGCTACCGCGGCGCGGGTTCGAGTCATCACGGCGGCCCCGGTGGTGGGCCCCAGGTTTCATTGGGCTGTGGAATCCCGTTGTAGGGCAACGGGAATTCCGCCCTGGGGCCGGCGTTATCGGGTGGCTGGCCGGCGTTCACCCCGCGCCGGAAGCCCAGTGCGTAGTCGAAGAACGGCTGCAACGTCTGCGCCGGGCTGAGGTTGGCCACGAAGGCGTTGTAGTAAAAGCCCCCGTTGACCGCCTCGGCCTGGGTGAGCTGGAATTTGGCCAGACCTGCCATCGCCTTGCCGACGTTGTCGTTGTTGCGCTGCAGCATCGCGGTGACCGAGTTCAGTTTCTCCAGCGCGGGGGCGAGTTCGGCTTCGTTGTCGGCGACCAGGCCGCTCAACTGCTGGGATAGCGCGGAGGTGTTGGCCAGCAGGTTGACGATCGCGTATCGACGCTGCTCGAGCACTCCGAGTAGTTCGTTGGCGTTGAGAATCAGGGTGTTCACCTGCTGGCTGCGTTGCGACAGGATCCCGGTCACGTCAGCTGCCGTCTTGAGCAGATCGGCCAGCGAATCGTTGCGCTCGTTGAGCGCCTTGGAGATTCGGCTGATCCCCTCGAAAGTCGGCCCCAGCTGCGGCGCCACTTTGTCGAGGGTCGCCGACAGCGTGTCCAGCGACTGGTTGAGTGCGGCGGTGTCGGTGTCGCGGGTGTTGGCGGTGAACTCGCCGATCGCCTCGGTCAGTGAGTAGGGCGAACCGGTCCGCGACACCGGGATCACGTCGGTTGGGCGCAGCCTGCCCTGACCGCTGGATTCCAGGGTGAGCACCCGCTGTCCGAGCAGAGTGCCGGTCCGGATGTTGGCGGTGGTGTCCGACCCGAGGCGGACCTTGCCGTTGACCATGAAGGTCACCAGCGCCTTGCCCTGCTGCAGGGCGACGCTGGAGACGGTGCCGACTTTGACGCCGGAGACCTTCACGTCGTTACCGGGAGCCAGGCCGCCCGCTTCGGTGAACAGCGCCTGATGGCGCAGGGAGGTCGCCCACGTCAGCAGTCGCTGGGGCTGCAGGCCGACGGTGATGACCATCACGATGAGCGCCACTCCGATGAAGCCGGCGCGCACCAGATGTTTGCCACGATATTTCAGCATTAGGGCTCAGCACACCTTCCCGTGTGCTGCATGATCCAGGGGAAGTGGGCGGTGCGGCCCTGCAAGTCGGTGACCCGCACCGACATTCCACACAGGTACTGGTTGATCCAGCTGCCGTAGGACCCCAGCCGCACCAGCTTGCGATAGTTCGCCGGCGCTTTCTGCAGGGCGATGTCGAGGGTCTCCTTGTCCTGGTCGAGCAAGGGCGCCAGCCGGGCGAGTTGATCGACCGTCCCGGCCAGTGGTGGGCGGGCCTGGGTGAGTAGTTCGGTCAGCGAGGCGGTGCCGCTCTCCAGGGCGGTGATGGCGGTGCCGATCGGGTCGCGATCGGCGGCCAACCCGGTGACCAACTGCTCGAGCCGGTCCACCGAAGCAGAGAACTTGCTGCCGTCGGCGTCGATGGTGGCCAGTACGACGTTGAGGTTGTCGATGAGCTGTTGCACGGTCTGGCTGTTGTCGGCCAGGGCGTTTGAGAACGCCGAGCTTTTAGCGAACAGCGATTCGACGTTTGTCTCCTGGCCTTGCAGGATCTGGACCAGTGAGGTGGTCAGGGCGTTGACCGCCTGCGGATTGAGGCCCTGCACAACGGGTTTCAAGCCGCCCAGCAGAAGATCGAGGTCAAGGGCAGCCTGGGTGCGCTCAGTGGGAATCACCGAGCCGGGCGGCTGGATTCTGGTCGAGCCCGGGGTGTCCAGCAGCTCCAGGTAGCGGTCCCCGACCAGGTTCAGGTAGCGCACCGCTGCTGTGGTGCCGGAGGTGAGCGCGATGGTGCGTTCGGCACCGAAGTCGACGGTGACGGTGTTGTCGGGTTGCAGGGTCACGTTTTTGACCGTCCCGACCCGCACCCCGGCCACCCGCACCGAATCACCGGACTTCAGGCTCGACACGTCCTCGAAGACGGCGGTGTAGCCGTTTTCCGGCCCGCCGCGGTACCGGCCGAAAACCGCGAACAGCGCCGCGGTGACCATCAGCATCACCGCCATGAAGACCCCCACCTTCAGGCCGGTCTTGCGCAGACTGATCATCCCGGCATCCCGATCTGGGCGGTGTTGCGGGGCGGGCCGTCCAGCGGTCCGAACAGAGCCTGCTTGAGCCCTTCGGAATTGAGCAGGATGCCCTGGTTGCCGTATTGCGCCTGGTTGGCACCGATATCGGTGACCACGTACGGGGGCCGTTGCTCGTAGGCGACGTTGGGCAGGTCGGTGCACTGCGGGCCGCCCTTGGCCGCCACCTTGGGAAGGTTGCCCGGATAGCGGTAACGCTCCCGGCCGAGGAAGAACCCCTGCAGCAGGGTGGCTCCGGGCATGGCCAGCCCGGGTCCGTTGGCCAGTGGCAGCAACCCGGCCAAGCCGCAATACAGAGCGGGGCCGTACTGGTTGGTCAGGTCGGTGGTGGGCACCAGCAGGCGCAGGACCTCAGCCAGCGGTTTGCGGTTCTGGGCCAGGACTTCGGTTCCGACATCGGCAAGTCCGATCGCGCTGAGCAGCAAGGCGTTCAGGCTGTCCCGCTCCTCCACCACGGTGGTGCTGATCCGTGAGGTGTTGTCCAGAACAGCCAGCAGGTCCGGCGAGGCGTCGGCCAACGAGTCGAACACCGTCGGGGAGATCGCCAGGATCTGGTTGAGGTTGTCCAGCGACGGGTTGAGTTTGGCCAGTGCACTGTCGAGGTCGACCAGCGTCTGGCCGAACTTGTCCCCCCGGCCGCGCAGCGAGGTCGAGATCGCCCCGAGGGTCTGGTTGAGTTTGGCCGGTTCGACTTCGGAAAGCACCCCGACCAGTTTCTCGAACACGGTGTTCAGTTCGACGGTGACGTTGTCCCCGCCCTCGATGGTGGTGCCCGCGCGCAACGCTTCCGGCGAGGGCTGGGCCGGCGGCACCAGTTCGACGAACTTGGCGCCGAACACCGTCGAGGAGGTGATCTCCGCGCCGACGTTGGACGGGATCGCGTCCAACGCGTCCGGGTCGATGGCCAGGTGCAGCGCCGCCCCGCCGTCGGGCAGCGCCTCGATGGAGGCGACCTTGCCCACCGGGGCGCCGTTGAGCTTGACCTTGGCGTTGGGGTTCATCACCAGTCCGGCGCGGTCGGCGACGACGGTAACCGGAACGGTTTTGGTGAAGCGGCCCTGGAACAGACCCACCGCGACCGCAACGATCAGCGCCAAGACCAGCACCGTGGCGAACCCGGCGAGCGGCCGGGCATAGCGGGAACGCAGATTCGCGGTCATTGCATCACCCGGCCAGGTTGAAGTTGCCGTTGGAGCCGTAAATCGCCAGTGAGACAAGCAAAGTCACGGAGACTACCACGATAAGGGAGGTCCGGACCGCATTGCCCACCGCGACACCCACTCCGGCCGGACCGCCGGAGGCGAAGTAGCCGAAATAGGTATGGATCAGCAGGATGGCGATCGCCATCAGCACCGCCTGCAGAAATGACCACAGCAGATCCAGTGGGTTCAGAAACGTGTTGAAGTAGTGGTTGTACAGGCCGCCGGACTGTCCGAACAGGGCCACCGTCACGAACTGGCTGGCCAAAAACGACAGGATGACGGCGATGGAGTACAGCGGGGTGATGGCGATCAGGCCGGCCAGCAACCGGGTGGACACCAGATACTCCACCGGGCGGATCGCCATCGACTCCAAAGCGTCGATTTCCTCGTTGATCCGCATCGCACCCAACTGGGCGGTCACCCCGGCGCCGAACGTCGCGGCCAGGCCGATGCCGGCCACCACCGGCGCGGAGATCCGGACGTTGATGAACGCCGCCAGGAATCCGGTCAGCGCCTCGATGCCGATGTTGCCCAAGGATGAGTAGCCCTGCACGGCCAACGTTCCGCCGGCGGCCAGGGTGAGGAATCCGACGATGGCCAGCGTCCCGCCGATCATCGCCAGCGTGCCGGCACCCATGCTGATCTCGGCGATCAGCCGGATCACTTCGCGGCGGTAGCGCACCGCGGCGACTGGGATCCCCGCGATCGCCCTGCCGTAGAACAGGGTCTGGTCGCCGATCCGGCTGAAGAATCCGATCGGAGAGGCCAAGCGGCGAAAAAACCGCGGATAGGTGGTCCGCAGGACCGTCAGGTTGCTCATCGCCGTCGCCCGCCTCAGCCCGTGGTCAACTGGATGCCGATGGCCGTGACGACCACATTGACGACGAACAATGCCATGAACGCGTACACCACGGTCTCGTTGACGGCGTTACCGACCGCTTTGGCTCCGCCTCCGGAGATCATCAACCCGCGGTAGCAGGCCACCAGTCCGGCGATCAGCCCGAACAGTGCAGCTTTGACGCAGGAGATGATCACCTCCGGCACGCCGGTGAGCAGGGTGATGCCGGCGGCGAAGGCACCGGGGTTGACGTCCTGGACGTAGACCGAGAAGACGTAGCCGCCGAGGATGCCGATGATCACCACGAGCGAGTTGAGCAGCAACGCGACCAGGCCCGAGGCCAGCATCCGAGGGGTGACCAGTCGCTGCACCGGGTTGATGCCCAGCACCTCCATGGCGTCGATCTCCTCGCGGATGGTGCGTGACCCGAGGTCGGCGCACATCGCCGTGGCACCGGCACCGGCGACGATCAGCACCGTGACCAGCGGACCGACCTGCGTAACGGCCCCGAACGCAGCACCGGCCCCGGACAGGTCGGCTGCGCCGAGTTCACGAAGCAGAATGTTGAGGGTGAAACTCACCAACACGGTGAACGGGATGGCCACCAGCAGGGTGGGCGCCAGCGACACCCGGGCGACGAACCAGGACTGTTCGAGGAACTCCCGCCATTGGAAGGGACGCCGGAAGACGAACCGGACGGCGTCGGAGGACATCGAAAACAGGCCGCCGATGGACTCCATCGGGGAACTGACGCCCTTGCCCAAGGCGATGCCCGGGGACCAGTGATCCGCCTTGTCCGCCATTCGCTCTTTTCGTCCACGAAAAAAAACGCCGACCGGTGTCGGCAGCTGACCCGAATCTATGGCATCAACACCGCAAGAGTGCACCGAATCCCCGGAGTGGCGCGGCACAATAAAGCGGACCCACGCTCACCCCCGGCCCACCCCCCTTTGAGCGCCCCCGAGCCACCCCGCAATCGAGGACGGAACGAATCACCATGGCAACGACCCTGCAGAGGTACACCGACCGGCGGGTCCTGATCACCGGTGGGGGTTCGGGGATCGGCCAGGCCTGCGTCCTGCGGATCCTGAGCGAGGGCGGCCGGGTGGTGGCCTCCGACATCAGCGCTGCCGGACTCCAGGACACCGCCGCCAAGGCCGCCGAAGACGCCGGGACCGCCGGCCGCCTCACCACCGTCGAGATGGACGTCGGTGATGAGGCTTCTGTCACCGCCGGCGTGGGCCGGGCAGTGGACAGCCTCGGTGGACTGGACACTCTGGTCAATGTGGCCGGCATCCTGCGCTCGGCGCACTTCCTGGACACCACCCTGGCCGACTTTGAGCAGGTGCTGCGGGTGAACCTGGTGGGGACATTCCTGGTTACGCGGGCTGCCCTGCCTGCTCTTCGCGGCGGCACCGCCCCGGCAGTGGTCAACCTCAGCTCCACCTCGGCGCACTTCGCGCACCCGTACATGTCGGCTTACGCCGCCTCCAAAGGCGGGATCCTGGCGATGACCCACGCCCTGGCCGCGGAGTTCGCCAAGGAGGGCATCCGGTTCAACTCGGTTCAGCCGGGGTCGATCTCCTCCGGGATGACCGACGGGACCGGGCGGTCCAAGCAGAGCGTCGGACCGGGCCTGCCGCCCGACGCCGACTTCAAGCTGTTCGCCCGCGTCGCCCCCGGGCTGCCATTGCCGCAAGGGGCGATCTTCGCCGACCCGTCTGCGGTGGCTGCTGTGGTGGCGATGTTGGGCAGTCCGGAGGCCTTCTTCGTGACCGGCACCGAGGTGCGCATCGACGGCGGCGCGCACATGTAGCACGCTCCCACCCGGCCGACGGAATGTGCCGCAACGGGGGGTTCGGCATTGAGGTATCGGTCGAATTGTTCCGGCGTTTGTGCGGAATCGGTTGCGCGATCTGTTGCGGATGATGCCGAAATGGGCAAAGGTTTACTCGGAGGTCTAGCCCAGCGACCGCCGGAGCACCACCGTGATCGCACCTGAGGAGGACGGTTCTGACCGAGACCGGCGCCGCCACACGACACAACTCCGGACTGCAACAGCCGCATCGCAGCGACGGCGGCCCGGTGATCGAGATCGACCATGTCACAAAGCGATTCGACGATTACGTCGCGGTGGCCGACGCCAACTTCTCGATCGGCGCCGGGGAGTTCTTCTCGATGCTCGGGCCCTCCGGGTGCGGCAAGACCACCACCTTGCGAATGATCGCCGGCTTCGACACCCCCACCTCCGGCGCCATCAGGCTTGAGGGCACTGACGTCTCCCGGGTGCCGCCGCACAAGCGCAATGTCAACACCGTCTTCCAGCACTACGCGCTGTTCCCCCATATGACCGTCTGGGACAACGTCGCCTACGGTCCGCGCAGTAGAAAGAAGTCCGCCGGACTGGGCCCAGCGGAGGTCAAAAAACGCGTCGGCGAGATGATCGACACAGTGCGGCTCACCGACTTCGCACTGCGCAAGCCGGCCCAACTCTCCGGCGGCCAGCAGCAACGGGTGGCGCTGGCCCGGGCGCTGGTCAACTACCCCAGTGCGCTGCTACTCGATGAGCCCCTCGGGGCGCTGGACCTCAAACTGCGCCACGTGATGCAGTTCGAACTCAAGCGCATTCAGCGAGAGGTCGGGATCACTTTCGTCTACGTGACTCACGACCAGGAGGAAGCGCTGACGATGAGTGACCGGATCGCGGTGATGAACGCCGGCAACGTCGAACAGATCGGCACCCCCACCGAGATCTACGATCGGCCCGCCAGCGTCTTCGTCGCCGGCTTCATCGGCCAGGCCAACCTCTGGCACGGCCGGCAGACCGGCCGTGCCAACCGGGACTACGTCGAGGTGGATGTGCTGGGGGCCACCCTCAAGGCCCGCCCGGGCGACACCACCATCGAGACCGGCGGCCAGGCCACGGTGATGGTGCGACCGGAACGGGTCCGCGTCTCGATGGGCCCGCCCACCGGCGATATCGCGGCCGTCCCGGCCACAGTCGTCGACCTCACCTTCCAGGGGCCGGTGCTGCGGCTGTCGCTGGCGGCCCCGGACGGCTCGGCGATCCTCGCCCACATCGGACCCGAACAGGACCTGCCGATGCTGCGCCCCGGCGACGAGGTCTACGCCGGATGGTCCCCGGAGGCCTCGCTGGTGCTGCCGGCCGCCGACATCCCCACGACTGAAGACCTCGCGGCGATGCTTGATGACTCCTCGCCCGTACTTTGATGCAGTCTGACCCGAGATGAAAGGCACACCCATGGCAGATATCGACCCCCGCGTGCTCGCCCAACTGGCCTCACGTCGGCGGTTCATGGGCGGGGGTGCCGCCGCAGCGGCCGCCCTCCTCCTCGGCCCGTCGTTCCTGGCAGCCTGCAGCTCGGACAACAAGGCGGCGAACGGGTCCGAGGCGCCGCTGGCTCCCACCGACAACGGCGGCCCGGCCACAGGCAAGCTGCGGATCTCGAACTGGCCGCTGTACATGGCCGACGGCTTCGTCGCGGGCTTCCAGACCGCCACCGGCTTGGTGGTGGACTACAAAGAGGACTTCAACGACAACGAGGAATGGTTCGCCAAGAACAAGGAGCCGCTGTCGCGCAAGCAGGACATCGGGACTGATCTGGTGGTCCCCACCCAGTTCATGGCGGCCCGGCTGGCCGGACTGGGCTGGCTCAACCCGATCAGCGACACCCGCTGGACCAACAGGAAGAATCTGCGCACCGACTTGATGGACAACAAGTCCGACCCGGGCCGCAAGTTCAGCGCACCGTACCTGTCCGGCATGGTGGGCCTGGCCTACAACCGGGCCACCACCGGCCGCGACATCACCAAGATCGACGATCTGTGGGACCCCGCATTCAAGGGCAAGGTAAGCCTGTTCAGCGACGTCCAGGACGGCCTGGGAATGCTGATGATGTCCCAGGGCCATTCCCCGGAGGACCCCACTACTGAGACCGTGCAGAAGGCCGTCGACCTGGTCAAGGAGCAGAAGGACAAAGGCCAGATCCGCCGGTTCACCGGCAACGACTACGCCGACGACCTGGCCGCCGGCAACATCGTCATCGCCCAGGCGTACTCCGGTGACGTGGTGCAACTGCAGGCCGACAACCCGGACCTGAAGTTCGTCGTGCCGGAGTCGGGCAGCACCACCTTCCTGGACACCATGGTGATCCCCTACACCACCCAGAACCAGGCGGCCGCCGAGGAGTGGATCAACTACGTCTACGACCGGGCCAACTACGCCAAGCTGGTCGCGTTCACCCAGTATGTTCCGGTGCTGTCCGATATGACCGCCGAGCTTGACAAGATCGACCCGAAGCTGGGCGCCAACCCGCTGATCAACCCGTCGAAGGAGACACTGAGCAAGCTGAAGGCCTGGGCACCGCTGACCGACGAGCAGAACCAGGAATTCAACAAGGCCTACGCCAGCGTCACCGGCGGCTGAGTCCGGTGGTGGCTCTCTGATGGCGGGCGTAGCCAGCAGCTCCCGGCAGCGCAGCAGGATCGCGCCCTATTTGATGATCCTGCCCGCGCTGGCCTATCTCGCGGTGTTCTACGCGGTGCCGTTCGTCTCGTTGCTGCGCACCTCGCTGTCGACGATGGGTGGCTCGATCTACCTACCGACGCTGACCTTCGCCTGGGAGTTCGGCAACTACGGCCGGGCGCTCAGCGAGTACCGCGATCAAATCCTGCGGTCCTTCGGGTACGCCTTCAGCGCCACCCTGCTCTGCCTGGTGCTGGCCTTCCCGCTGGCGTACGTGATCGCCTTCAAGGCTGGCCGGTTCAAGAATCTCCTTCTCGGACTGGTCATTCTGCCGTTCTTCGTGACGTTTCTGATCCGCACCATCGCCTGGAAGACGATCCTGGCCGACAACGGTTGGGTGGTCGAGACCCTCGGCTCAATCGGGCTGCTGCCCAGCGAGGGCCGGTTGCTCTCCACCGGTTGGGCGGTGGTCGGCGGCCTGACCTACAACTGGATCATCTTCATGATCCTGCCGCTGTATGTCAGCCTGGAGAAGATCGACGGCCGTCTGCTGGAGGCCTCCCGGGACCTCTACGCCAGCAACCGGCGAATGTTCGGCAAGGTGATCCTGCCGCTGGCAATGCCGGGCGTGCTGGCCGGAAGCCTGCTGGTTTTCATTCCTTCCGTCGGCGACTTCATCAATGCCGACTACCTCGGCAGCACGAGAACGACGATGATCGGCAACGTCATCCAGAAGCAGTTCCTGGTGGTCAAGGACTACCCGGTGGCCGCGGCGATGAGCTTCGTGCTGATGGCGATCATTCTGGTCGGTGTGCTGCTGTACACCCGGGCGCTGGGCACCGAGGAGTTGGTGTGAGCGGGGACCGCCGATGACTATCGAGGCCGTCACCTCGTTGACCGAGCCGGGCCGCAACATCCGCGGCACCTTTAAGCTCGGGGATATCGCCCTGCGTATCGCCGCCGGTTTCACCCTGTTGTTCCTGTTCCTGCCGATCCTGGTGATCATCGTTTTCTCGTTCAACAAGCCGGCCGGCAAGTTCAACTACACCTGGCAGGGCTTCACACTGGAGAATTGGGCCAATCCGTTCAAGTACCCGGCGCTGACCGCCGCACTGCGGATGAGTCTGAGTGTGGCGGCGGTGTCCACGGCCATCGCGCTGGTGTTGGGCACCCTGGTGGCTGTCGCCCTTGTGCGCCAACGGTTCCGGGGCCGGACGGCAGTCGACTCCTTCATGGTGCTGCCGCTGACCTCACCCGAGGTGGTGATGGGCGCCTCGCTGCTGACGCTGTTCCTGAGTATGGGCTGGGCCACCGGCTACGTGACGATCGTGATCGCCCACGTCGCATTCCAGATCAGCTTCATCGCGTTGACGGTCCGAGCCCGGATCCGCGGGTTCGACTGGACCCTGGAGGACGCCTCCCTGGACCTCGGCGCGGGTCCGGTCCGCACCTTCTTCAAAGTGACCATGCCACTGATCGTGCCCGGCATCGTCGCGGCGGCGATGTTGTCCTTCGCGTTGTCCCTGGACGACTTCATCATCACCTACTTCGTCAGCGGTTCGACGGTCACCTACCCGCTGTACGTCAACGCTGCGACCAAGGCTGCGGTGCCGCCGCAAATCAACGTGCTGGCGACGGCGATCCTGCTGATAAGTCTGGTGCTGCTGATCGCCGGGACCCTGTACCGGCGCAAGCGGGTCGTCATCTAGCCCGCTGCCAATGGTTCTCATGCACCAGGGTCTAATGCACCAATTCCACTCCGGCGCCCGACATCTCCGACAGCGCAGTCTGCGTCGATGCGGGAGCGACCCCGGCCGTCAAGTCCACCAGCACACGGGTGGCGAAACCCGCGCGGACCGCGTCCCTGGCGGTGGCCCGCACACAGTAGTCGGTGGCGATACCGACGACATCGACCTCGTCGACGCCCCGGCCGCGCAGCCAGTCGGCCAGGCCGACACCGTCACAGGTGCCTTCGAATCCGCTGTAGGCCGCGGAGTGCGCGCCCTTGGTGAACACCGCCTCGATCCCGGTGGTGTCGAGATCGGGATGGAAGTCGGCCCCGGCGGTTCCGGCCACACAGTGCCGAGGCCAGGAGTCGACATAGTCGGGTTGATCGGAGAAGTGCGCGCCCGGGTCGACGTGGCAGTCCTGGGTCGCGACCACGTGGCCGTACCGGCCGACATCGGCAAGCAGGACGTTGATCGCCCTCGCCACCGCCGCACCCCCGGACACCGCCAGCGACCCACCTTCGCAGAAGTCGTTTTGGACGTCGACGATGATCAACGCGCGCATGGGTTCACCGTAACGCGCCAGTACAGTCAGATCTTCAGTCCACGAGGGAATTGATGACACTGTTCGACTTCTTCGACGCCGCCGAGTTACCGGTCCCGGCGGTGACGCCGGCCCGAGCCCGTGAGATCGCCGCCACCCATTTCGGGATGGAGGCCGACGTTGACCCGTTGGGCAGCCAGCAGGACGCCAATTTCCTGCTGCGCGGCCCGTCAGGGGAACCGGTGGGCGTCCTCAAGATCGCCAACCCCGCGTTCAGTCGCGCGGAGTTGGAGGCTCAGGACGGGGCGGCCGCGTTCATCGCCGCCGGTGAGGACATCCGCACCGCGGTGAATGTGGCCCCGGATGCGGCGGATTCGGGGATCGCCGACGTCAACGGATTCCTCGTCCGGATCATCCGGTACCTGCCCGGCGGGACGCTCAGTGGGGAGCGCTATCTGCGGCCTGCTCAGGTGGCTGCGCTGGGAGACCTCGCGGGCCGCACCTGCCGGGCACTGGCGAGCTTCGACCATCCCGGCGTCGACCGGGTGCTGCAATGGGATCTGCGACATGCCCGGCGCACCGTCGAGGTGCTCGCGGTCCACATCAGTGACCCGCACCGCCGCCAGGCCGTCGAGGCGGCTGCCACAGCCGCGTGGCAGGTCATCGACGGGCTCGCGTGCGACCTTCCGGTCCAGGTCATTCACGGAGATATCACGGGCGACAACGTCGTCTGCGCCGACACCGACGGGGTGCCCGACGGTCTGATCGACTTCGGCGACCTGATGCGGTCCTGGACGGTGGCGGAACTGGCCGTCACCGTCGCCACCTTGCTGCGCCACGAAGGTAGCGAACCGGCGGCGACCCTGCCTGCCATCGAGGCGTTCCACGCCGTGCGGCCGCTGAGCCCGGCCGAGGTGGCGGCGCTGTGGCCGCTGGTTGTGCTGCGTGCCGCCGTCCTGGTGGTCAGCGGGATTCACCAGTCCGCCATCGATGCCGACAACGCATATGCCGCCTCCGCGCTGGATCTTGAGTGGCGAATCTTCGAGCGCGCCAACGAGGTTCCCCTCGACGTGATGACCGCGCAGATCAGTGACGCGCTGGGATTAGCGGACACGGCACCGGTTGTCACCGGCGAGGCGCGGCTGATAGCCGGACTCGACCCCAGTGCGGTGGCCCGCCTGGACCTGTCGGTGGACTCCGATGCGATGGACGGTGGTGTCTGGCTGGAACCGGGCTGCGAGGACCGTCTCGCCCGGGAGGCCCTCGCTGCCGGCGCCGTCGTAGTCGTCACCACCTTCGGACAGGCCCGGCTGACTCGTTCGGCGACGCTGAGTTCCACCTCTCCGGCCACCGTGGCCACCGGTGTGCAGCTGTGGCCGGCGACCACCGTGACCGTCACCGCTCCGTGGCCCGGGACACTGGGCAGCACAGGTCCCGATGTGCTGACGCTGACCGGTGCCGTCGCCACTCTGGAGCTCCACGGTGCAGTCCAGTCCGTGGCGGCGAGCGGCGCGAACCGTGAGATTGCCGCGGGTGCGGCGCTGGCCGGCATTGACGGCCCGGTCTGGATTCAGTTCCGCCGCAACGATACCGACGCACCGCGTTTCGTGCGGCCGGAGTACGCGGCGGGCTGGTTGCACCGGGTCAGCGACCCCGGAGTGCTCCTGGGACTTACGCAACTGCCGGTCCACGGCGTGCATGCTGCGCGGGACAGCGTGGCGCTTCGGCAACGGCGGTCACGGTCGTTCGCAGGAGTTCAGGAGCACTACTACCAGCACCCTCCACGGATCGAGCGGGGCTGGCGCGAGCACCTCATCGGCACCGACGGCCGCAGCTACCTCGACATGGTCAACAACGTCGCGGTACTCGGACACGGGCGCCCCGAACTGGCCGACGCCGTAGCGCGGCAGTGGCGTCGGCTCAACACCAACTCGCGCTTCAATTACGGCTCTGTGGTGGCACTTTCGGAGCGCCTGGCCGCGACCCTGCCCGACCCACTGGACACCGTGTTTCTGGTGAACTCCGGTTCGGAGGCCGATGATCTGGCGCTTCGACTGGCGATGGCGACCACCGGGCGCCACGACGTGGTCGCGGTCGCCGAGGCCTACCACGGTTGGACCTACGCCACCGACGCGATCTCAACCTCGATCGCCGACAACCCCAACGCGCTGGAGACCCGCCCGCCCTGGGTGCACACCGTGCCCTCCCCCAACGCCTATCGCGGCGAGCATCGCGGCACCGAGGCCTCGCGGTATGCCCCCGAGGCGGTGGCCATCATCGAAGGCCTTGCTGCACAGGGACATCCGCCGGCCGCCTTCATCTGTGAGCCGTTCTACGGCAACGCCGGAGGTATGGCGCTGCCGGACGGCTACCTACGGGCGGTCTACGCGGCGGTCCGCGCGGCCGGCGGGTTGGCGATCGCCGACGAGGTGCAGGTGGGTTACGGCCGCACCGGACGGTGGTTCTGGGCTTTTGAGCAGCAAGGGGTGGTGCCCGACATCGTCTGCGTCGCCAAGGCGATGGGCAACGGGCAGCCACTGGGCGCGGTCATCACCACCAAGGCGATCGCCGACGCGTATCGCTCGTGCGGCTATTTCTTCTCCTCGGCCGGTGGCAGCCCGGTGTCCTGCGTGGTCGGGCTGACCGTCCTGGACATCATCGAACGGGACGCACTGCAGCGCAACGCGCTGAGTGTGGGCGACCACCTCAAAGCCCGGATCACCGCATTGGCCGAGCACTACCCGCTGATCGGCACGGTGCACGGCAGTGGGCTGTACATGGGAGTGGAACTGGTCCGGGACCGCGCCACCCTGGAGCCGGCGGCGGCTGAGACGGCCGCCATCTGTGAGCGGTTGCGCGAACTCGGGGTGATTGTGCAGCCCACCGGGGATCGGCAGAACGTGCTCAAGATGAAGCCGCCGATGTGCATCACCGCTGAGTCCGCCGATTTTTTCGTCGACGTGCTCGAGCGGGTGCTCAGAACCGGCTACTGAGCCAGTCACGCTGCTGTCGTAGGAACTCAGCGGCCACCACCGCACCGTGGCCCGGAACGTAGATGGCTTCGTCGCCGCCCACCGCCAACACCTGGTTCAGGGTGTCCGGCCAGGCGCCCGGCTCGGAGTCGTCACCGACCGCGGGATCGGCGGACTCCTCCACCAGATCGCCACAAAACACGACCGGCGGGTTGGTGGGCGCGACCACGATCAGGTCGTGGTCGGTGTGACCTGCACCGGGATGGATGACCTGGACGGAACGCCCGCCGAGATCAATTTCGGTGTTCCACGACACGTTGTCGGGCGGCCGGGCCGCGCGGGCGGCTGCCGTCACCTGATCGCGGTCCGCCCCGTAGCGCACTGCCTCTACACAGGCATCCTCGAGCCGGTCGCCCAACGCCACCGCCACCGGCGGGGCCGCGTAGCTGATCGCATCCGGGAAACCGGCCGAACCGAGGATGTGGTCGAAGTGGTGATGCGTCATGACCAGGTGGGTGACACCGCGCCCGGTCAGCGCCCGCACATCATCGTCGATGGCCGCGGCCTCCAGGAGTGTTGTGCCACAGTCGATCAGCAGCACACCGGTATCACCGGCGATCGCGCCGACCGTCACGTCGAGAAACGGAAGTCTGGTCCGGTACACACCGTCTGCGAGTTCCTGCCAGTCGTAGTGCACCGCTTGACGCTAGCCCGGCCTCCGCAGTGCGGCGACCGAAACCCCGATCGCCGCCACCCCGACTCGCCCGGCACTGAGCCTGCCCGTCCCGCGTCCTGCCGGTAGATTGGCCTTAACCAACACTTCAGGAGTTTGCGATGACAACGGGTGATCAGGATCCCAACGCCTTCGGGCAGCCGTCCGGCTACCCGCCTCCCCCACCTCCGGGATATCCGCCCGCCCCGGGCTACCCGCCGCCCGGCTATCCCCAGCAGCCCGCGACCGGCTTCCCGCCGCCGGTCGCGCCGGGCTACCAGCCGACCGACGCCGGATACCCGCCGGCCCCCAACCCGTACGGCCCTCCAGGCGGCTACTACCCGGGGTACCCCCAGGTGGGCTATGGATATGCCAGCCATCCCGGTGGGTTGGGAGCACGTTTCGGGGCCCGCGTCATCGACGGTCTCCTGCTGGGGATTGTGTCGTTCTTCATCGCGTTTCTGTTCGGCTCGGCGAGCAACATTCTGGTCACCGGGCTGTTCACCGGCCTGCTGACGTTCATCTATTTCGTAGCCATGGAGGTCACCCAGGGCCGGACCCTCGGGAAGAAGTTGCTGGGGTTGTCCGTGCGCGGTGCCGGTGGGGCGGCTAAGCCGGACCTCAAGCAGTCGGCCATCCGCAACGCTTTCACGCTGCTGCCGATCGTCCCCTACGTCGGCGGTCTGCTGGGCGTCATTGCGATCGTGGTGATCGCGGTGACGATCAACAGCAGTCGCACCAAGCAGGGCAAGCACGACGAACTGGCCGGCGGCACCCAGGTGGTCAAGGACTAAGCCGGCTGGTTGCGGTTCCACTCCAGCCAGCCCACTCCCCGCCGGCCGTCTGCGATCTCCACCGCTGCCCAGGCCCGGGGAAAGAAGCTGACCCGACCGTCGGGCGAGTTGAGCCGGACCGGGCCGTGGCCGAGGACCTCGATGGTCGCGGTGAGGGGTCCGGGCTGGAAGGTCAGCGTGGTCGCCAGCGGAAGTCCGTCGTCGGCGATCGTCACATCGGCCTCGACTGCGGTGGTTTCGATCACCGGCTGCCCCGGCGGCTGGATGTAGCCGACGCTGACCGACGGCATCCCCGGGATGCGAAGGTCCACCCCGTGCACGTGCGTTCCGTCCTCGAGGTGCAGCGCACTCCACACCCAGTCCATGCTCCACCAGTCCCGGACACCGTGCGAGTGGTCGCGCTGCCCCGGTACTGCGGTGAACTCGTAACTGCGGTCATCGACGGTGAGGGAGCCGCTGACCGTGCACGCAATCTCATAGCGGGTCGCGATCCGGTAGGCGTACGGCGTTCCGCTGGTCCGCCACACCAGTTTCAACGCCAGGTGGGCGGGCCGGCCGGGCTCGTCGCGCAGCAGGGCTGAGGGATCGTCGTAGGACTGGGCCGGTCCGGCGAGCGCCACCAGATACTCCTGCATCGGCTCAGTGGCGTTGTGCTGCAACGTAATGGTGCCGCTGTGGACATCATTGGGGTCGGCGGGTAGCGGCGCATGGAAGTCCAGCAGGGCAACCGTCGGGATATCCGGGCCGCAGACCACGGCGTTGATCCAGGCGGTGTTCTGGTTGGGTATCAGGCCGAGCCGGATCCATCCGCCGACGCCTTGTTCGGGGTCGGCGAAATCCCAATACCAGCTTTCGTTCCAGAGCGGCTCATCCCCGGGCCGGTGCGCCGCCTCATCGGCCGGATCAGGCTGCAGCGCTGAGCTTTTCGCGGTCTGCGGCAACAGCTCCAGCGCCCCGGTATCCAGCACGTGGGCGGTGTGCCGGTCCAGCATGGTCAGAAACATCGCGTCGCCCCGCTCGGTGCGTTCCACCAGCATCGAGGACACGATCGTCATCATCACCCCGAAGAAGCTTTGCCGCCGGACGCCGTCCCGAACCTGCTCAAAGGTCATCGGCGGGTTGGGCCCCAGGCCGCGGTGATAGGCAGCCAGCAGTTCGTCGTAGTGCGCGCGCCGATCCTCTCTCTTGAGGGCGCAGCCCAGGAAGTAGGCGACGTCAGTCAGGGCGGGGCCCCAGGTGACCGTCTGCCAGTCCACCACCGTCAGGTCGCGCAGCGAACCGGCCCGCCCGAACAGCATGTTGTCCAATCGGTAGTCGCCGTGCACCAGGCCTTTGATCCGCCCGTCGGCATTCTCGGCAGCCACATAGTCATCGAAGCTGTCCACCAGGCTCTGACAGACCAGGCGCTGCTGGGCGGTGATGGAGTGTGCGTAGCGGTCGGCGAACCCGGCGAACAACCCGGCGATCATCGCCTGGTTCATCGGACTCTCCCGGTTGAGCCAGTTCGCCTCGGCCAGGGACTCGTTGCCGATCAACGGGCCGTGCAGCCGGCCCAGTTGGGCCATGGCCAGCATCGCGTCTTCGGTTGCGGCGCCGCGGATCTCATCGCCCACCTGCGCCGGGGCGGCATCGTCGAGCAGCAGGGTGAACATGCCGCTGTCGGACTGATAGGAGGCGTGATAACACTGCGCGATCGGGCCGCCCAGCCGAGGCGCCAACTCTGCGTAGAACCGCACTTCGCGTTCGTAGAGTCCCAACGCCTGGCCGGTCTGCCGACTCACCGGGTCGCTGGCGGCGACTTTCAGCACGACCGATCCCGGACCGCTGCCCTGCCCGTAGCTCAGCGCGATCCGGTAGCACTCGCTCATCTGGCCGGTGCCGATGCGCTGAGGGGTGAACCCGCTCACCCGGCCGGCCCCCAGGTTGGCTGTCAGCCACTGCGCGGTGAGGTCGGCGGGGCGTTCTACCGTTGCTTGGCCATCGCGAGGCTCGGTCACCCCTTCAACGTATGACAGGTGTCAATCACTACCGGTCGTCACGGGCCAGGGTGAACCCAGCCCAGGCGTTGCGGCGATGCGGGTGTGGGTCGTACTCGACGTGGGTGTGTCGGTCGAACACCAGCACCGGCCGTTGGTCGTGGTTGTAGGACGGCCAGTCAGCACCGGGTGTCCCGGTACGGCTGAACTCCTGCCAGCGGCTCTGCACCTGGTGGCTGACTTTCACCGCGGCACGCTGGTCCACACCGGCGGTCAGCATCGCGCCGACCCGGGACCGGTAGACGCCGAAGACGGCGAGCAGTTCGGTGGCGTGAGTGGCGCCCAACCCCGCCCAGTGCAGCGTGCGCGGCGCAAAGTCGTAGCGGTAGACGAAGGTGGGCGCGAGCTTGGCGTGCGCCTCGGCGATCTGCCAGGCGGCGGTGCCGAAGATCATGTCGCCGCCGAACTCGATGCACGCCTTCGGATCCGGGTAGTGCGGGTAGGCGGCCAATATCCGCTCACGCACCTCCGGCGGGGTGTGCACCAGGATGCGTTCAATGGAGCGCTCGCTGGTGGGCAGCATCTTGAGGAAGCGGGTGAACAACCTTCCTTCTTCGGCGTTGGTCCCGACGATCAACGGAACCTTGTGCGCCACGCCCTGTCTCATAGCCTCGAACGGGTCCAGTGGCAGATAGTCGTCACCGTGGGTCGGTCCGACCACCGAGGCGCCCAGCATGTCGTTGAGGCTGTGCTTCATGACGTAGTCGGTGGCCCGCACCAGATTTGCGGGTGAGGCTGTGAGCAGCCCCGGGCCGGGATTACGTCGATCCAGGCCGAGCCGGTCGACGAACCGGTCGGCGAACTGCGCGGCCACCTTCTGCGAGCTGACCATGCCTGAAGCCGGGCTCTGCGAAATCGCATGGTGGAAAAGGCCTCCGGCCTCCGGGACGCCGAGCAGTGTCGCCACTGCGTGGGCACCGGCGCTCTCACCGAAGATCGTCACGTTGGCCGGGTCTCCCCCGAACGCGCTGATGTTCTCCCGCACCCAGCGCAGCGCCATCACCAGGTCGCGCAGGAACAGATTGCTCTCGATGGGGACGTCGGGGGTGGACAGCGACGACAGATCCACAGAGCCCAGCGCGCCCAACCGGTAGTTCGCCGAGACGTAGACGCATCCGCGGCGGGCGAGGGTGGCACCGTCGTAGAGCGCCGTCGCTGAACTGCCGAGGATGTAGCCGCCGCCGTGGATGAAGAACATCACCGGCAGCGGTTCGCCGTCCAGGTCCGGCCCGGACCACCGCGGGGTGACCACGTTCAGCGTCAGGCAGTCCTCGCTCATCGTCTGGTACTTGCCCGGCCCGGTCATGGTGTACATCCGCTGCTGCGGGGCGCAGTTGGCCCACCGGTGGGCTGACCGCACCCCCTGCCACGGCTGGACCGGTTGCGGGGCGCGGAACCGCAGCGGGCCGACCGGCGGCTCGGCGTAAGGGATGGAACGCCACCGGTTCACCCCGTTGCGGGTGAAGCCCTCGACCACGCCACTGGCGGTGCTGACCTGGACCGTGTGCTCATGCATATCTACCGACGGTAGCGAAGTCTCCCGGACCGACGCGCCTGACGTACCTGCCCCGACCCGGCAGTTAACCTGGGCGAATGCGGATTGCCGTGATGATCGTCGCGTCGGCGCTGGTAGCTGGGTGTTCCCAGCAACCGGCCGGTTCGCCGGGTTCGACCGAACTGACGCCGATCACCCCGTCACGCACCGCCGGTGCCCCGGCCACTCCCCCGACCAC
>CAXNJA010000012.1:0-33260 GCA_964202555.1 Mycobacterium sp.
CGGCGATCGATTCCCTGGACGTGCTGGTGACCGACTCGCAGATCACCGACTCAGACCGCACCGAGTTGACCAGCGGAGGACTAGAAGTGGTTGTCGCCCAGGCAGTCTCATGATTGGGAGCAGCATGATCATCACCGTCACCCCCAACCCGGGCATCGACCGAACCGCGACCCTCGGTGGCGAATTGGTCCGCGGCGGAGTGCACCGGATCACCTCGGTGACCTCCGAACCCGGCGGCAAGGGGGTCAATGTGGCACGGGCGCTGAACCTGGCCGGACTCGACGTCGTCGCGGTCCTGCCTGCCGGCGAACACGATCCAATCCTGGCCGGGTTGCGTTCCCAGGGCGTGCAGTTCGAGGCGGTTCCGGTGTCCGGCGCCGTGCGGACCAACCTCACGATCACCGAACCCGACGGCACCACAACCAAATTCAACGAGCCGGGCCCCGTCCTGGATCCCTCGGAGGCCGAAACCCTGGCCTGGGCGGTCATGCAACGGGCACAGGCCGATCACTGGGTGGTGCTGTCCGGATCACTGCCCCCGGGCCTGCCGGACAGCTGGTACTCCGACATGGTCGCCGCGCTTAAGGCACACGGCTGCAAGGTGGCGGTGGACACCTCCGATGCGCCACTGGCCGCGCTGGCCGCGGGCCTGGACCGCGCAGCGCCCGATCTGATCAAACCCAACGCCGAGGAACTCGCCAGTCTCAGCGGGGTGGCCGCCGAATTACTGGAGGCTGCCGTGGCCCGCGGCGACGCCGAACCCGTCCTGCGCGCCGCCCGCCACCTGGTTGACCGCGGTGTCGGTGCGGTGCTGGCGACCCTCGGCGCCGCCGGCGCCCTGCTGGTCGACCCGGACGGTTCCTGGCTTGCCACCCCGCCGCCCATCCAGCCGCGCAGCACCGTCGGCGCCGGCGACTCGTCGCTGGCCGGATACGTCCGCGCCGACGTCGAGGGCGCCGATGCGCCGGGCCGACTGCGGATGGCGGTCGCCTACGGGAGCGGCGCCGCGGCGCTGCCCGGATCGGCGATGCCGACGCCTGCCCAACTTCGCCTCGACGACGTCACCGTCACGGCCGTCGCCCCAGTCCCCGCCGATAGCCGACCCGAAGGTGCGCCATGAACAATCCCCCCAAGAATCCCCCCGAGAATCCCCCCGAGAATCCCCCGGCGATCCCGGTCATCAGTACCGGCCTGATTCTGCTCGACGCCAACCTCGGCTCCGACAAGGAGGCGGTGATCCGGCGGTTGGCCGCTCTGGTCGCTGACGCCGGCCGGGCCGATGACGGCGAGTCCCTGCTGGAGGCGGCACTGGCACGGGAGGCCCAGTCGGCGACCGGGCTACCGGGCGGAATCGCGATCCCGCATTGCCGGTCTGAAGCCGTGCAGGAGGCGTCCATCGCATTCGCCCGGTTACGGCCTCGAGTCGACTTCGGCGCCGCCGACGGCCCGGCGGATCTGGTATTCCTGATCGCCGCCCCGCAGGCCGCCGGTGCCGAGCACATGCAACTGCTGTCCAGCCTGGCCCGGGCACTGGTCCGCCCGGACTTCGTCGCGTCGCTGCGCCACGCCCGCACCGATTCAGATGTGGTGCGCTTCGTCGAGGACGTCCTCGCCGGACCTGCTGCGCCGGCGGCAACCGCGGCCGCCGCCGGCGCTGCCATGGCGGGCGGGCGTACCGTCGGATCACTCGTAGCCATCACCGCCTGCCCGACCGGTATCGCCCACACCTACATGGCGGCCGACGCGCTGAAGATGGCCGCCGAACGGGCCGGTGTCCGGCTCATCGTCGAGACCCAGGGGTCCTCGGGCAGCACACCGGTCAGCGCAGAGACGATCGCCGGCGCCGATGCCGTCATCTTCGCCACCGATGTCGGGGTCAAGGACCGCCAGCGCTTCGCCGGCAAGCCGGTGATCGCCTCCGGTGTCAAGCGGGCCATCAACGAACCGGACGGGATGATCGCCGAAGCCGTTGCCGCTGCGGGCAATCCGAACTCGGCCCGGGTCGAGGGCTCAGCGGACGCCGCGGCAGCCAGTTCCGCGACGGCCGCCCGTGGGCTCGGCTGGGGTACCCGGATCCGGCAGATTCTGCTGACCGGTGTGAGCTACATGATCCCGTTCGTCGCAGCCGGCGGCCTGCTGATCGCGCTGGGCTTTCTGCTTGCCGGCTATGAGATCGCCAACGCTCCCGAGGGCAAGACCGATTCCCTGGGCAGAATCATCGCGACCACCAACTCGCTGACCGACCTGCCCACCGGCGGGCTGATGCAGTACCTGGGTGCGGTGTTGTTCACCCTCGGGCAGTTGGCCTTCGGGTTCCTGGTGCCGGCACTGGCCGGCTACATCGCCTTCGCGATCGCCGACCGGCCGGGCCTGGCGCCGGGGTTCACCGCCGGAGCCGTTGCCGGACTGGTCGGGGCAGGCTTCATCGGCGGCATCGTCGGCGGGTTGATCGCCGGGTTCGCCGCTCTGTGGGTCAGCAGCTGGAAGGTGCCGCAGTGGTTCCGCGGCCTGATGCCGGTGGTGGTCATCCCGCTGCTGGCGTCGCTGATCGTCGGGCTGCTGATGTTCCTGCTGCTAGGCCGACCATTGGCCGCCATCACCTCCGGGCTGACCAACTGGCTGGGCGGCCTCGGCGGCGGGTCGGTTCTCATTCTTGGGGTCATCCTGGGTCTGATGATGTGTTTCGACCTCGGTGGGCCGGTCAACAAAGCCGCCTACGCCTTCGCCACCGCCGGGCTCAGCATCTCCGAGCCGAGGTCCCTGCAGATCATGGCCGCGGTGATGGCGGCGGGCATGGTGCCGCCGCTGGCCATGGCGTTGGCCACCACGCTGCGGCCGAAGCATTTCAGTGAGCCCGAACGGGAAAACGGCCGGGCCGCGTGGCTGCTGGGCGCGTCGTTCATCTCCGAGGGCGCCATCCCGTTCGCCGCCGCCGATCCGTTCCGGGTGATCCCGTCGATGATGGCCGGCGGCGCGGTGACCGGGGCGCTGATCATGGCCTTCGACGTCACACTCAAGGCGCCGCACGGCGGCATCTTCGTGTTCTTCGCCATCGGCAAGCTGGCCTGGTTCCTGGCCGCCCTGGCTGCCGGCACCGTCATCGCCGCCCTTGCGGTGATCGCCGCCAAACAGTTCATCGGCACGCGACCCAGCCCGGTCAGCCCGGCGCTGGGCACCCCATCCGCCGAAACCGCCGTTTCGGCGTGAAAGTTCGAGTAAAAATCAGCATTACGTCGATCTCGATGAACAGATGAACACTGAGAAGGAGCGCTCATGGCCAGCAAGACCGTCATCGTCGGTTCGGCGGTCGGACTGCACGCACGCCCGGCGGCGATCATTTCCGAGGCCGTGGTCAACGCCGGAGTCCCGGTGACCCTCGCGCTCGACGGCGGGGAGGCGGTGGACGCCGGCTCGGCGCTGATGATCATGACCCTCGGTGCCGGCAACGGCGCCTCGGTCACAGTCGCCGCGGACGACGAAGCCGTGGTGAACACCATCGCCGAACTGGTCGAGAAGGACCTCGACGCCTAACAGCCCGCCGCCGGCGAAAGCAGTCAGGCAGCGGGTTACGCCACGCCCTTGAGCATCAGGTTCCAGTACATGAACGGCAGCCCGTACTTCTTGAGGTACCAGTAGGGCCGGTGCGGCTTGGTCGGGTCCAGGACGGGGAACGTCGGCTTGAGGTTGAAGTCGTAGTCGAACTCCGCAAGCAGCATGTCATGGGTCGAGGTGACGATCGGGCAGGACGCGTAGCCGTCGTAGCGCGCGGTAAGCGGGCGGCCACCCAGGTGGGACACGATGTTCTGCACGACGACCGGTGCCTGTTTGCGGATCGCCGCGCCGGTCTTCGAGTTCGGCGTTGACCCGGCATCCCCGAGGGCGAACACGTTCGGGTAGCGGACGTGCTGCATGGTGAATTTGTCCACCTCGACGTAGCCGGTGGGCTCGCCGGTGGACAACCGGCTGGTCTTGATCCAGTCCGGCGCCGACTGCCGCGGCACCGCGTGCAGCATGTCGAAGGACAGCGTGGTGTCGGTTCCGCCTTCAGCGACCGCGCTGACGGTCACCTTGCGGGAGTCGGCGTCGATGGCGGTGATCTCCGAGGAGGTGTGCAGGTGGATGCCATAGTCGGCGATCACCTTGTCGAGATTGTCGGCGATCGCCGGGATGCCGAACGCCCGCGGCGTCGGCAGCACCAGGTGCACGTCGATGTTTTTCAGCACACCTTGCTTGCGCCAGTAGTCGCTGGCCAGGTAGGCGATCTTCTGCGGCGCACCGGCGCACTTCATCGGACCGGACGGCATCATGAACACCGCTGACCCGCTACGGGTGCCCCGGATGAAATCCCAGGTCCGCGGGGCCAGGTCGTAGCGGTAATTCGACGAGACCCCGTTGCGGCCCAGCGCGTCTTCCAGTCCTTCGGTTTTGTTCCAGTCCAGTTGGATGCCGGGGCACACCACCAGCACGTCGTAGCCGTAGGTCGACCCGTCCTCGCAGGTGACGGTGTTGGCCTCGGGGTCGACCTCGCTGGCCGCCTTGCGGATCCAGGTCGCCTTCTTGGGCATGACCGAGGCCTCGGACCGCTCGGTGGACGCTGCCGTAGCCTGCCCGCCGCCCACCAGCGTCCACATCGCCTGGTAGTAGTGCTTGTCCGCGGGGTCCATCACGGCAACGTCGGTGTGACCCTTGCGCAGCAGACGCGCCGCCACGGTGATGCCGGCGGTGCCGCCACCGATGATGAGGACCTGGTGCTTGGCTGTGGTGCTCATGGGGTACCTCTCTGGGGAAATCAGGCGCTCTGGGTTGCTTCATCCCAGGCGTTGTAGCCGCCGAGCAGGTCGCTGACGTCCGCGAATCCCTGCTTGCGCAGCAAGCTGGCCGCCATCGACGAACGGTATCCGCCGGCGCAGTAAACAACGGTCGGCTTGCGTGGGTCGAGTTCCCCCAACCGATCCGGGAGTTGGCCCACCGGGATGTTCACCGCGTGATTGATTGTACCGGCGGCGGCCTCACCCGGGTTGCGCACATCGACGAGTTGCAATTCCGGCACGTCGGCGATCCGCTCCCCCAGCGCGTTGGTGGTCAGCCGCGAAGCGGCCTCGACATCGCGCTGATTCTCGAACATCACCGCGTGGGGATCCTTGAGATAGCCCACCACCCGGTCGAAACCGATGCGGGCCAACCTGTTCTTGCCCTCCAACTCACGCTCAGAGTCGGTGAACAGGATGATGTCGTCGGTGGGTTTGACCACCGAACCGGCGAACTCCGCGTACCGGCCCTCCAGGCCGATGTTCAGGGCACCCTTGAGGTGGCCCAGGGCGAACTCCTCCGGATCCCGGCCGTCGACCAACACGGCTCCGCCCTTCAGCGCCTCCCGGACCTCGTCATAAGTCATGGCCTTGGGCATCTGGGACTCGTCGAGCAATTCACGGCCCTTCTGGTTGAGGATCGCGTTGTAGACGAAGTAGCCCGGCGCGGGCGGCTGGCCCTCGGTCACCAATTCGACGAACTTTTCCTTGGACGAGGCCCGCAGCGCGTAGTTGGTTTTACGCTGCTCGCCCATCGTGGACCACAACTCCGTCGACAGGTTCTTGCCGCAGGCCGAGCCGGCGCCATGGGCCGGGTACACCCGGGTGGCGTCCGGCAAGGTCATCAGCTTGTTGTGCAAAGAGTCGTAAAGCTTGTCGGCCAGCTCCTCCTTGGTGAAACCGATCGACCCGAGCAGGTCGGGTCGGCCGACGTCGCCGATGAACAGGGTGTCGCCGGTCATCACGCCATACGGTGCCGGCGAATCCGGGGAAGCGTCGGCGGCCCTCTCATAGACCACGATGCTCATCGACTCCGGGGTGTGGCCGGGGGTGTGGCGGAATTCCAACTGGACCTCACCCAGGGAATAGCGGTCGCCGTCCCCGACCGACATCACATCGAACTCCGGCTTGGCCACCGATGAGTAGACGATCTTGGCCCCGGTGGCCTCGGCGAGTTCCAGGTGGCCGGAGAGGAAGTCGGCGTGGAAGTGGGTCTCGATGACCAGTTCGATGGTCATGCCGAGCTCCTTGGCGTCGGCGATGTATTCGCTGACGTCGCGCTGCGGGTCGACCACGACGGCGCGGCCGGAGGTCTCATCGCCGATCAGGTACGACGCGTGCGACAGGCATTCCAGGTAGTACTGGTTGAACTTCATGGTGTTTCTCCTCGGATCTATCGGGATTTATCGGGTGGGGCCGTCTCACGCGAGGGTGAGGAAGAGTTTCTCGAGTTCAGCTTCAGTCAGGGAGGTCTGATCGCCGCCCTGACCGGCAACACACTCACGCAAGCCGCAGGCCACCATCTTGAAGCCGGCGCGGTCGAGCGCCTTGGACACCGCGGCGAGTTGGGTTACCACGTCCTTGCATTCGCGGCCCTGCTCGACCATGGCGATCACGCCGGCCAACTGGCCCTGAGCCCGTCGCAGGCGGTGCAGAATCGCGGCGACGGCGCTTTCGTCAGCCAACATGGGCGTGCTCCTCTCGGGTTCACATACCGTGGGGGGTATCTCCTCGCCACCAATCTACATACCCCCATGGGTATGCGCAAGAGCCCTCACGGGCGCGCCTGAAAGTACGGGTTAGAGCCACCATCGTTCGAGGACACGGGCCACGCCGTCGTCACCGTTGGGCGCGGTGACCTCGTTGGCCGCGGCGACGGTCTCGGGATGGGCGTTGCCCATCGCGACGCCGTGTCCGGCCCACAGCAGCATCGGGATGTCGTTGGGCATGTCGCCGAAGGCCACGACGTCCTCGGCGCTGATGCCCAACGGACCGGCGACTTCCTGCAGTCCGGCAGCCTTACTGATCCCGATCGCGCTGATCTCGATCAGCCCGTCGTTGGTGGAGTAGGTGACGTCGCCGAGCAACCCGACGTGGCGGGTCAACGCGGCGGCCAGTTCAGCGCTGGGCATACCCGGTTTGCGGACCAACAGCTTGACGGCCGGGGTGCTGAGAAGGTCCTGCTGGGACACTTCCGTGTTGTCGGGGTTCAGCCAGGCGTGCTCGTAGCCGGGTGCGCTGACGAATTGCGGCGTGGCGGTGTCGTGGGCACTGCGGCCGATACGTTCGACCGCCAGTCCGGCTCCGGGCACCACACGGGTTGTGATTTCGGCGAGTTCGGTCAGTACGTCCACCGACAGGGTGCGTGCGGAGATGACCCGGTCGGTCGCCGCGTCGTAGATCACCGCGCCGTTGGCGCAGACGGCCATGGGCGCGAATCCGAGCGCTTCGACCACCGGGGGAATCCAGCGGGGCGGACGGCCGGTGGCCAGCACGAAGTGGGCGCCGCCGGCGACGGCGGCCGCGACCGCGTCGCGGGTTCGGCGGGTGACCCGCTCGTCGGGGTCCAGCAGGGTGCCGTCGACGTCGCTGGCTATCAGCGCAGGCAGCATCAGGCCGGCTCCGCGTTACTACGCCGGGCGCGCTGCGCCAGTTCGGCCTCGTCGAGCCGGGCGGCTTGCGCGGGCGTCGGCGCGCCGCCACCCAGTCGCCGGGGAACCCAGAAGGCGCCGGGCGGATGGGGATACCGCTCTTGGACCTCGTGCAGTAACGCAGTCATAGCCGCCCGCAACGTGGCATCGAGTTCGTCCGCCGTACCGACCGGTGCCTGCGGCTCCCCCGCCCGGACGATCAGCGGGATCTTTGTGCGGCCCAAGGTCTTCGGATAGTCCTTGGTCCACATCCGCTGCGCACCCCACAAGATCAGCGGGATGACCGGAACCTGCGCCTCGAGCGCCATCCGGACCGCACCGCTCTTGAACTCCTTGAGTTCGAAGCTGCGGCTGATGGTGGCTTCCGGGAACACACCGACCAGCTGACCGGCTCGCAGCCTGCGCACCGCCTCGGCGTAGGCGCCCGCTCCCGCGGTGCGATCGACCGGAATGCAATCGGTGTGTTTGATGATCCAGTCCACGGTCCGGTTGTCCAGGGCCTCCGCCTTGAGCATGTACCGGATGCGCCGCTGCCGACGGCTGGTGGCCAGGCCGGCGGGCAGGAAGTCGAGATAGCTGATGTGGTTCATCGCGATCACGGCACCGCCATCGGCGGGGATGTTCTCCAGGCCCTGGTAGCTGATCCTGGTGCCGATCGCCCGGGCGGCGAGCGCGGCTGCGATTTCAATTCCCCGGTAAACAGGTTCCATTCAGGCGTCCATCTAGCTGTGGCCGCCACCGGACTGCTGACGCTTGGCGGCGCGGGCGGCCATCTCGGCCGCTTCCAGTTCCGCGGCCTGCGCCGGCGTCGGGGCGCCGCCGCCCAGTCTGTGCGGCACCCAGAATTCGCCGGGTGGGTAGGGACCGTAGGCGTCCTGCACCTGCTCGAGTAGCTCCTGCATCCGGGCGCGCAGCAGCGCGGTCAACTCCGTCGGCGGCAATGTGGGTTGGATCGGCTCGCCCACCGCGACCGATATCGGGACTTTGGGCCGCCACATCTTCTTGGGATGGTCCTTGGTCCAGATGCGCTGGGCGCCCCAGACGATGTGCGGGACGATCGGCACGTTGGCCGCAATGGCCATCCGCGCCGCACCGGACTTGAACTCCTTGAGCTCGAAACTGCGGCTGATGGTTGCCTCCGGATACACCGCGACGATTTCACCCGCCTTGAGTTCGCGCACCGCGGCATCGAATGACGCCGCACCGTTGGACCGGTCGACCGGGATGTGGCCCATGGCATGCATGACACCGCCGAGGTATTTGTGCTCGACCACTTCCTTCTTGGCCATGTAGCGCACATGCCGGCGCGGGCGCATGCGGTAGAACGGCAGACCGGAAAAGGTGAAGTCCAGATATCCGGTGTGGTTGATCGCCATCACCACCCCGCCGGTGGCCGGCAGATGCTCCGTGCCGGTGATGGTGATGTCGAGGCCCTGAATGCGCCAGAGCGCCCGCACTCCGGCAATGACAGACATGTATACGGGCTCCACGTCGCCAGCCTACTGCGGCCGCTAAGCTCAGGGGCGGCATGCGTCCACATCGGGAAGGGGATCCGTGCAGGTCACCAGCATCGGTCACGCGGGATTTCGGATCGACACAGCGGCGGGGAGCGTGTTGTGCGACCCATGGGTCAACCCGGCCTACTTCGCGTCCTGGTTCGTCTTCCCGGACAACAGTGGGCTGGACTGGGCGACACTCGGCGACTGCGACTATCTCTACATCTCGCACCTGCACAAGGACCACTTCGATCCGCGGTTGTTGGCCCAGCACGTCAACAAGGACGCCGTTGTCCTGCTGCCGGACTTCCCGGTGCCCGACCTGAAACGCGAACTCGAGCAGTTGGGCTTCCATCGCTTCTTCGAGACCGAGGACTCGGTCAAGCATCGGGTCAGCGGCCCCAGGGGGGACCTGGACGTGATGATCATCGCACTGCGGGCACCGGCCGACGGGCCCATCGGCGACTCCGGAATCGTGCTGTCCGACGGCACCACCACGGTGTTCAACATGAACGACTCCCGGCCGCTGGGCGTGGACATGCTGGCCGAGTTCGGAAGCATCGACGTGCATATGACGCAGTACTCCGGCGCCATCTGGTACCCGATGGTCTACGACATGCCGCAGCGCGCCAAGGAAGCGTTCGCCTCCCAGAAACGCCAGCGCGGTATGGACCGCTGCCGGCAGTACATCGCCGACGTCGACGCTACCTGGGTGATCCCCTCGGCCGGTCCGCCGTGCTTCCTGGATCCCGTGCTGCGTGACCTCAACGACGACCACGACGATCCGGGCAACATCTTCCCCGACCAGATGGTGTTCCTGGAACAGATGCGGATGCACGGGCACAACGGCGGTCTGCTGATGATCCCCGGGTCGGTGGCGGATTTCTCAGGCTCGCAGCTGATCTCGCTCACACACCCGATGCCCGATTCGGAGGTGGAGGCGATCTTCACCACCGGCAAGGCCGACTACATCGCCGCCTACGCCGAGCGGATGGCCCCGGTGCTGGCCGCCGAGAAGGCCAGCTGGGCACCCGCGGCGGGCGAGCCGCTACTTGAGCCGTTGCGGGCGAAGTTCGAGCCGATCATGTTGGCCAGCGATCAGATCTGCGACGGTATCGGCTATCCCGTCGAGCTCAAGATGGGCACCGAGACCGTCGCACTGGACTTTCCGAAACGAACTGTGCGCGAACCCATTGCGGACGAGAAGTTCCGGTACGGATTCGAGATCGCGCCCGAACTGGTGCGCACAGTGCTGCGCGACGACGAACCGGACTGGGTCAACACGATCTTCCTGTCCACCAGGTTCAAGGCGTGGCGGGTCGGCGGCTACAACGAGTACCTGTACACGTTCTTCAAATGTCTCACCGATGAGCGGATCGCCTACGCCGACGGCTGGTTCGCCGAGGCGCATGACGACTCATCCACCATCACACTGGACGGCTGGGAGATGCAGCGCCGCTGCCCGCATCTGAAAGCCGACCTGTCCAAATTCGGCGTGGTGGAGGGCAGCACCTTGACCTGCAATCTGCACGGCTGGCAGTGGGACCTCAAGTCTGGACGCTGCCTGACCACCAAGGGCCACCAATTACGCTGCTCCAAGCAATGACCAGGCCGCCGCGGCAGTACTACGACGACGGCCAGGTCCAACTGGACCGGCGCGCGTTGACGCTGCGGCGCTACCACTTCCCCTCCGGCACAGCCAAAGTCATTCCGCTGCGGGCCATCAAAGGTTACCGGGCCGAATCGCTGGGACTTCTGGTTCAACGGTTCCGCTTCTGGGGAAGTTCGGACCTCCGGCGCTGGCTGCCCCTGGATATGGGGCGGCCGCTTCGCTCAACCCTGATCACCCTCAATGTGCCGGGCACCTGGCCCAGCCCGGCGTTCACCCCCGATGATCCCGCAGAGTTCCTTGCGATGTTCGAAGAACTACTGGGGCATAACGAAGTTCAGGGTTCCCAGACAAGCTGACGCAGCTCGGAGAATTCCTCGCCGGCAGTGTCGTAGACCCGCACGATGCCCTCGTCGCCCGGCTTGAGATACGTGCTCTCCCCGTAACTGGTGTACCGAGTGGCGCCGATACCGATCAGCACCCGGCCGGGACGTCCGGCGGCGACCATCAGCGCTCCGACGTCCTCCAACGGGGTATCCGGCGAGCCTTTCTGGTTGGCCAGGCGCTCGACGATCCAGTCCAGCAGTACCTCGCCGTAGTAGGAGTAGCCCAGCAACGGGCTGTCCACCCCGTACTCGTGGTGTGTCCCGTCGGCGGTGCGCAGGTGACACAGCAGTCGCAGTGTGGCGGTGGGCCCGTCCGGCGTGAGGTCGTGCGCCTCGAAGAACTCGGCGGCCACACCTTTGGACGCTGGTCCCCAGTTCTTCTTATAACTGATCTTGGGCGCGCCCGGGCGGCGGATCGAGCAGTCGTTGAACGCCCCCAATGCGAACGGCCGCAGGGTGACGACGGTGTCCCCGTTCCACACCACCTCGCACGCCAGACCGACCTCGGGTTCGATCTGCAGGTTCAGCGCGCCCCAATCATCGGAGTCCTCGTTGACCTTCGGCACCATCAGCGCGTCGTGGGACAGTGGGAACTCGCCGAGGAAGCTGTCGTGCCCGGGGACGTACCAGGGGAAGATGCCTTTCGGCGCATCGGTTTTGCTTTCCACATTGGTGAAATCGGAGGCCTCCCCGGCTTGTTCAAGATGCCCGGCGAAATTCCCGGCCACTCCGAAGCCGAACCAGTCCCGCATCTCGTGCAGGTTCACGTCGATCATCTACAACACCTCCGTCCCCACGAACGGAACCAAGGCGGCCGGTACCCGCACATGTCCGTCCGGCTGCTGATGATTCTCCAGGATCGCCACGATCCAGCGAGTCGTGGCCAGCGTGCCGTTGAGGGTCGCGGCGATCTGTGGCTTGCCATTCTCATCGCGGTAACGAGTGGCCAGCCGCCGGGCCTGGAAGGTCGTGCAGTTCGACGTCGAGGTGAGTTCGCGGTAGGCCTGCTGGGTGGGCACCCAGGCCTCGCAGTCGAATTTGCGCGCCGCCGAGGAGCCCAGATCGCCCGCCGCCACGTCGATGACGCGATAGGGCACCTCGATGAGTTCGAGCATTCGGCGCTGCCAACCGAGCAACCGCTGATGTTCGGTCTGCGCCTCCTCGGGCCGGCAGTAGACGAAGGCCTCCACCTTGTCGAACTGGTGGACCCGGATGATGCCGCGGGTGTCCTTGCCGTAGCTGCCGGCTTCGCGCCGGAAGCAGGACGACCAGCCCGCGTAGCGCTTCGGTCCGTCGGAGAGGTCCAGGATCTCGTCGGCGTGATACCCGGCGAGCGGGACTTCGGAGGTGCCGACCAGGTAGAGGTCGTCGGACTCAATGCGGTAGATCTCGTCGGCGTGCGCGCCGAGGAAGCCGGTGCCGGCCATGACTTCCGGGCGGACCAACACCGGCGGGATCATCAAGGTGAACCCGTTGTCGGTCGCCAGTCGGACCGCCAACTGCAGCAGACCCAACTGCAGCAGCGCGCCGCGGCCGGTCAGGAAGTAAAACCGCGACCCCGACACCTTGGCGCCACGCTCCATGTCGATCAGCCCGAGCGCCTCACCGAGTTCCAGATGGTCTTTCGGATCGTCGAGCGCCGGGGGCTCGCCGACGACGTCGAGCACCACAAAGTCGTCTTCACCGCCGGCCGGTACACCGTCGATGACCAGATTCGGAATCGCCAGATGCGCCGCGGTGAACACCTGCTCGGCCTCGGCCTGACGCGCCTCGACCTCCTTGACCTGGGCGGCGAGGTCCTTGGCCCGCTCGAGTAACACCGGACGTTCCTGCGGACTCGCCGCCCCGACAAGCTTGCTGGCCGCCTTCTGCTCCCCGCGCAGCGAATCAGCGGTAGCGATCACCGACCGGCGGGCGGCGTCGGCCGCCAGCAGCACGTCCACCAGGGCAGGGTCCTCACCGCGGTGCCGCTGTGACCGGCGCACCGCCTCGGGGTCCTCGCGCAACACTTTCAGGTCGATCACGGTCTGCACCCTACTTTCCGTGCCGTCACCTGCGGCTGCCGGTGCCTGCGCATCCCGCACAGCACAACCGCGTAACGGTCGGACTGCAGCACTTGTCACGCCGCGCCATATCCCTGCCACAATGGAGCACGATGTTGCAGTTATCCGACGCCCCGGAGGTCGAGGGCAGCGAGACCGACGTGGCGCAGCGCCACGGCCGGTTCGGTGCCCTCCATCCCAAGTCCACCCGCCGCGCGCTGCTGTTGACGGCGCTTGGCGGTCTGCTGATCGCCGGGACGGTGATCGCCCTGCCCATCCGGGACAAGGGGCCGCTGGCCACCGTGGTGCCGTCGGAGCCGTTGGCACCCGCGATCAACTCGACCTTCGCCGAAGCGAAGACCGGATACTGCCTGAATTGGGCGGACAACGCCCTGGATGCGGCCTTCATCGTCGACTGCAGGGACGACCACCGCTTCGAGGTGTCCGCGGCCGTCGACATGCGCGCTTACCCGGGCCTGGAGTACGGCCCGGACGCCGAGCCGCCGTCCCCGGCCCGCATCCAGCAGATCACTCTGGAGCAGTGCGAACCAGCCACCGAGCGCTACCTGGGGCCCCGCTATGACCCCAACAGCCGGTTCAGCATCAGTCTGCTGTGGGCCGGTGACAAGGCGTGGAAGGCCGCGGGTGAGCGCCGCATGTTGTGCGGGCTGCAATTGAAGGGCCCGGGCAATCAGCAACTGATGTTCCAGGGCAGGGTCGGCGAACAGGACCAGTCCAAGGTGTGGCCGCCGGGCACCTGCCTGGGTATCGACGCGCCAACCAACCAGCCCAACGACGCCCCGGTGGACTGCGCGACCCCGCACGCCATGGAGGTCGTCGGCACGGTGAATCTCGCCGAGCGTTTCCCGGAGGGTCTGCCGACCGATCGGGATCAGGATGAGTTCATCAAGGCGGTGTGTACCGACATGACAGACGCCTATCTGGCGCCGGTCAAACTGCGGGACACCACCCTGACACTGATCTACAGCACCGTGTCGCTGCCGAGTTGGACGGCCGGCAGTCGCCAGGTGTCGTGCAGCATCGGCGCCACGCTGGGCAACGGAGGCTGGGCCACGTTGATCAACAGCGCCAAGGGCCCGCTGCTGATCAACGGTCAACCTCCGGTACCGCCCCCGGCGATCCCGGAGGAGCGGCTGAATCTGCCGATGTCGGGTGACGAACCGAATCCCTGATGCCGGTCCAGATGGGTCCCGAGCGCTTTGAGAACCTGGTCTCTGAGGCCTTGGACCTGATTCCCCCCGACCTGGCCGCGGCGATGGACAACGTGGTGGTGTTGGTCGCCGATCGTCATCCGCAGGACCCGGAACTGCTTGGTCTCTATGAGGGCATCGCGCTGACAGAACGGGATTCCAGCTATGCCGGCGCCCTGCCGGACACGGTGACGATCTTCCGGGAGAGCCTGCTTGAGATCTGCGAAACCGAGCAGGACGTGGTGGAGGAGGTCGCCATCACCGTCATCCACGAAATGGCCCACCATTTCGGCATCGATGACGAGCGCCTGCACGAACTGGGTTGGGGCTGAACGGGATTACCTCTGCGGGTCTCCCTCCCACCGGAAGCTGTTGACGTACTTGCCCATATCCTGCGCGATCTCGAGGTTCGCCCCCGATGGCGGGCCGGGACCGAAGTCAGGTCCGAAGGCGCGATAGGGTCCGGTCGCGAAAGCCACCAGCGCCACATCGTTTTTAACCGCCGCCATCACCAGGATCCGCAGCCTGCTGTAGCTAGCCGTCGCACCCTGTGGCCAGTCATCGGCGACCTCTCCATAGCCGAGTTGGTAGCCCACCATCGCATTGGGAATCTCGTAGGCGACCTTGGCGTCCGGGTAGGTCCTTTTCAGGATCGCCGCCGCGATTTCGCGCGCCGAACGGTCGTTGGCGGGCTCGGAGAAAAACTGCATCACTCCCCCGCCGCCGGCGGTGTAGGTGGCGGTGACACCGGAGTCCCCGGTGGCGATGGCGTAGGCCGGACCGGGAGCCGGATAGGCCACCGAGAAGGTGCCGTCCGGGGCGGTGAACCGGGGCAGCGCCATCACCGGTGTGCCGGTTGGGGGTTTACCGCAATCCGGCGGGCACATGAATAGGACGATCTTCGGGGTCAGCAACACTCCCACCACGCCGAACGCCACCGCGAGGGTCATCACCGGGATTCCCCAACGGCCGAGCAGCCAGCCGAACCTGGGCCGTTGCATCGGGGTTGCGGCGTAGTTGGCCGAGGGCAGCGCGTAACCGGGATAGCCCCCCGCATCCTCGGGCCGCGGGCGCAGCATCCCGCGCCGAAGCCGCCGGGACTGCTGGGATGACGCCATGGTGGCCGCACCGCACGCCGGACAGAATGGCATGTCGGGCACCACGTTCTCGCACTGCGGACACAACAGCGGCAGGTCGGCCTCGCTGGGGTCGTGTGACTCGTGCAGCATGGCGAGTTGCAGCGACAAGCGCAGGCCGAGCAGCACTACGACGGTGACCGCGATGTGCGCCATCACCATGGGTAGCTGCGCCACCCCGACGATGTCGATGATGCCCACGCCCGCGTGCACGAGCAGTGCGGCGGCGGCCAACAGGATCAGCAGCAGCCGGACCCGACCCTGGTGACGCCGCGGCGGACGGAACCACAGCGCGATGCCGAGCATGCCGCCGGCTGCCGCCGCGCTGATCGGAACCGTCACGCCACTGAGTACGGCCTGGACCACCAGCCCCTTGACCGGCCGGGCGTGGGCAAACAGGCCTGTGGCCAATAGCGGCGCCAACCGGGTCAGTGTCGCCGCCGCGGCAAAAGCCAGCGCCGAAAGTGCGCCGATCATGAAGCCGTCCAAAGATTCTCGGCTTCCTGGCCGAATCAGCCTGATCAGCACCGGCGGAACGATCATGAGCATCATCCCGACCACCGGGATGATGAAGCCTTCCCGAAGCAGGTGGTGCAACGCCAGACCCAATGCCATCGGGACCCCGTGGTTCCGCGCGACCAGATGACCGCTCACCAGCACCCATGCAGTACCGAGCAGTGCTGCGAGCAGAGCCCCGAAAACCAGGGCCGGCCGCGGGACATCGCGGTCCGCGGCCGAGGCGCGCAGGTACAACACGAACAGCAGGGGCAGGCCGAGAGCGCCGACGGCAATCCCCAAGGCGGGCAGGCGCAGCACCGCCGCGAGGATCAGAACCGCCGCGGCGATCAGCAGAGTTAACCGAAACGGCTTACGGGACCGAGTCGGCAAATGCGGGAACAACGCGCTGGACAGGTACGGGCGCAACACCGCCTCACTTGGCGCGGCACCGAAGGTGTTGCGACGCAGCCAGATCGGGTTCTCAGAGGTCTGTCTACCGCCGTGGCACCCGCACAGGCCGCAGAAGTTGCCGGCCGGGACGTCGACCTGGCAACGCTGGCACTCCATGGTGGGTCCTGAGATCACGGCAGCACTTTCTGGACTACCAGGAGCGTGCGGGCCAAGTTGTCGACGTTCGGAGTGCCCAAGCCGGTCACCAGGTCATAGCCCGGTCCGGCGAGGGCGACGGCGTTGCCGCCCAGGACGACGTCCCGGAAGGCCGGTAACCGCGCACCTTCGGCGACCCGGTACAGCAGTGGATTGAGATCACCCAACTGTCGCCCGCCGTTATCGACGAGGTACTGGTTCATCACCGCCGCGATTCCCGCCCAGATCGGTGCTGCCAGCGAGGTGCCGCCGCCGACGACGACCTGTTGGCCCAGAACGATCTTCAACCCGGTGAACGGATCAGCGACTGCTGCGATGTCCGGCGTGAGGCGCTGCCGAACCCCGGCGTTGAGCGCGACCTGACCCTGCCAGGACGGACGGCCGTAGAGGGCCGACAGACCGCCGGCCGAACCCTGCGACAGTGGGGCGTCGAACCAGGCCTGCTCAGCCAGCCAGCCTCCGCTGTCGTCGGTGGACAGCGTGGTGCCGCCGACATTGGTCATTTCGGGAATCGAGGCGACCGCGTCGAGTCCGACGTTGTCGGCGTGCGGTGGCGCAGACCACTCGTCACCGCCCTTGCATTCCAGGCCGGCAAGGTCACCGCTGGCGTCAAAGGCGCTGGTGCCGTTGGCTTGTGCCTTCACCAGTGCCGCGCGAACAGGGACGAGATCGGCTGCGGTGATCAGCTTGTCGCAGCCCCAGCCGATCGAGAAGCTCCAGACTGCACCGGGATAGCGGCGGTCGGTGTCTTCCATCATTTGGGCGATCTTCTGGTACGCACCGTCTCCCTCGACCGTGGGCCGGGCGTTGACCAGAACTTTTCTCGCATCGGGCGCCATCGCGTGGACTGCCTGCAGATCCATGGTCGCCTCGCCACTGCTGACCGGACGCAGACCGCCGACCACCTCCGGGGTGAACGGCGGCAGATCGTTCATCGCGGCGAAAGAGTCCAGATCGGCTTGGTCAAACCCGTCGAAGGCGAACACCACCACGGTGATGCCCTTGCCGGTGTATCCGGCGTCTCGCAGCGGCAGCGCGTTGTAGGTCCGCAACAGCGCATCAGGTGTCAGACCTTGGCCGGGCACCTCGGCGGGCAACGGCCAACCCGGCGGCCGGGATTCCCGGTGCGGGGTATAGCTGAGGATCCGCCCGAGTCCGACGACCTCGCTGTGCAGCAGGGCCGGGACCACGGGCTGTTCCGCGGCGGCGTAGAAGATCTGCCCGCGGCGGCCCCGATAGTCGTGAACTCCGACACCGAACGCATCGGACACCGCCGCCGGTGATCCTTCGATCACAGCCCAGGCATCATTCGAACGCCAGCGCACGGACAGCTGATGACGTTGCGCCCATTGCTGCAACTGATGCGGCCGAGCAGCCCGTTGCAGCGCCGCGGTGAGGCCGACCCGCTGGGGGCGCGCCGGGCCGAGATCGGTGGAACTGGCGAGCAAGGCGGCGTAGGGACCGCCGATCCGCCCCACCGTGGCCGGGTCCGTCAGCTGCGGTGCCCGGTCGCCGCCGACACTGAGGCAAGCCACGCCGGAGGCGGCGAGCAGTGCTGCAGTCAGTGGCCGGCGCGGCCTGCTCATCGGCAGCGCACCATCATGACCTACGCCGAATCAACCTGTTCGGATTAGCCGCCGCCGGTGATGACGTTGCCCGGCAGCGCGGTCGGGGCGGGCGGCGCCTTGACGGTCGGCGAGAACGAGTTGTTGCCTCCGGAACCGACTTTCTTCTCAGTCGGCTGCGGGGCGTTTGACGATGCAGACGCCGGTGCGGTGGTCTCGGCCGGCTTCTCTTTGGTGGCACTGCTGCACGCGGTCAGCGTTCCCATGCCGACGATCGCTGCGGCCCCGGCCGCGAGGGCCAGTTGGCGAGTCAATGTCGAGCCCATAATGATCAGAACCCCACTTTCCGGGCCCCGAACGGGCCATCGGGAATTATACGTCCGCGCTGCTTGTCCCGGCTTGTCGAGTCGGGGGCGACTCCCACCGCAACCGCCGGGAGGACCTTGACGAGGCACGGTTTGCCGCTCCGCAGGCGGGGCAGAACGGCATATCGGGAACCACATGTTCGCAGTGGACGCACAGCACCGGGCGGCCCGTGAACGGATCGGGTTCCTCATGTAACAGCGCCAACTGCAGGCACACCCGGGCCGCCAGCAAGGCGATCACCGTCATCACGATATGCAGTCCGAGTAGCGGCCACTTCGGTAACCGCGAGGCGTCGATCACCCAGATGGCGGTGTAGATCACCACGACCAGAATGGTGAAGGCCGACAGAGCGGCGCGGACTGCGCCGGGGTGCTCGTAGGCACGCCGGCCCGGCCGGAACCACAGCACGATACCGATCAGGCCACCGACGGAGGCGGCGGTCAGCGGGACCGCGATGCCGTAGAGCACCGCCTCGATGAACAGCCGCAGCGGCCGCACCTCGTCGATCAGGCCGGAGACGAACTGGGGAGCCAACCGGGTGGTGGTCGCTGCCGCAGTAAAAGACAGCGATCCGAGAGCACCGATGACGAAGCCGTCCAACGACTCTCGGCTGTCAGTTTTGGACATGCGCACCACTACGCGCACCACTACGGCCGGCAGCACCATCAGAATCGCCCCGCCCACCGAGATGATCAGACCCGCACCGCTGAGACCCTGCAGCAGGAAACCCGCCGCCATCGGTATCCCATAAGATCGGGCGACCAGACCTCCGGTGAGTCCCACCCAGCCGCCGCCGAGTACGGCACCCACTGCGGCAGCCACCACCAACGCCCGGATCGGCATGTCCCGCCAGACGTCGGCCTGCCATAGGTACAGCACGAACAGTGCCGGAACCCCCAGTGCGACAAGGCTGACGAGAGGCCCGAGCAGTCGCAGTGCCGAGAACGCGACGACGCCGAGCAGAATGATGCCCATCCCGATCCGAAACGGATTGCGGTAGATCGGCGGAAGCTGGGGAAACAGGGTGCTGCTCACCATCGGCAGCGCAATCGGCTCCCGCGGCGCGACGGCAAACACACCGGGCCGCAGCAACGCTGTCCGGCTTCCGGTGCGGCTGTTCTGGTCGGCGCCGCAGTATCCGCAGAAGCTTGCGGCTGGAACCGCTGTGTGGCAATGCCTGCAGACCACGCTCGGAACACCGGTCGGGTTGGACGCGGCTGCCGGAGTTGTCGTCATCAGAGTGAACCTGGGCCAAGCCTATCGCGGCCTATCGCGTTCGCCGTGCCCGCGGCGCGGCGCGGAAACGGTCCGCAGACACGGTGCTATGAACGAAGGCATGGGGAATGACTGCCGCGAGTGCCTGGCCGGGCGGCCGCATTGCCACGGAACGCTGATCCACCACTGGGGTCAACCGGTCCAGTGCACCGAACCGGGATGCGACCACCCCGAGGTGCTGCTGCATGCATTGCGGATTGATTGCGAGGCGGTTGGGTGTGACTGTGGGCGTGAATGCGAGAGCCGCCTGCGAGCGGTTTAGGGGTCAGCCCATCGGGTCGGCTGCGTGCAGCGCGTCCTCGATCGGATGCACGTCCGGTTCGGGATAGAACGGGGGGGTGTGCGAACCCCACTGCACACAACTCCAGCGGCCGTCGGTGATCGGCGCCAGCGTGACCGCCTCGGTGTTGGCCAGGTGGTGGTCGAGGACGAAGCTTCCATCCACCCCGGCCAGCGTGGCTGCGGCCAGTCGGATCGCGGCGCCGTGGCTGACCACGACGATGTCGGACTGCCAGTCCCGGTCATCGAGGTAGCGCAGCCTCAGTTCGGTGATCGCCGGCAGGTAGCGGTCCAGTACGTCGCGGCCACTCTCCCCGCCGGGCATCGCGGCCGCCAAGTCCCCCTCGTGCCAGCGCTGGTAGACCGCGTTGAACTCGGCGATCGCATCGTCGTCGTTGCGGTTCTCCAGGTCCCCGGCCTGCACCTCGTGAATGCCTTCGGCTTCTCGCAGCGCCAATCCATCAGGGGTGCCGGGCATTTCGCCGACGGCGCTCCTCGCGCCCAGCTCTGATCCGATCGTCGCGGCAGTCTGCGCCGCTCGACGGGCGACTGAGTGCAGCAACAATCCGGGCGGCCGTACCCGGGCCCGGGCGAACTCCCGCGCTTGTTGCACACCGAGTTCGGTGAGGTCCGCCCCGGGGGGGCGGGTGTCGAGGCGACGTTCGACGTTGCCGTGCGACTGGCCATGCCGGACCAGGATCAGCCGCCCCGTCACGGCATACCCCGCCGCAGTCGGGCGAGCCACTGCTCGGTCTCGTCGAGGACCGGCGGCGCGGCGCCGGCGGTCGCGCCGGTCGGCCACGACCCCAGATAGCGGACGTCGGCGCAGCGCCGGTGCAGCGCCTTGAGCGCCTCGGCCACCGCACTGTCGTCGATGTGGCCGACACAGTCCAGAAAGAACATGTAGCTGCCGAGTCCGGTTCGGGTCGGCCGCGATTCGATGCGGGTCAGGTCGATGTCGCGAATACCGAACTCGCTCATCGCCGCCACCAGCGCACCCGGTGAATTGTCGATCTGCAATACCACCGACGTGCGGTCGGCGCCGGTGCGCGGCGGCGGCGGCCCCGGGCAACCGACCAGGACGAAGCGGGTCCGGGCGTTGGGTTCGTCGACGATCCCTTCAGCCAGGGTGTCCAGGCCGTAGCGCCGGGCGGCCAGTGCGGTGCTGACCCCGGCGTCGGCGCGGCCGTCGGCGACATCGCGGGCGGCGGCGGCGTTGGAGTTGGCCGGTATCACCTCCGCGCCCGCGAGATGCCCGGCCAGCCAGCGCCGGACCTGTGCGGCGGCCACCGGGAACGCCGCGACGGTCCGGATCGCACCGGCCTGCGCCCCCGCGCGGGTGACGATGCTGAACGCGACGTCGAGGGTGAGTTCGGCGTAGACCTGCAGCGCCGAACCGCCCGCCAGGCTGTCCAGCGTCGGCAACACGCTGCCCTCGATCGAGTTCTCGATCGGTACGCAGGCGTAGTCGGCGGCGCCACTGCGGACGGCCTCGAGGGCAGCCGGGGTGCTCTCGGTCGGCTGGGGTTCGAGCTCACCCGCGCCCGGCACCATCCCCCCGGCGGCCATCCTCAGCAGCGCCGCTTCGCTGAACGTTCCCTCGGGTCCGAGGTAGGCGATACGGGCCACGGCCCAACCTTATCCGGTCGGGAGTCGGTCCTCGGGCCGCTACCGTGGCGGGGTGAGCGCCAGCCCCGGCAGTTCTGCGGACCCCGACCGCCCCGATCGCCCCGACGCCGAACCGCGCACGTTGCGCCTGGAAATCGGCGTCATGCTGGGTGTCACCTTCGGCGTCAGCGCCCTGGTCGCGGTTCTGCAACTCGCGGACGCGGTGTTGTCCGGGCTCGGCGGCCAGCGGGTTCGGCTCAACCCCAATCAGTCCCGCTACGACCTGATCAATCTCGGGCTCAACCTGGTCTCGGTCGCACAGCTGATCGCCTGGGGGTGCTTGGCTCTGTATCTGTTGTGGCGCAGCGGAATCGGGCCATCGGCGATCGGGCTTGGCCGGCTCCGTCTGCGTTCCGACGGGGCGGCCGGGTTGGGCCTGGCAGCCCTCATCGGCATCCCGGGTCTGCTGCTTTACCTGGCGGCCCGGCACTTCGGCCTCAACGCCGAGGTGGAGCCATCCGGCCTGCGGGACTCGTGGTGGCGCATCCCGGTACTGGTCGTCGCGGCGTTTGCCAACGGCTTCGCCGAGGAGGTCGTGGTGGTGGGTTACCTGATCACCCGGCTACGGCAGTTGGGGTTCAGCCAGTCCGGCGCGGTGGCCGCCTCCAGCGTGTTGCGAGGGCTTTATCACCTGTATCAGGGGATCGGCGCCGGGGTGGGAAATCTGGTGATGGGACTGGTGTTCGGCTACGCGTGGTGCCGAACCGGCCGACTGTGGCCGCTGGTCCTCGCGCACGGGATTATCAATACGGTCGCCTACGTCGGTTACGTTCTGCTGTCAGGCCATCTGGCATGGCTGCGATGATCCGGCGCCACCAGCGCTTAGGTTGACCGGTGTGAACGACTACCGGCCGCCGGCCGCGGATCCGCCTACCGAGCGGATTCCACGGGTGCGTCCGGCTTCCCCTCTTCCTCCGCTGCGCCGCCCGCCGCCACCGATGGCCGCCCCGCGGCCCCCGGAGCCGCCGCAGGTCATCCACCGGGATCCGCGTCACCGCCGGCCGCCACAGTGGGCACCGCCCCCTGCGGCCGCCCCCCCTACGCCGCCTCCTCCTCCGCTGCCGCGCAACCCGGTCGCCCCGCCACCTCCGCCCCGTACACGCCGTCCTGCAGCCTTGCCGCAGACCTTCCCGGCGCAACCACCACCGCCGCCACCACCGCAGCAGCAGCCCCCGCAGCACGCGCCGCGGGTCGCACGGCCGGCAGCACCGCGACGCCGGCCGGTACCGGCACAGCCGCGACGAGCTGCGGGCCGCGCCGTGACAGCGCCGGCAGCCCCCACCAGACGCAAGGCACCGCCGGCACGGCGGAGCCTTACCGGGGTGCTCCGCCGGATCGTGGCCGGCACCGTCGCCGCCGCACTGGTGGCCGTCATAGCGGTACTGGGTGCCGCGATCTGGGCTGAGGCATCCCTGCGCCGGGTGACGGTCTTCGCCGACTACGCCGGGCGCCCGGCGGGCGGTTCGGGAACGAACTGGCTGCTGGTCGGGTCAGACAGCCGCGCCGATCTGACCGAGCAGCAGCAGGCCGAGTTGGCCACCGGCGGTGACGTCGGCAACGGCCGCACCGACACCATCCTGCTGGTACACGTGCCGGGACCGTTCGCCGGCCAACCCACCACCATGGTGTCCATTCCCCGCGACTCCTACGTGGACATCCCCGGCTGGGGCCGGGACAAGATCAACGTGGCCTTCGCCGAAGGCGGCCCGGCGCTGTTGGCTCAGACCGTCGAGCAGTCCACCGGATTGCGCCTGGACCACTACGCCGAAATCGGGTTCGGCGGGTTCGGCGGCGTCGTCGACGCACTCGGCGGAGTGACGATGTGCCTCCCGGAACCGATCACCGATCCGCTGGCCGGGATCGACCTTCCCGCCGGGTGCCAGGTACTCGACGGCCCAGACGCCCTGGGTTACGTCCGCACCCGCGCCACCCCGCGCGCCGACTTGGACCGGATGCGCCACCAGCGTGAGTTCATGTCCGGGATGCTCCAGCGTGCCCTCAGCCCGGGAGTCTGGATCAACCCGTGGCGCTGGTACGCGGTGCCGCACGCCGCGCTGGGCGCACTGACCGTAGACAACGACGCCCACGTGTGGAGCCTGGGCCGGCTGGCGTGGGCGCTGCACGGTTCGTACACCACCCTCACCGTCCCGATCGGGGAGTTCACCGGTAATGAATCCGGCTCAGTGTTGATCTGGGATTCTGCTACGGCCGCTTCCCTTTTCGAGGCACTGCGCACTGACGGACCGGTTCCCCAGCAGGTGCTCGACGGCCAACCCTGATCGGTCAGGTCAGCTGCCCGGTCAGCCCGTTCTGCAGCCACGCCTTGGTACGTCCTGGATGGTTGGTGGCAATCCACCCCACCCCGATGTCGCGGCAGAACTCGACGTCCTCGTAGTGGTCGACGGTCCAGCAGTACATCGCCCGGCCCTGCGCGGCGGCGCGGTCGACGAGTTCGGGGTGCTCGCGCAGGGTGGCGATCGAGGGGCCGACGGCGGTGGCTCCCACCGTGGTGGCCGCCCCGCCACCGAGGTAGCGGGAGGTTTCCCCGAGAAGAACGGTCGGCAGTAGCGGCGCCGCACGGCGTATTCGCCACACCGCAGCTGCGGAGAAGGACATCACCACCGCCCGGGACAGATCCGCCGAGGCCGGGGACGCCAGACCGTAGCGATTCAGCAGCGCCAGCACTTTGCTCTCCACCAGCGCTCCATAGCGCACCGGATGTTTGGTCTCGATGAAGACCTTGACCGGCCGATTCCAGTCCAGCACGAGTTCCAGCAGATCCTCGAGGGTGAGCAGGCCACTGTCTCCCCTGCCGCGACTTTCAGCTCTGGCAGTGGAATGCCATGCACCCCAATCTAATTCGCGCAGCTGTGCCAGCGTCATATCGCTGACCAGCCCGGTTCCGCTAGAGGTTCGGTCCACTCGGCGGTCATGCACACAGACGAGGTGGCCGTCGCGGGTGAGCCGAACATCGCACTCCACGCCGTCGGCCCCCTCCTGCAGCGCCAACTCATAGGCGGCGCGGGTGTGTTCGGGCCGAGCAGCCGAGGCGCCGCGATGCGCGACCACGAAGGGGTGCTCCCCGTGCGGTTCGACGTCCGGCGACATTGTTCTATGCTGCCGGTTCCCGGTCCCTGGACTCAACAGCCGACTGCTCGGACGGCGCCGCGTCGCCGGAGTCGGGCTCCGCCGCGGCGTCGCCATCAATCTCGGTCGGCTGCGACTCGGCCTGCTGGCCGTCCGGAACGATCACCCAGCGGTTCATCGGCCGGTCCACCGGCTTGCGCACGAAACCGTCGAAAACCCGCCACACCAGTACCAAGACCGCCAGTCCCGCCAGGTAGGCGATGATCATCGCCACCGTGTTGTCGGCGATTCCCTGCGCGTCGGTGGCCCGGCTGGTCCAGATGGCCCAGCCGCAGATCACAGACGTCACGACCCAGGTGATCCACCACAGAATGATGGGTCCGCGCTGGCGCGCCTGACATCGCTCCGCATACGCCAACTCCAGCACCAGGATTGGCGCCCACACCAGGTTGACGACCGGAATCAGGCATCCGGCCCACACCATCCACTCGGGACGGGGATCGCCCTGTCCATGTACGGCGAACGCCGCAGCGCGCCGGCCGATAAGCCACGAGGTCAGCGTGACCGCCGCGGCGATCACCGCGATGATGGCCGCCAGGCTGATCACCACGCCGGCCAACAACGAACCGAGGGCAACGAAGGGCGGCAGCAGCGTGGTGCGGTTGATCAGCAGCAGCAGATAGCGCGTGACGTGCACGGCGGCGGCCACCGCGAAGACAACGGCGGCACCGATCAGAACCACCCGCGCGGTGGTGGGGGAAACAGATTTACCCCCTCCACGGTCCTCGACGGCGGCAGCCGGGCTGATCGGGTCGACGAGACCCCACCGCGGGACGGCCTGGTAGCGAGGCGTCGGGCCCAGTGGCCGGCGGCGGGGACGGGGCGGCGGCGGCGGACCCGGCCGCACCGCGATCCAACGGAAGCCCGCCGGCGGACGATGCACTGGGGACGGCGCGCGGGCGGAGGGGGTCGGTGGCCCGCCTAGCTGCGGAGCAGCCGCCGAACCCGACGGCGCGAGCAACGGCCCCTGACAACGGGGACACCAAGCCCGCTGCCGGTCGCGCACGTTCCACCGTGTTCCGCACCGGGAGCACACCTGAATCACGCCGACCAGCCTAAGCGAGGTGCGCCCGCCCAGGTGATGCCAGTCCGCGGCGATGATGGGCACCGTGATTGTGACACCGAGTGCCGTTGACTGGCGTCACGACGATCAGCAATATTCGGCTATCCACAGTTTCCACAGGTTTATCCACAACCGATTCGGCAGGTCGGGCCCGGCTGAGCGCCCGTTTCGGTACCGGCGGCGGGGTCTACCTGTGGACAACCCGCCGACGGCCAACGCGGCGATCAACAGTGCCGGGCCCCGCTGAGCGAAATCGGTCAGCCCGCCAATGGCGGTGCCCTCCGCGCCGACGCGCCGAACGACACGCCCAGCCGAGGTCATTCTGGTGGCGGGAGGAGGCCGGTTGGACCGGGGCTGTTCTCCCGGCCCGGCGGCGCACTATGCTCAATGACGGCTGTGACACATTTCACGGGACGCACAGGGGGTAGGTCGTTGACTGGTCAGGTTGGGATGTCTGTGACGCCCCCTTTCGAACCCTCGCGTGCCGCCCGGATATCGCCCTGGCTGGCGCCGAGTTCGGCGGGGTCATATCGGGTGGCGGCAATGCGCGCGGCGGCGATCTCGGTGGTCCTGCTGGCCGGTCTGGTCCTGCTCGTCCTTTTCTGATCCACCCGAGCCGCCTGACTCCGACGTTCTTGCGGTTCGTGCCGTCAATAGAGCAATGTTGGTGTTGCGCGGGCCGCTCGGACGCACCATCACCGCATCGACAGAGGAAGGAATCGCGTGGCTGAATACACCTTGCCGGACCTGGATTGGGACTACGGCGCCTTGGAGCCGCACATCTCGGGCCAGATCAACGAAATCCACCACAGCAAGCACCACGCTGCCTATGTCGCGGGGGTCAACGCGGCGGTCGCCAAGCTCGAGGAGGCTCGGGCCAATGACGACCACGCGGCGATCTTCCTCAACGAGAAGAACCTTGCCTTCCACCTGGGCGGACACGTCAACCACTCGATCTGGTGGAAAAACCTCTCCCCCAACGGGGGCGACAAGCCGACCGGGGATCTCGCCGGCGCCATCGACGACGCGTTCGGGTCCTTCGACAAGTTCCGCGCCCAGTTCACCGCGGCCGCTAACGGGCTGCAGGGCTCCGGGTGGGCGGTGCTGGGCTACGACAGCCTCGGCGACAAGCTTCTGACCTTCCAGTTGTACGACCAGCAGGCCAACGTGCCGCTCGGCATCATCCCCCTGCTCCAGGTCGACATGTGGGAGCACGCGTTCTACCTGCAGTACAAGAACGTCAAGGCCGACTACGTCAAGGCGTTCTGGAACGTCGTCAACTGGGCGGACGTGCAAAACCGGTACGCCGCTGCGACCTCGAAGACCAAGGGCCTCATCTTCGGCTGAGGCACCGAACACCTACGGGGGCGTCGCGCTACTGCGCGGCGCCCCTGCTCTGTTAGCACTCGCGTCCTCTTGTCTGCCAGCGCCGCCGTGCCCCATGCTGGAGATCCGAACCGACCCGCTGTCGTGTCGCTCTTGGGCTGTAATGAGGTGTCGCGGAGGCGAGATGGACAACTTTGGTCGTCCCATTGAGATTGCGCCCTTTCACTCCCGCGGTTGCTTGAAGGGCTTCGTGATATCCGGGCGCTGGCCGGACTCCACCAAGGAGTGGGCCCAGCTTCTCATCATGGCGGTGCGTGTCGCTTCGCTACCCGGATTACTTTCCACCACAACCATTTTCGGTGTTCGCGAGGACCTGCCGGAGAAGGCCCAACCGGGCACCGTCGGCCTGGTCATGGCCGAAGGCACCGTGGTCGGCGAGTCGGCTGTTGCACCCGGCCTTTTCGCTGACCGGCAGCCGCCCGCGCTGATGATGCTGCACCCTCCGTCCGAGACGACCCCATCGCTGCCGGAGTGCTCCGGCGCCGCCTCGGGCTGCGTCCTGCTGCCCGGGCTCCCCCATCTGGGCCTGGAGCACCGCGCGGCCTGGGTTGAGGCCGAGGCCGACGGGACGGTCACCAGCATGGTGAGCCGGGTCGGAGTCGATCCGATCAGCCATCCCGATACCGCCATTCTGGCGATGCTGCTCGCCGCCTGACACCCGTCGCCGAAATCACGAATAACCTGAGCGAAGGCTGAATATTTCCTGAGTGTCCAGCAAATCGAGCTGGCGGGGTGCAGTCCCGGATTCGATCGGCCCGGGCGATTGCCGAGTCGCCTCGCGGCGCCGCTACCCGGCCAGCTTGACTGGATTTCCGGCTAATCCGGCAGAGTCGACCATAAGCCTGCTTATCCGTCGCAGGATGCCGTTTACATCCCGTCGACCTGCAGTTGTCGCAACCGTGATCCTGGTGCCACCGAAAGATCCAGCGACCGATCTCTGCTCATATCGGAGTTTGCACTTGGTCGTTGGACGGACGGCGTTGTACATTTGGCAGCAAAGACGCACAAGGGTTGTGAAGGTTCGTAATTTCACGCATGGAGGCCATTCGATGAGTACCACGTTCGCCGCGCGACTGAACCGCCTGTTCGACACGGTCTACCCGCCGGGTCGGGGTCCGCACACGTCCGCCGAGGTGATCGGGGCGCTCAAGGCTGAAGGCGTCACGATGTCGGCTCCGTACCTGTCCCAGCTGCGTTCGGGCAATCGCACGAACCCGTCCGCGACGACGATGACCGCACTTGCCAACTTCTTCCGGATCCGACCGGAGTACTTCACCGACGACACGTACTACGAGAAGCTCGACAAAGAACTGACCTGGCTGGCCAACATGCGCGACGAGGGTGTCCGCCGGATCGCGGCGCGGACGGTCGGACTGTCCCCGGAAGCCCAGCAGAACGTTGTCGAGACGGTCGACGAACTCCGCCGACGCGAGCAACTCGACGCCTGACGCCTGACGCCTTATCCACTGGCCGGCTCCGGTCGGGCGGGATGCGCACCAGCATGGCCCGCACCGGGCTGGGTGCTCAATGTCCGGTACTGACGCGCGATTTCCAGAATCCAGTCGCGATCCGAGCAGCCCGGCGGCTGACGTAGCCAGCGGCGCCCGGGAAAGGCGTCGGACACCGCCGGCCGACCGGCGCTGATCCACCGGGCCACCATGAGCGCCTGTTCGGCGGCAGTGGTGTCCGCAGCCGGCTCATGACCATCGATCGCCGCGGTCCGTTGCGCCAGCAGGCTTTCCAGGTACAGCGCATCGGAGATCAGCGACAGCCGCTCTGCCACCCGGAACACCAGCGGTCCGCGGGGGCGGACACCGATCCCGATATCGGGGTGGCGGCGGTCCATCTCACGCCGCAGCGGTTCGATCAGACGCAGTTCGCGGCGGGCGCCGATCCAGTCCTCGACCGATGGCAGCAACGCGCCGGCAGCGACGATGACCATGGCGCACAGCAACAGCGTGATCGCAGTGCTGACACCGGCCTGCTGCAGACCACCCACCGCGCGGGACAACAGGAAGCCACTGGCCGCGACGATCAGGACGATCCCGATGGTGAACACCAGCAGCGCACGTCCCCGGCGGCTCGCGCTGGACAACCTCATCCCCGCCCAGGCCACCACCGTCAGGGCCAGCAGCACGTAGAGCAGCGGAATCAGCCAGTCCAACGCCTCACCGGGTAGGCCCAGGTTGTGGGCGAGGTACTCCCTGGGCGCCATTTCCGTCTCTCGCCCGTCGGCCAGAAACAGCGTCAGGGTGACCACCGCGATCACCCCCGCCACGCAGTACTGGACGGTGGCCACCCGCCTGGTGATCTCGGGCCGCTGCGCCGACGCCACCGAGGTGATCATCACGAAACTGCCCGCCGCCGAGGCAACCAGTGCCACCTGGCTTAGTCCGACGGAGATGTTCGGCCAGTGCACCGCGGTGTTGACGAGCAGCGCCAGAGGCGGCCAGTTCAAGGCAGCCACCACCGCCAGACTGCCCAGCGCGACGATCATCGCGTTGCTGACCACGGACTGCTGATTGACCAGGGCCCAACCGATCCGCAGCCCGGTCGCCATTCCCAGCAGACCGGCGATGATCCAGACGATCAACCAAACGCCTCACCGAGGCGGACCTGGACAATCGACGAGCGGTCACTGGGCAGCCGGCCGAGTCGGTGCAGCAGCAGCGCGGCGAAGTCCTCGGCTTGCTGCTCGACGTCCTCTCCCCCGGGTCCCATACAGCCGGTGCGCTGGTTGAGCATGTAGCTGATCAGGTCATCGCTGGCGAATTCGGCTGTCTCGCGGGCGAGTTCAGTGACTGGAATACCTTCGTGCCCGAGGACCAGGTGGCCCAGTTCATGGGCCAGGGTGCGGTCAACGGTGGGCAGGCCTTCCTGGATCACGAACTCATCATGGTCGGCGAACTGGCGCCACTGCCCGGATACTCCCGCCGGCAGTTCGGCGGCGATGACCTCGATGGGCCTTGACCGGTGCGCCCCGACGGCGGCCACCAGCCGCGCCAGGGAAACCTCGCCCCGGCGCGGCGCCAGCGCCAGAACCTCGTTGACGGCCTGGGTCACCTGGCGGTCAGCCGACATCGCCGGCCCCAGAAGGTCGGCCCCGGAACGTCATTGCAGGAACCGGCCCGCGCCGGCAGCCTGCAGGACGTAACCCGCCCGGGCCTGGCGGTATCCGATCACGCCGCCGAGCGCGGTCATCCCGGCGATTGCTGCCAGACCGGGCAGTGCCACCATCGCCAGCTTGGTGATGTCGGCACTGCGCAACTCCTCGGGGTAGCCCAACCGCACCGAGCGTGCCGGGTCGACACTCGACTGGCTCTGCGCGGGCGGTGCAGGCACGACCCGCGGCGCAATCGCCGTCCGGGTCAGTGGCGCGGCCGGTGGTGGCGGCGGTGCTGAGCCGATCGGCGGGCTCATCATCACCGGCGCCGGCAGCGCAGCCGGTGGCGGCGATAGGTCTACCGCCGCCGGACCTGCTCCGGTCGCGTCGGCAGCAGGTTGGGCCGGCAGCGCCTCGGCAATCGGCGCGGCGTTGGAGGCTTCGCCGTACTCAGCGATGTCGAACTCGGCGATGTCGAACTCAGCGATGTCGAACTCAGCGATGTCGAACTCAGCGGGCTGCGGCTCTGCCGCACCGGCAATCCGGGGTACCGGCACCACCGGCGTGGCGCCGATCGGCAGCGCGGCCAGCACACCGTTACCGCCCCGGTCGGAACCCGACGGAACCGGTGCCGGTGCCGGTGCCGGTGCCGGTGCCGGTGGGACGACCGTCGGCCACGGGCACGGCCACGGTTCTTTCGTGGCAGAGCCTGGTTCGGCCGTCGTCGGCAGGGTGAGGGCCTGTCCGCGTTTCCGGGTGCCCTCGGTGCGGTCATCACCGCGGCTGCCTGCATCGGGACTGCCCGCATCGGCCACGGTGCCCGGTCCGGGTGGATCGGCCACCGCGGGTGCGGCCGCGGCCATTGCGGCGCCGGCAGACAACACGACGGCGGCGATCGTCCCCGTGATCACCGACCGGTTCACAACAACGTCCTCAACCTGAATAGGGCCGCCGGGTCGCGGCGCCGGAGTTTGCAGAAGCACACCAATTGTGGCATATCCGCAGGTCGTCCCTTCACCGCTTGGCCCGGGCGATAGGGTTCATGGCACCGGGTCGGGCACCCGACACACCCGATCCGCCGCCCCCGGAGGAGAAAGGCAGCTGCGATGGGCCTGTTCACCAAGCGCAAGAGCCGCGCGACCAGGCGCGCTGAAGCCCGCGCCCTCAAGGCGAAGGCGAAGTTGGAGGCCAAGCTTGGCGCCAAGAATGAGCGCAAACGCATCAAGGCGTCCGCGCGGGCTGAGGAGAGAACAGCCAAGACACAGTTGAAGGCGCAGAAGGACATCGACCGGACAGCGCTGAAAGTAGCTGAAACCAGGCTTCGGACCGCGCGTGAAGGCAAGTTGCTGGCGCCGGGACGGATCCGCCGGACTCTAACCGCCTCCCGATTGCTGGCACCGGTCGTCGTTCCGGTCGCCTACCGGGCCGCGATCTCCGCCCGCGGCGTCATCGACGAGCGTCGCGCCGACAAGCTCGGCGTGCCGCTGACCCAGCTGGGCCAGTTCTCCGGCGCCGGCGGCCGGCTGTCGGCGCGGATCTCGGGGGCCGAACAGTCGCTGCGCCTGGTCGACGAGCGCCATGACGACTCCGAGACCCAGCAGTTCGTATCCGCGATCACCGAGCGGTTGACTGCGCTGGCAGCAGCGGTTCCGGCGGCGGAAAACATGCCTGGGCCACGCCGACGGGCCGCCCAGTCATCGATCAGTGAGCAACTCGACGGCATCGAAGCCGACATCATGGCCCGCCTGGGAGTTCTCTAGTGCCCAGCGCACTGGCGCGGTTACTGCTCACTGTCCTGCTGATCGCCGGTCTCGCCGCCGGTATTCCAACCGCATCCGCCCACACATCTCTGACGGCCTCGGACCCGGCGGCCGATTCGACGCTTACCTCCGGGCCCGCCCGGGTGACCGCGACGTTCAACGAGGAGTTACAGCCGACCTTCGCGGCGATGACGGTGGTGGGACCGGACGGCAATCTGTGGTCCGCCGGCGATGCCGAAGTTCGGGGCGCCACCGTCGGCGCCGCCGTCCGGACGCTGGGACCGGCAGGCAATTACACCGTGAATTACCGGGTGACATCCGCCGACGGGCACGTGGTGTCTGGCTCGTGGTCGTTCACCGTGACGGTGCCGAGCACCGGCCAGCCCGGTCCCGCTGTGCAAAACCCAGACCCGGTAGATCGGTTTCCGTTGTGGCCGTTCGCCATTGGCGCCACGGCCCTGATCGCCGGAGCGCTGCTGTGGGGACTGCGACGTCGACGCAGCGTCGCGGCTGAGCGTCAATGACTGCCACTTTCCGGCCGACCGCCGACCTCGTCGACGAGATCGGCGCCGACGTCCGCAGTTGCGACGTGCAGTTCCGCCAGTTCGGCGCGGTCGCCGAGTTCGCCGGGCCGATCGCCACCGTCCGGTGCTTCCAGGACAACGCACTGCTCAAGGCGGTCCTCGCCGAACCCGGCGGAGGACGGGTCCTGGTCGTCGACGGCGCCGGTTCGCTGCACACGGCCCTGGTCGGAGACGTCATCGCCGAACTGGGCCGGGCCAACGGCTGGTCCGGACTGATCATCAACGGTGCCGTTCGCGATGCCAGCACGCTGCGCACCTTGCGGATCGGGATCAAGGCGCTGGGCACCAATCCGCGCAAGAGCGACAAGACCGGCGCCGGAGAGCGTGACGTCGTCGTCAGGCTCGGCGGTGTCGACTTCCGACCGGGCGATCTGGCGTTCAGCGATGACGACGGCATCGTCGTGACGGCGGGCTGACCGGGCGGGTGGCGGGTCCCGCATTGGACCGCTCATGTGGTTCGGCTTAGGGTGTTCGGAATGTCGGATCACTATCCCCCGACCCGACCAACGGTTCGCAAGTTGGCCTTGTTTTGCGTGCTGGCCGGGATCCTGATCGCCGGGCTGATGTTCCCCGTGGTGGGCGGCCTGGGGATGGCTAGTAACCGGGCCTCTGACCTGGTCA